>JABXHY010000019.1 GCA_013373375.1 Gammaproteobacteria bacterium
GGTAGAGCAGTTGACTTTTAATCAATTGGTCGCAGGTTCGAATCCTGCACGACCCACCAAATTTCGAAAAGCCGCTCATTGTAGCGGCTTTTTTATTTCTGAGTTTTAAGTTTACTTTGAGTCAGAATCGAAATGACTTGTTCGCAGTCCCGAATGCCGACTCAGTCGATCCTGTATTACCTATCAGTACATTAAAAAAGGTAACTTTATCTAGTTGAGCTGTTATATTTATACCTCAACTTATACTTCGAGGGCGCTCCGGTGCTTGATGTCGCAGGCTTAAGTTTCAGGAATAGATCACAATATTTATTTTGTAAATTAACTACGACAGCACACTAACTTTATAAATACAGTATGTTTTGCTTAATTCGACAAATTAATTTTGATATTTAACTCAACAATCTTCTTAAACACGTAAGAATAATTTGCATCAGAGTAAGGAAATAACGTCTTTCGATATAAGTCGTTCGAGTTTCAAATTATGATGACGATAGTAATCTGAATTTAATCTTCGAAAATTGTAATTGCATGCTTATACGCCTATCATCACGAGAATAAAATTCAAATAGGAGCATTTGATTATGCGTAAAATGATTGTCTTAAGTTGTTTTTCGGTTTTAATGGTTGCTTGTGCTGTTTCTCCTACTGGTCGTAAACAGGTTTTACTTTACTCCGGTAATCAAATGTCTCAAATGGGTATTGCTGCTTACGATAATATGAAAAAAGAGCAGCCTCTTTTAGGCAGTTCTAAAGCGACAAAGTATGTGCGTTGCATTACTGATCAATTAATACCCTATTTGCCGGGTGATATGAAAAACATGAACTGGGAAGTGAATGTGTTTAAAGATGATAGCCCGAATGCATTTGCCTTACCCGGTGCAAAAATAGGCGTAAACTCTGGAATGATATCTTTAGTGGATAACCAAGCCATGTTGGCGGCTGTTATAGGTCATGAAGTCGGTCATGTGTGGGCTCAACATGGTAATGAGAGAATGAGTCAGGGTACATTAGCTCAAGTGGGAATGACGGCTGCAGCCATCCTTGCAGGCGAACAAACGGCTGAAACGCAACTCGCTTTGGGGGCTCTTGGGCTTGCGACTCAAGGTGTGGTACTAAAATACAGTCGTGATCATGAAAGTGAAGCGGATGAGATCGGGCTAAAAATGATGGCGCAAGCAGGTTTTGATCCTCAACAAGCGGTTGAGTTGTGGAAAAAAATGGCCGCAAAAGGAAGTAGCGGTGTTCCAGAGTTTTTCTCAACGCATCCATCTGAAGAAACACGGATTAAAGACTTAAATAAGTTGATGAATCAAGTTATGCCTGTATTTCAACAAGCTCGGAACTCTGGAGTAAAACCTGCTTGCTCGCTTTAAATTGGGGCTAATTGATTTGCTTCTAGGAACTCTTACAAGAACGGTTGAAGCTGTATGAAAAGGTTCAAGTTAATAACATGTATGATGTTTCTTTTTCTGGCGAGCTGTGCCTTAATTAAACCAAAGGTTCTGCTCGAGTTTTATTATAACCAAACTAAAATCAGCTTTTACCAACCATCTGGCTTATCGTCAGCTGTGCCTGTTCTCCAATCCGAGAATATCATCTTCAGAAATGAAGAGCAATTTTCAAATTTTTTGGGAGTGATACTTTCTAAGTTTATGATTGATTATGGCGGAGGCTTTTTAACTCAAGTTGATGCGTCTCAAACTTTAATGGTGTCATTAAAAAAGTACTCACCTAGTCAATCTGAAAATGCAAACTTAAGTAAAATTCAGCTCGAGTATCAGTCTTTTATCGAAGAAAATGAGAAAGACAACGAAATGATTATTGAAAAATTTAGTAAAGAGAATGGATACCTCTGTCATTCTTCAAAACTTGACCGAACGAATTATATTAACTGCATGAGGAAAGTTGATGATGAGGTATTTATCAACATAATTAGTATATACACTGTTTATGTTGAAGACTCGCACAGTTATCAAAAATCGGTTAGACAGAATATGTTTGATTTGGTTGACTCAATAATTATTGAAACACCAAGTTTTTGAAATAATCACAATGGATATACCGCATTTAATTTTATATTCGGAATAACGATGAAAATAGTCGAAGTGTTATTGGTAGAAGCGCCACACCAACCCGGTAATATGGCAAAAGTACTGTCTATTGTCGGTGATATGGGAATTACGGTAGAAGGGTTGAATGCAATTCGCAGACTTTACAAAGATACTGTATGGGAATTAACGATTGAATACGATGATTCTTTTGATATGCAGGTACTGGTGGACCAAATTAATCAGCTGCCTGAAACTAAAATAGTCGGAAAATCCGATCGTGTTTTTAACCGTCATAAAGGCGGAAAAATAAAAACCCAATCCAGTATCGAAATTAATTCACTTGAAGTTTTACGTGATGTTTACACGCCCGGCGTTGCGCGAGTATGTCAGGCAATTCAAGCGGATCCAGAAAAAATTAAAGAATACACCAATATTCAAAATACCGTCGCGATTGTAACGGATGGAACAGCCATTCTCGGGCTCGGCGATATAGGACCTGAAGCTGGTTTACCGGTTATGGAAGGTAAAGCCGCAATTTTCTCAGAGTTAGTTGGTATTTCTGGCGTACCGATTTTATTAAAAGAAAAAGATCCTTTAAGAATTATTGAAACAGTAGAATGTATTGCGTCTTCTTTTGGCGCCATTTTGCTGGAAGATATTAAAGCGCCCGAATGCTTTCAAATTGAAACAGAATTAGTGCAGCGGTTAGATAAACCGGTGTTCCATGATGATCAGCACGGCACTGCAATTGTTACTCTAGCCGCTTTGCTCACGGCAACTCGTCGTGTTGGCATGTGCATTAAAGATAAAGTTTTTGGTCAGATAGGGTTAGGCGCTGCTGGCATGGGGATTTGCAGCTTACTACTCGAATATGGTGTTAGGGATGTGCTGGGCGCCGATATCAACGAAAAAGCTAAAAAGAAATTAAGGGGAGACGGTGGTACTCCAGTTTCGCTTGAAGTGCTAATGGAAAAAGCAGATATTGTGGTTGCGACAACTGGAGTAAAAGGACTAATAAAGCCGGAGATGGTTCGGGAAGGGCAAATCATTATGGCGTTGACCAACCCTGATCCAGAAATTGAGCCCGAAGTTGCACTCGAACATGGAGCCGCGTTTGCTACTGATGGCAAAACTGTGAACAACATGTTGGCGTTTCCTGGACTGTTTCGTGGGACTTTGGACGCTGGAGTACGTGATATAACTCACCAAATGAAAATAGCGGCTGCAGAAACCTTGTCCAGCTTAGCCAAAGAAGATGCTTTGGTTCCCTCTGCTCTGAATAAAGAAGCTCACCTAGCAGTTGCCAAGGCAGTGTATGACTGCGCTATGGAGCAAAAAGGCTAGCGCTCTAACAATCGAGTATTATTTTTCGTTAGGCTCAGTCTACTAATATTGCTGGGCCTTTATTCCCAAAAGTTTGGTTGGCATATCGCCACATTCGTTCTATTCATCTGCTCGATTTCATACCCTTGCCAGTATCTTAATTAGTTTGGATTTTAAAATGCTGGCTAACTTAATTCAGGAGTTTGCCTCTCCTTTATCCAAAGAGCAGGTCAAAAAAGTAAACGAAGCTCTCTGTGAGATGTCAATCGAGCAAGTCAACTGGTTGGGTGGGTATCTTGCCGGTGTCGCCGCGATAGGAGCAAGTGCGGGTATTCGTGATCTCAAGTCGGTGATCGGTGAGAGCGCAGAAATCGTCTCTGCACTGTCGACTAACTCACAAGTGAGTCAGAATTCCTTGCAGTTAGATGAAAATCAGCAGTCAGAAAAGCGAAAGCAATCAACCATTCTTTATGGCTCTCAAACAGGTAATGCTAGAGGTGTTGCAGAGCAGTTACATAAAGCATTACTGAGCTTTGATATCGACGCAAAATTGGTTGATATGTCTGAGTTTAATCCGAAGCATTTAAAAAAGCTTGAAAGAGTATTTATTGTGGTTAGTACTCACGGCGAAGGTGAGCCACCTGACGATGCTCTTGAATTACACGAATTTGTTCATTCGAAAAAGTTTTCTGTCTCGAATACTTTAGAGTTTGCAGTTCTCGGTTTAGGCGATACAAGCTACGAATACTTTTGCCAAACTGCAAAAGATTTTGATGCTGCTTTTTCGAAAGCTGGTGCAAAGCGTTTATTTGACCGTATTGATTGCGATGTTGATTACCAGTCTGACGTCGATAATTGGAACTCTTTGATAGTGGATATATTGAAACAGGAGTCGGTTGATACTCAAAAAGCGTCTCTTGAAAGTTCACCAAAAGCTTGTGTTAGCGAAACGAATTCAAAGCCTCAATTAAAAGTTATCAGCACAACTCAAGAGTTCAACAAGTTAAACCCTTATTTAGCAGAAATCTTAAGTGTTTATCCGATAACCTCGCCAGACGCTAATAAATCAACCTTTCATGTAGAAATAGATTTAAATGAAAGTGGTATTGAATATCAGCCGGGGGATTCGCTCGGCGTCTGGCCAGTGAACAGTGATGATTTGATAAATGAAATTATCGAGATTCAAAACTGGAATAGTGAAGAGTTGATTTTATTGGACAGCAAGGAGCGTTCACTGAGAGAGTATTTAAAATATGACCTTGAGTTGACGCAAGTAACGCCTGGTTTTGTCAAATGGATATCAGAAAAAAATCAATCTAACTCTCTTAAAGAGATCGTCGCATCGAAAGAAAAACTCAGAGAGTTAATCGAAATTTCACAAGTAGTTGAGTTATTAAAACAATATCCGGTCAACGTAAAACCTGATGAGTTTTTGTCGCAACTTCGCTCGATAACACCTCGCTTATACTCAATTGCCAGTAGTCAAATCGAAGTAGAGGAAGAAGTTCACTTAACTGTTGGTTTAGTTGCAGAGGAACGAAACGGGAATGTCCGGTTTGGAGCAGCGAGCGACTATCTTTCTCGAGTAAAAGAAGGCGATAAAGTTAGAGTATACGTGGAACCGAATAAACATTTTAAATTACCTGATAGTGCCCAAACTCCAATCATTATGATCGGGGCAGGAACGGGAGTTGCTCCTTTTCGAAGTTTTGTTCAGGAGCGTTCCAATTTGGATGAGTCTCCAATTGGAGAAAGCTGGTTGTTTTTTGGTAATCAACATTTTACGGAAGATTTCTTATATCAACTGGAATGGCAAAAGCATTTGAAAGATGGTGTGTTGTCTAAACTTGATTTGGCATTTTCTAGAGACCAGGCAGAGAAAGTCTATGTGCAAGATAAACTACTTAGCAAGTCCGAAGAGGTATTTCAGTGGATTAAGAAGGGTGCACACCTCTATTTGTGTGGCGCTCAAAAAACACTTGGCAAAAGTGTCGACGTTGCTCTAATTCAAATTATTGCTTCTCAATCTTGCGTTTCTGAAGAACAGGCAAAGCTCGAATTACTCGCCCTTAAAAAACAGGGCCGATATCAGAAGGATGTTTACTAATGACTGACAAAGTTGCAAAGCAAGTTTCAGGTAAGTTTCATTTGCTCTCATACATTGAGCAAAGCGAACTTCCCGATAATCTTGCCGCTAATGAATATATTAAAGAGAACAGTCGTTATTTACGAGGATCGATTGATAACAGTCTTGCTGATCGAATCACTGGTCAAGTCGCCATTGATGATCAACAGTTGATTAAATTTCACGGCATTTATCAGCAGGATGATCGTGATCAGCGCAATGAGCGTCGAAAAAGAAAACTCGAACCAAAGTTCAGTTTTATGTTAAGAGCAAGAGTACCGGGTGGTATTGCAAGTCCTCATCAATGGCTAACAATGGATTCCATTGCTGGTCAGTATGGAAATGATACGATTCGTTTAACAACCCGACAGGCTTTCCAGCTACACGGTATTGTTAAAGGTAATTTGCGGCCTACATTACAAGCGATGGATGAAGCACTGATCGACTCTATTGCCGCCTGTGGCGATGTAAATCGTAATGTAATGTGTAATCCGAATCCGATTGAAACAAAAGCACATCAAGAAGTGTATCAATGGGCAGTACGTATTAGCGAACATTTACTGCCCAACACACGTGCCTACCATGAAGTTTGGTTAGATGGTGAAAAGTATCCGACAAAGCAAGACGTCGATAATATTGAAGAGCCGATTTATGGTAAGCATTATTTACCTCGAAAATTTAAAACGGTTGTCGCTATTCCTCCTTACAACGATGTTGATGTTTTCGCACACGATCTTGGGTTTATTGCGATTATCAAAGAAGGCCATTTGCTGGGGTTTAATGTCACCGTAGGTGGTGGAATGGGAATGACTCATGGTGATCCCGAAACTTTCCCAAGAGTGGCAGATGTCATAGGTTTTTGCTTTCCTCAACAAGTGTTGGCTGTTGCAGAGCAAGTTGTAAAAATACAGCGTGATTATGGCAATCGTGTTGAAAGAAAGTTGGCTCGATTCAAATACACTATTGCAGTTCGAGGCATAGATTGGTTTAAGCGCGAGTTAGAATCACGACTCGGATATCAGCTTTTAAAAACGCAACCTTTTGAATTTATCAGTAACAGTGACCGTTACGGTTGGATTAAAGGTCATGATGATCGTTGGCATTTAAATCTATACATTGAAAATGGACGGATCAAAGATTCTGGTGATTATCGGTTGCGTTCCGGATTAAGAGCAATTGCTGAAGTTCACAAAGGCGATTTTCGATTAACACCGAATCAAAACTTAATTGTCGCTAATATTTCTGAAACCGATAAACCGAAAATTGAACAGTTGGTCAAGCTACATAATTTGATTACCGGAGAGCAAGTTTCAAAACTTCGTCGACACGCAATGGCTTGTGTAAGTTTACCTACCTGTTCATTGGGAATGGCAGAAGCTGAAAGATATATGCCGACATTATTGGATAAAATTGAGCAACTGCAAGACAAATATGGGCTATCGGAGCGCCCAATAACAATTCGAATGACAGGTTGCCCTAACGGGTGTGCGAGACCCTATCTTGCCGAAATTGGCTTGGTTGGTAAAGGTCCTGGAAAATACAATTTATTTTTAGGTGCTGGACATTTTGGTCAGCGTCTCGGTGTTATTTACCGGGACAATATTGATGAAACTGAAATACTTCGAGTTATCGAGCAACTGTTGCAAAGGTACAAAAACGAGTCTAACTCAAAGGAGCACTTTGGTGACTTTATCGAGCGTGTTGGAATTGTAACGTCAACTAACAGTCCACGGGATTTCCACCTTGAACTGCAAACTGCTCAGGCAAGTTAGAAGGTTGATTAAAAACAGAGAACAGTTTTATGTCATTAAATTGTGTTAAATCGAACCAACAACTTGTCGATACTGATACGTTTGACTTTTCAAAAGCCAATAAAAATTTGGCTAATCTTAAAACAGTCGAACGAATTGAGTGGGCTCTTAAGTCATTGCCAGGTGACCATGCGTTAACGTCGAGTTTTGGTGTGCAGTCAGCGGTAAGTTTGCATTTGTTTCAGCAAGTTGCTCCCGGAATTCCTGTTATTTTAGTTGATACAGGGTATTTATTTTCTGAGACTTATCAGTTTATTGATCGATTAACGGATCAGCTTGATTTAAATCTAAAAGTGTTTCGCTCTGATATCTCACCCGCTTGGCAAGAAGCTCGGTTTGGAGAGCTTTGGAATAAAGGCGTAGACGGTATAGAGGAGTATAATCGTATTAACAAAGTTGATCCTTTGATCAATGCTCTGGAAAAGCTCGGGATAAAAACTTGGTATGCCGGGCTAAGGCGTGAGCAATCTCAGTCTCGACAAGCGATCGATTTTCTTCGGCCTCAGCAAGAAAGATTCAAACTGCATCCGATTGCAGATTGGACCAATCGCGATATTCATCGATATTTAACAAAGTATCATCTTGATTATCATCCACTTTGGTACAAAGGGTACGTTTCTATTGGCGATAAGCACACCACGGTCCCGGTATCAGGGGAAATGAATGAAGAAGACACTCGCTTTTTTGGCATAAAGCGGGAGTGCGGAATACATGAAATTTGATCTTTCATTATCATTAGATAAACAGATAGTTATCGTGACCGGTGAATCCAGCCTGTTTGAGCCAACACCAATCAAACCAGTTCCATAGAAAAGAGCTTAAATAGGCTCTGACCTTGAAAACCAAATATTCTTGATTTTAGTGAGTTGGCTCTCTAGACTGGCGTCAACTTTTTGGATTTCAGGTGGTTTATGACCTTATTAATTTTTTACTTGGTATTGGCGATTGGGGTCTCTTTTCTTTGTTCTATTCTAGAAGCAGTACTATTGTCAATTTCAGATTCATATGTGGCTATGCTTGAGTCTGATGGTGAGTCTCATGCTCTTGCTTTAAAGAATATGAAAAGTGATATTGATAGACCATTAGCGACAATCTTAAGTTTAAATACAATTGCACATACAGTTGGGGCTGCAGGAGTGGGTGCTCAAGCTCAGGTGGTTTTTGGAAATGCATACTTAAGTCTGACCTCTGCAGTTTTAACTTTATTAATTTTGATTTTTTCAGAAATAATTCCAAAAACTTTAGGCGCGAGATATTGGCGGAAGCTGACCTATTTTACTGTTGTGACTTTAAAAGGAATGATATTTTTATTATCTCCTCTGGTCTGGTTTTGTCAGAAAATCACCGGGCTTATAGGAAGCGATGGCCACAGCATAAGTTTTACGAGGGAAGAATTTGCTGCGATGGCTGACCGGGGTGCTGAGCAGGGAATTTTTGATGAAACTGAAGCAAGCGCATTTAAGAATATGGTGTTTTTTAAATCGCTTCTTGCCAAGGATGTCATGACTCCGAGACCTGTTGTTGTTGCAATGGATGAAACTATGACAATTGCTCAAGCGGTTGAAAAGTTTGCCGATAGCCGCTTTTCTCGTTTCCCTGTTTTTCATGATCATAAGGAAAATATTCGAGGCTATGTCATTAAAAGTGATTTGTTTTTGAAGGCTGCACTTGGTGAAGGGACGTCTCATGTGTTTGATTGTCGCCGTGAAATGTTAGTGGTTATCGATACTACACCATTAAAAGAACTGTTCGATAAAATGATGGAGCGTCGTGAACATATAGCAGCACTCGTTGATGAGTATGGCGGCTTAACTGGAATTGTGACAATGGAAGACATTGTGGAAACAATTTTAGGACTCGAAATTATGGATGAAGTAGACACCATCGCCGATATGCAGCAGCTTGCTCGTAAGCAATGGAGAAAACGAGCAAAACGTATAGGTATCGATACTTCTAATAACTTGGATGACTTTCGAGAAATCAAATGATTATAGAAAATAAAAATTTTCGAGATCGGGTCGATGTTGTTATTGAACATTCGATAGCTATTGTGTCATTGAATCAACCTCAACGTCACAATGCCTTAGATTTTGAGATGTTTTTAGCCATCGATGAAGTGATCAAACGGTTGAGTAAACAACGCACTATTCGAGTGGTAATATTAAAAGGAAATGGAGCCAGTTTTTGCTCTGGTTTAGATGTAAAAGCAGTGTTGGCCAAACCGATTAATGGCATCAAGTTACTTTGGAAATGGTTACCCGGCAACGCTAACTTGGCTCAGCGAGTTTCCGTTGGTTGGCGTGATTTAAAAGTACCTGTGATTGCAGTTCTGCATGGAAAAGTGTGGGGAGGGGGATTACAAATTGCACTCGGAGCGGATTTTCGTATTGTTGAGCCTGATACGTCATTGTCTATTATGGAAGCTAAGTGGGGATTAATTCCCGATATGGGGGGTACTCTCGCGCTTACTGAACTGTTAAAAGTAGATGATGCGATTAAATTGGCAAGCACGGCAGAAGTAATTGATGCTAACTGTGCTAAGAAAATTGGATTGGTTACAGAAATAGCCGAAGATGCTTTTGGACGAGCTAGAAAGCTTGCCGAACAGTTTGCAGCTCATTCTCCAGATGTTGTGAATCGAATAAAGTCTTTTTACCATTCTCAGTGGTCTGCAAGTCGAAGAAAAATTTTAGCTAAAGAAACCTTATCACAAATAAAAATTATATTAGGTAAAAATCAAAAAATTGCTGTGGCAAAAGCGCAAGGTAAAGATACTCGACCTTTCTATGATTGAGAAAAAGAAGGTCTTAGTTTATCCCTCAATAACTCATTATCAAAGTATTTTGAGATCCGTTATAGGCGTTATTCTTTTCATCGGACTGATGCTAATGATTGAGCTGGATGTTCTTCCTCCATGGGCTGACTTTTTAAACGATCGTCGAGGTTTTATTGGGGCACTGGAATTAATACTCTCCTTATTAAGTTTTCTTGCAGTCGCAGTAGGTTTGGACAAGTTGCTGTTTCCTTTATTAAAAAAGCTATCAAATAAAGATCCCATTCAACTGACCGATGAAGGAGTCAGATTTCATTATCGAGGCAGCCATGCTGATGTTCGATTTAGTGATATGGAAAAAGTTACAAAACTTAAGGAGTCAGCGGGTTTCGATATTCATACTACTAATGGACAAGTAATCGAAATATCGGGTTATGCCGATATGAGTATTATTGAGCAGCACTTAAAACAAAAGTTATTGGACTAAAAAAGCCGGGCAATGCCCGGCTAAAGTTATCATCATTATAATTATTTTTGTTGTTCTTTACTGCACTTCACCACTAAGCGATAAATCGCTGTAGTTGCTATAAGCTCTTACCATAACGTACCACTTGCCAGCGGCTGGGCTACCTACAGTAACCGTTTCGTTATTACCAGAGCGATATGGACGGTAATCATAAGTGTTAGTTGTAGGAGCTGCGCCGTATCGAACATAAATATCGGCATCACCACCACCACCAAATATTCTAAACTCTGCTTGTGATGTGCCTGCACTTACATCAAGTACAAAGAGTTTCTGATTACCTGTAGTGCCAGACAAACCCTCAATTACTTGACCGCTAACGAGAGGCGTTGCGCCATCATCAGTAATTGTGACAGTTTTGGTGACCTGGTCAGTCGCGCCTTTGTCGTCTGCGATTGAAAGGGTAACGTTATAGGTGCCCGCACTATCATAAGTATGACTTGGGTTAAGGTCGCTTGACTCACTTCCATCACCAAAGCTCCATTGATAGCTCGCTACTTCGCCATCTGCGTCGCTGCTTTGATTGGTGAAGCTTACAGTGCTTCCTGAATAATCAAAGCTAAAGTCGGCTTCTGGTGGTAAGTTTTGACCAGCAACTTGATAGCTCGCACGAAGCGTTACACCACTAAATGCACTGTAGCCACGAATCATTATGTACCATTCACCGCTTTGAGGAGTGTCAATGGTTACTGTTTCGTTGTTACCGTTTCGATATGGACGATAATCGTAAGTGCTAGTAGTTGGTTCTGCGCCGTAGCGAATATAAATATCGGCGTCACCAGAGCCATCAGCAATTTGGAAAACAAGGTTCGATGCATTTGCTGGAACCTGCATGAAGTAATCAAGTTCTTCGCCTCTGCCTGCTGATAGATTAGAGATGACAGAGTTATTTTCTAAACCACCTTCAATTTTTTGAACGGTAACAGGCATACTTTTAGTATCACTTAAACCGTCTTCATCGGTAACCGTCAAGCTAACATTGTATGTTCCATTTTCAGCATAAGTATGAACTGGGCTGGCTTGATTCGATGAAGAGCCATCACCAAAATTCCAGTCCCACGATTGGATAGTTCCATCGTTGTCGGAACTTGCATCGCTAAACGATACTGACAGCTCATTAGCCACAAAACTAAAATCTGCCTCAGGAGCTTCAAGACCGTCAGAAACAGACACAACTTTGCTAACACTAGTCGCTTGGTTGTCGTCGTCGGTAACAGTCAGAGTGACATTGTAAGTCCCTGATGCTTGATAACTGTGGTTTGGATTTTGTTGTGAAGATGCATCACCGTCACCAAAATCCCAGCTGTAAGATATGATAGAGCCATCTTGGTCACTACTGTTGTCGCTGAAAGAAACACTCAACAAGTTAGTTGAAAAGTTAAAGTCTGCTGTTGGTGGGAAAGAAACGATTTCTTTGATCAACTCACCATCATTATTTGCAATAAGCTCTTGAACTTTTGCTCCGCCAGGGTAATAAGCTGGATTGGTCGATCCTGAGATCATATCCAATGCCCAGTTAACCGCGAAATCTTGTAAATAACTGACATTCTGATCAGTTGGTCGTCCACAGAAAAGAGAGCCTAAGCCGCCAGTTGAATCGCCCTCAGCATCAGTATGCTTTGAGTTTCTGGTTAATTTAATACCGACATAGCTTTCTGATAATGCTCTAAGTGGCGACAATGCATTATTGCTTGAGTTACAAGAACTAGAGTTAGCCAAAATGGATAGTACTTTTTTACCAGTGTCGATCAGCGCCTGGTTGTTTGGTTGCATACCATTATCTTTATCGACCGGATCGTACATGATCAAGCCTTCAAGTTGGCCAAATCCTCGCTCAATGAGGCGTCCACTTGTGTAACTCATCATAAGTGCACCCGCAGAGTGGCCTGATAAAACAAGCTTAGAAGGCAACTGATAGCCATTCGGTGGTGTTAATGGATTGTCAATTAAGTCATCGGCAATTTCGCGTGCAAGCGACCGGTTGCCTCCTGTGGAGTTGCTGTTAATGGTTAACACCATAATTCCATTATTCATAAAAGTCGTCGCTATGTGATCGAGGTGACTTTTATTTCTTTGGAAACCATGTTGTAGAAGAATCCAACCATCTGGTTGTCCATCTGGTAAGTACCATGTCGCTTGTCGACTGCCACCTAAATCAACCGATTGGTTGACTTTTTCTGCTGCCTCAAGCGGAGCGAGAAGGGCTGCCTGTATACACAAACATGCCCCCATCTGCATAAAACGTTTCATAAAACTGTCTCCATTTTGTTATTGAACAACAAGGTTGCTCTTTGTTTCGAAGTTTTAAATTGGTCCTCACTCAATTCTTGCGATTTGAGCGTGGGATAAACGTTAAAAGAAAAAATTGATTGATGTTTAACCAGAAGTCGCAATAGGTTGTCAGAAGGTTTGAGAAAATTTTTTTACGCTTTATTAAATTGCCATATAAAGAATGTTTTAGAGATATTGCTTGTGCCGATAAAGTGCAAAAAGAGATGTTTGGTACAAAACGACAATGAATTGGTACTTATTGTCAACGATTCCTGAGATTCTCGCTTGAAAGTTCATCTGTATTCGTAATACTCGGTATCACTTTATCTAAAGTGTCAATTCGCATTTGCGACTTAGAAATAAATCACTTAGACAAAAGTGTAAATATTTACAGTTTTTTAATGTATGAAAATGGCTAGACTCGATGGTTAGCCCAATAACAACAACGTAAGAGTGTGACGATTATGGGTAGGAACTGGATTTCTAAATTTTATTGTTTGCTGTTTGGCGTCTTGACTATACAACTAGCAAGTGCCGAAACGGTACAAGAACGTTTTGAAATGGCTGAGGAAAAACAACTGGCGGATCCTCGCGGCGCTATTCGTTTGCTCGAAAAAAATGAAAATGCTTTTTTCAATGATGAAAGAGAATCTGCTTCCGTTCCTTTCAAACACTTCTTTTTATTGTTTCAACTTTACATAAAGATTGATCAGTACGATCAAGCTCAAGCTATTTATGAAAAATTAAACACAAAAACGGACTTTCATAATACTCATGCGGCATGGCTAGCGTTAATGGGAACTCAAATTGAGTTGCATCAAAACAAAACCATGGCCAGCGATGAGCTAATGACGCCTTACTTAAATGATTATACCTGCTTAGAAGACCAAGCATTATCAATGTGGTATTACTATGTGCTTGGCAGTTTACAAGCCCGCTCTAACGAATACGCAGGTGCATTTTCAAGCCTTTCTAAAGCTGATGAACTTGCGACACAACTCAACAATAAAAATGTAAAAATACAAATACAAGATCAACTCGTTATCCTTTACTACGAGCAACATCGCTATGACAAAGGATTGGACGCCAGTCAGGTCATGATGGATTTAGTAGAGGAAGTAGGCGATGAATATGGACGTTTAAGAGCACTCGTCAATTTAATGAATATGAATTATTTGCTCGCTGTTGAAGTGGCTGAATCAAACCCTGCAATGAACCATGAAAAGGATCCTGAGTATTTAAAACACTTCAATGCAAGTGTTACCTACAAAGAGCAGGTGTTAAAAATGGTTGATAGACTGGATTCAATTAATGCGAAAATTCGAGCATTGATATTTTTACAGAACCAGCAGTTGGCACAAGACGATATCGACGGAACGATTAAATACGCAAAGCAAACAATTGAGCTTGCTGAACAAAATGGTCGTATATACGAACGCGCGATTTCTCTCAATAACTTAGCAATTGGACTGATGTTCAAGGGAGAGTACGAAGAAAGTCGCAAGATTTTAAAGGAAGCAGAAGAATATTATAAGCAAACGGATAATAAGCGATCGCTATTGTGGATCCCGGAAGATTTATCAAAATCTTATGAGTTAGAGGGAGATTATAAAACGGCTTTAGATTACTATAAAAAGTATAACACTAATGCCCATTTATTTTATCAAAATGCTAATCGAGAAAAAGTTATTGAACTGCAAACAAAGTTTGAAACGCAAAAGAAAAATCAAGAAATTGAAAACTTAAATCATCAAGCAGCTTTAGATGCAAAGCAGCTTGAAAAAGAACGCATGGGCCGTTGGTTGCTTATAGTTTGTTTGGTTGCTGTGTTTTTAATATCTATGACTTTGTTTGTTAAACGTAATAAATTGAATGCATTGCTTCGTAAGCAGCGTGCCTTAACTGAAGAAGTTGCAGAAATGGGAAAAGCAAAACAACGGTTTTTTGTTAATATTTCTCATGAGTTCAGGACAGCTCTTACATTATCGGTTGGAGCGTTAAGAGAGTTAAGCCAAGTTCTTAATACCGAGCACGATCAATCTCGTTCAACCTTCGAAGTAGCTCTGAATAATAACCTTCATATGATCTCTCTTTTGAATGAAGTTATGATGATGGAGCGACTGGAAAATAATCAAATGCCGGTAAATGTAATGAAGATTGAGCCGGTGAAAATAATTGAAAGCGTAATGGAACGCTTCGAATCCTTGTTATCGAATAAAAACATTTCTTTAAACTGTGCGATCGAGGATGTAGATGGTGAGATTTATTTTGATCCTTCTCATTTTGAAAAATCGTTTTGTAATTTGCTTTCAAATGCTGTGAAATTTAGCCCGAAAAACAGTGAAATAAAAATAGAACTCATTAATCAATCTAATCGACTTATTGTTAATGTTATCGATAACGGGCCAGGTATTGCCGATAGTGAAAAAGGACTCGTGTTTAAGCGATTTTTCCAAGGTTCCGAGTCAATGAATAAAGCTCAGCCTGGTGCCGGAATTGGTTTGTCTATGGTGAAAGAACTCATGATGTTACATCATGGAGAAGTCAACTTAATCAACAATGAAGCGGCAGGGTGCACCGGGACATTAACCATTATGAAAGGGAAGTCTCATTACGATAAAGACTCAATTGTAATAAGAGAAGTGGATAACTCAAATGAACAGTCCGATTCTATAAATGTAGAGCTTGACAGAATAATGAGAACCGGGGCGAGTCAATTAAATCACTTTGGAAATGATAAGAATCCCGCTGATAAAGAAGAGCTGGTAGATTCATTAAATCAAGCAATAATTGCAAAACCAATGATTGCTGAATCAAATGACTTGATCGAATCCGGGTCAGGCCAATCGCAAACAGGCCGTGCTAACATAGACAGCAAAGATAAAGCACACGATAATGAACAGCGTCCGGTTATTATGTTGGTGGATGATAATATCGGTATTCGCCATTTGCTGCGAAGTGCTTTGCAACAGGACTATCATATTGTCGAAGCAGAAAATGGGAAAGAAGCGTTGGTGCTAGCGCGTTCTTTACAGCCTGATTTAATTATTTCTGATATTTTAATGCCTGAACTTAATGGATTAGAGCTTACCCAGAAGCTTAGAGAGTGCCCTGAGCTGGCGCACCTTTCGATTATATTACTAACCGCACTTGGCGAACTGAATGACACAGTTAAAGGTTTGAATAGCGGGGCGGATGATTACATCGTTAAACCGTTTGATAGTGAAGAGTTAGTGGCACGTGTTCGAAGTCACTTGACACAAAAGAAGAGATTGTCGAACAGTTTATATAAGTCTTTCGTGAAATCTCATCAGTCTCAGCCAAGCATTCGAGTGGTAGAGCAGCAGTCAGTTAAACGCTGTAAAAAGCTGGAAGCCATTATTTCTGAAAATCTAGGTCAATGTGAGTTTGATGTAGAGCAGATGTATCAGTCGATGAATATGACTCGAAGTACTTTGTTCCGCTATACCAACAAAGTTTACGGATGCTCACCAAAGAACTTATTAAAAAAACGCCGACTAGAAGCATCTTATGAAATGCTACAAGAGCGACAGGGCTCTGTAAGTGAAATAGCTTACGCGGTCGGTTTCCAAAGTTTATCTTCGTTTAGTCGCGCGTTTAGAGAGCATTATCAGCAAGCTCCTACTCAAATTTCGGTACCTGAAAAGATGGCTATCGCGCAGAGCTCCTAAAGAGCTCTGCTAATGCATTCAACGGATAATGTGAAGAGTCTTACTCAATAACAAAACGAAAACTTATTGGTAGTTAACCATGATGACATCGGTTATTTCACAAACACTCCAGGTGCGTGATAATGAGTAAGCTACCGTGAAAATGAATTAATAACCCATCATGACTGAAATATAGGCTCGTCGTGGTTCTCCAACAAAATATCGATGTTCGCCAAACGCAAAGTCCGCTCGGTCGGCATAGTTCTCGTCTAGAGCATTTAATATTTTAAACGATAAATTGGCTTGACGACCGATGCTCCATTGTCCATTTAAGTTTAACAAAGTATGCCCTTCATACTGTTCGGTATTTTCTGGATTCAAATAGTAATCACCAATGTAACGCAGTCCAAAACCTAACTGAAAATCGTCATTCGGTTGCCAGTGAAGAATCGCTCCAGCGATGCGACGTGGAGCGGTATCAATATCATTGCCGTTAATATTATTCGTTGTTAGCTGACTGTTATTGGTATAAACGTGCTTAGCAAAAGTAAAGTGGGACTTGATAAGCCAGTTTCGATTTATTTCAAATTGACCATTCCACTCGATTCCTTTGTGTTCCGTCGTTGCATTGTACACCCACTCACGATCTGTGTTTTGATAGATGACGTTTGATTTATCCATAAAAAATAAAGTAACCATCTGTTGGTTTAAGCTTTTCTGCCACTTAAATGAAAGCTCCGCGGAGGATACTTTTTGCGCTTCTAACTCTGATGTTTGCTGGCCATTTTGCAATCGATAGAGCTCAGTTGCTTGAGGTGCACGGTAGCCTCGGTCAAGTTTTAAATAAGCTGTAGATTCACTTTCATTTAAAAAGCGATAAGTCGCAAATGCCGACGGTGTTTTAAACGAATCTGAGCGATCAGCCGGTCGTGTGTAACGGCATCCGCCAAAACCACATGCACTGCCATCATCTTGGGTTCGACCATCTAACATTCGATTGTTGTAGTCATAATTTAAGTAGTCGAGCCTAATGCCTCCTGACACTTTTTGTTGATTACTGGATTCGAAATGCAGTGATGCTTGAGCGGCTAAATACTGACTATCAACCTTGAAGTCATATTGCTTTCCTGTGGGCAATACTTCATCGAGGAATGGAATGCCTGAGTCGGTTGGACTGCTTTGAAACTGTTTTAAAAAAGCCTGATTAAACTCTGAGTCCAATCCAATTTGCCAATTCAAAGTAGATAGCTTTTGGGTTTCTGTTTCTGTTTCTGATTGGGTGTGGGATTGCAATTGCGACAGCAAGCCTGAGTAGTTAGCGATTATTCCAATACTCGTGTGGCCGTTTTGTTCTGTAGGTTGGCCTGGCAAAAAATGCATTAGAAAATCCATGTCGTTATACCTGAAATAGGGAATAATTTTCCAAAGGTAATTATCATTGTGTTGACTGCTATGAATATTGCTCATCTCAGTTTGTATTCGAAGGCTTTTAGCCTCTCGGTAAGCTTCCGGAAATGGATTGCTAAAGCGATTTTCGTCAAGCTCGTAGGCATTTTCGCCGGCCTGTAAATACCCGGCGGTTTCTTGATTAAGGTTGCTCAATGTTATTGTGGTGTGCGCTTGCCATTCTGACAAAGCTGTAAGCCACTCTAATTGTGCTTTTTGTTGATCGTAACCACTGGCTTGTTTTACGCCACTGTCTTTTGTAAGGCTGGTTTTAGCGGCGACACTTTCATTTTTCCAAAGCGAGTCGAGTTGCCAATAGCCAAAATCTCCGCTGGTTGCTTTGATAAAATTTGAGTTAGAAAGTTCGGGTGATAGCTCGCGGGTGATTATATTAATAACACCATGGACTGCATCTGACCCATAGAAGGCAGAATGTGTGCCACGCAATAATTCAACTTGGGTTGCTTGAGACATATAACTGTCAAACAATTGATTAACGTTACAAAAACCTTTTGCGCGCAATGGAACATTATTTTCCATCATTAAAAATTCTGCACAAGAGCCTGGCCCTGTAAAAACTGGAGAGCGAATCGCAGTGAGATGTTCCTGCCCATTTCCCTTGCTAATCCATGTGTTTGGAAATGCAATGTCGAGTTCGTTAAAGTGTTCCGCTGATATTTGCTTTAACTCGGTGTTGGTGAGCACACTGATATTATTTTGAACTTCACTTATATCTTGAGGCAATCGTTCAGCGGTTACGACTATTGTAATTTCATTATCAACGGAGTCTTTCTGATTATTCGCATTGCAGATAACAGAAAATAATAAAGTTAAACTTAAGGAAAAATATTTCATAAATATTCTGGGTCTTTTTCTTGTCGATCGGGAACTTAAAAAGATGTATACGACTGTTTGTCTACTTTAGCTAAATTTAATACTGTATTAGTCTGTGGGATCTTCTTCTTTGGCAAATGCTGCAGCCCCATTTGCAATGAAGCGTAATTGAGTAATGGTGTCTTCTATCAAACGACGTTTTTTATGTTCTCCTGCGTCAAGATATTCGGCACCATTATTGAATGTAATGGTTACTAACGCGTCAGCTTGAATTCTTGCAACATCCGTTGGCAGTTTAGATTCAGTTTCAAGGTAATCAGCGAGCTCAAGGCGAAAAAACTCCACCTCACGAGCAACAGCCTCACGAAAAGCTCTGGAAGTCCCTGATCGTTCTCTCAGCAATAAACGAAAGGTATTGGGGTTTTGTTCAACAAACTCCATAAAGGTTTCCACTGATACCTTTATGATGCTGGTTTGACTGTCGAAGCGCTTTCGCGCACTTCTCATAAGCTGCCGAAGGGTTAGTCCACATTCATCGACCAGTGTTAGTCCAAGCTCTTCCATGTCTTTGAAATGGCGGTAAAATGAAGTCGGGGCTATTCCAGCCTCTCTGGCAACTTCTCGTAGGCTAAGATTAGCAAAGCTCTGTTCGGCGCTAAGCTGGTTGAGAGCCGCGTCGATAATGGCTTGTCTGGTTTTCTGTTTTTGCTGCGCGCGTATTCCGGCCATATCCTAAAATACTATTATTTTCAGTGAGTTAGTATGCTTCATTTTAGTGTAACAGTAATCGTGAAAAATGTATTTGTAAAATCAAAGATGCATCTATATACTTCAGTGTACATGTGTTCGCTGAAGTTGTTTGGATAATTTTTATCGTCAACAAAGCTTCCTGTGAAGCCGTTTAGTTAATAGAATGGCTTTATTGAAGATTAAGGTCGGAAGATTAAAGTCTGAAGATTAAAGCCGCCAACCAGCGTTTCTATCGAAAAACATGCTAGTTGTGAATATTTGCCGTAAATAGAAGTAGATAAGTATTAATGCAGACCTCAAAAAATAAGCCAAGACTCATTTGGCTCAATATTTCCGTTTTTTCCCTTACCGCGCTAATAAGTTTAATTGGTGTTCCTTTATACGGGTATCTGGTTGGCTACGATATGTGGCACTGGGTGATAGGAGCTATAGCGTTTATTATTTGTGGAATTTCAATCACTGCAGGTTATCACAGGCTTTGGTCTCACAGAGCTTATGAAGCTAATGCTTTTGTGCGTTTTTTATTTGCACTGGGTGGAGCATTAGCCGTTCAGAACAGTGCTCTTCATTGGGCTTCGGATCATCGTATTCATCACGGCCATGTCGATGACAACGACAAAGATCCATATTCGGCAAAGCGAGGCTTTTGGTACTCTCATATTGGTTGGATGCTAAGAGAATATCAGATACATCGCTATTCTGATTACTCGAATGTAAAAGACTTACAAAATGATAAAATTGTGATGTGGCAACACCGTAATTATTTATGGCTGACGTTAAGTCTGAACTTCGGGCTGCCTATTTTAATTGGTGCTTTGTACGGCGATATCATTGGCATGCTATTAATCGTAGGTTTTTTACGTTTGGTATTAAGTCATCACACAACTTTCTTTATCAACTCACTTGCACATATGTGGGGAAAGCAACCTTATACTGACACCAACACTGCTCGAGATAACGGATGGCTGGCATTTGTTACTTTTGGTGAGGGTTATCATAACTTCCACCATATCTTCCAAAATGATTATCGTAACGGCATTAAATGGTATCACTTTGATCCAACCAAATGGCTGATTAAAGGCTTGAGCTGGTTGAATATGGCGCGGAATTTAAAAAGAACTGATGAAGTGAGAATAGAAAAAGCGCGTGCCGCAATGTTACTCAAGCATCACTCTGAAAAATTGAGTCGAATTCATTTGCCGAACAAAGAAGAAGTACTGGAAAAGCTGAAAGTGGAATATGAACTGTATTGCGAAAAATTAAGCGACTATTATTCAGCGAAACGTGATTGGCTTTTGTTACAAAAACAAGAGCTCGTAAAAAGTGTTGAGCAACACGAAATTATGGAAAAGTATCACCAACTAAGAGAGCTTTTGATTGAACATAAAAAGCAATGGCACGACTTTAATCGACAATTAAAACTTAACTATCTTGCTCAATAAAAAGAGTGAATAAAAAAGCCAGCAGAAGCTGGCTTTTTTATTGCTTTGAAGGGGATAGATTGATATCGAGTTATTAACCAAAAACTCAATATTTTTCCAGAATTATTGGTTAATCTGGTTTTTGATTCAGTACACAATATTTCGTGTAATCTTTCAGTTGGTTGGCGGTCCAGTCACCTTTTGGCTTTTTTTCCATTTGCTTACACCATTCATCGGAGCCCACTTTCGGACTGCATCCGCACAATAAAATTATTCCCATAAGTGCTAGCGAAAGTTTTTTCATTGTTAATACCTATTTTAAAATGTATCTGCTAGTGATCTTTAGCGAATGATGGATAGTAATCAAATTCATGCAAAAAATCGATTATTAAATCATCAACCAATTTAAGTCATTCTGTTCAATTGAGTAGATATAAAAAAGTTGAGCTGTGTAGTACAGCGGTAAGCCTATCACTTTGTCGGATAGCTTTGGTCTTTTAAAGCGATATGAGGCGACAAAGAAATCCGACAGCATAAATAAAGTGGCGGCCAACCCTACGAGTGCAGGGTAACCGTTTATTCGAGTTGACAGAGCAACTGCACAAACTAAGAGTAAGACAACTGAATATCCGATAACTCCAATTCGCAAGCTACTTGATAAGTCATTTGAAAGCCATTGATAGATCTGTCGAAATACAATCAATAAAACTCCGAAGCAAATGATACTTTGAGTAACATTGATCTCTAACTGACTGAAAGCGAACAGGTAAGCAAGATGGCCAATTCCAAACAGTGCCATCGCCACAATAGAAGCAGATTTTCTTTTGCTTAGCATAGCAACATCACCGAATGCTCCAAGTGATACACCACATAATATGGCAATGGAATAAAAACTGGATGATTCAGTGGCGAATATAACCGCGAGAATGATTAGACAGGTTGATGCAGCAACTTTACTGCTACCGATGACCCAGGAAATTTGTCTCCAGTGCCCCAGTAACAAGGTGAGCACGAAAAACACGGTGAAAGTTACTGTAATTGTGACCGTCATTATTTATATTTTGATTGATAAAATGGTTATTGTGCTTGATAAAGTCGATTTATCGTCCCAATCTCAGTCTGAGTGTGAATAGTACCATTGAAGGAATATCTCAAAGTAAGCATACTGGCTCTACCTAATAGTTGGCAAAAGCTTTTAGGTGTTTGAATTTGATGCATTCAAGTTCAAATTGCTCCCTTTTGCATTTTTCGGCAGTCACTAGTGACTGCCTTTTTTATGCCTACGGAAAAGTAGTCGAGAAAAGAGTGTTAATGATAAATCGGCTGTGTGAGTAACTTTTGGGTTGTATCAACTAGCTTTTTACGATTGAAAAGAAATTGACGTTTTTTTCCTCCAACTTGTCGCCACAGCACGGCGGCTCTAACTCCGGCAAGTAAAAGCGCTCTGATTTTGTCCTGATTCGCTTTGCTTTGTAAAATTTGAGGGTCGCCGTGAACTTGAATTCTCAAGGCTAAGTTCGAAATACTTTGCGAGTAACAGTCAGCAAGAGAGGCGATTACATTCGAGGATAATAAATCTTCGTAATCGAGCAAACGTTTGGTGTGCTCGATTCTAGATGAAAGTGTTTCCTGGATTTCTTTGTTATTAGAAAACTGTTTTTGAATGGTGAACAAATTCGCCATGTAGCGTCCGAATTCTGCATTTTTTTTAGGGTTGTTAGAGTCGAGTTGCGCTCTTAGTGTTCTCAACCCTGAGCTCAAACTCGCTGTGCCAGAATAAAGTTCGATAACTGAGTCTGTATTGAACTTAAATACGCTGTTGATAAGAGGCATCGCTTCGGCATCATCCATTTGTCCTTTCCAGGCGACTTTCTGGACTTGATCAATTACCTGTGCCATCGCGGCGAGCGTTAAAACAATGTTTTCCATAAATGAAATGGTTTCCTGACAATAAGCAATTGCTGAATTATTCAGTTCGTTTAATTGATTCAATTATACCACCGCCCAGACAGACGTCATCTTGATAAAAAACGACTGATTGTCCGGGTGTGACGGCTCGTTGTGGTTGTTCAAATTCGACCAGCCAATTTGAATTATCAAGCTGAGTCACTTTGCAGGGGACATCGGCCTGGCGATATCGAACCTTCGCTGTGCAATTAAACGAAGCAGCCGGAGGTGTCTCTGCCACCCAGTGTAATTGACTGCAAGTCAAAGCATTACTTTGTAGCAAAGGGTGATCGTGTCCTTGCCCGACGACGAGTTCATTGCGTCCTACATTTTTATCGACAACATACCATGGTGTGTCATCAGAATCTTTTAAGCCGCCAATACCCAAGCCTTTGCGTTGTCCGAGGGTATGAAACATCAAGCCTTGGTGTTGACCAATAATATTATTTTGATCGTCGAGTATATTGCCGGGCTGAGCAGGTAAAAATTGTTCGAGAAAATCTTTAAACTTTCGTTCTCCGATAAAACAAATGCCAGTGCTGTCTTTCTTTTTTGCATTAATAAACCCTTGCTGTTCGGCAATTTGACGAACTTCAGTTTTATCGAGTTCACCAACAGGGAATAGAGTTTTTAGCAGTTGTTTTTGCCCTAGCGTGTATAAAAAATAACTTTGATCTTTGTTGGCGTCTAATCCTCGCAACATGGTTGCGACCCCATTTGTTTTTCGACAGCGAGTGTAATGTCCGGTCGCAATAAAATCAGCGCCAAGGTGCACCGCAAATTCAAGAAATGCTTTAAATTTAATTTCTTTGTTGCACATGATATCGGGATTTGGGGTGCGTCCTGCTCTGTATTCTTCGAGAAAATACTCAAATACTCGATCCCAATACTCAGCAGCAAAGTTGACGGTATGCAACTCAATGTTCAGTTTGTCGCAAACGGCTTGAGCATCAGCAAGATCTTCTGCGGCTGAGCAATATTCATCGGTATCGTCTTCTTCCCAATTTTTCATAAACAGGCCCTCAACTTGATATCCCTGCTGAAGGAGCAGGTAAGCCGAGACAGAAGAGTCAACGCCGCCGGACATGCCGACGATAACTTTGGTTTTTTCAGGGTTCATAAAATTTTTCAGGTTAGTAATGTTTCATCGCTTAAGCTATCGGTTACGAGCTAAGGTTTAGCTCCTGGAAAATAACCCGATGTCCTTAAGGGAGCTGATTGTAACACATCTGTGCGGCCCTGACTTCGTCATCAATATAGTGCATTTGTGACAGAGGGTAGCGCTCTCCGCGCAAATAATCGTGCAAGCAATTAAGCACCAGTCCGCTTCTAAGTTGCCGACCAAGACTTTTAATTTGCTCAATAGTCAGCCAGTGACAAGCAATAATATCGCTATCTTGGGGTTGCAAGTCGTTTATATTTTCAACCGTTCCGGTATAGCATGTCCGGTAGTAGTGTTTTCCGTTTGTTGCAGGGCTTAAAAGATAATGCCCGATGATATTCTTTGGTGAAAATTCCAGGCCTGTTTCTTCTTGCACTTCTCGAATGACTGCATCAGTTAGCGACTCATTGAGTTCCACATGTCCAGCAGGTTGGTTAAATACAGTGTTTCCATTTGAGTCACGTTCTTCCACCATCAAAAACTGGTTGTTGTGCTCAATTATTGCTGCAACGGTTATGTGAATAGGAGCCATAAGTCCTCTTGTGTTGTTATTCGTTAAGTTAGTGAGATATTGATTTAAACCAATTTGTATTCGCCTGGCGCTAAATCGCCCAGTGACCATTTGCCAACTTGTACACGAACCAGTCTTAATGTTGGTAAGGCAACGGAGGCTGTCATTCGTCGTACTTGGCGATTGCGACCTTCAGTTAGGGTAATCTCTAACCATGCAGTGGGTATTGCTTCACGGAAGCGGACAGGAGGTGTTCGCTTCCATAAATCGGGCGCATCAATCTGTTTAACAACAGCTGGTTTTGTTAGACCATCTTTTAACTTGACGCCTTTTTCTAATTGACGAAGCGCATCTTTAGTCGGTGTTCCTTCGACTTGTACCCAGTAGACCTTTGATTGTTTAAATTTTGGTGAAGTAATTCGGTTTTGGAGTTTTCCGTTGTCGGTTAGCACCAAAAGCCCCTCAGAGTCTTTGTCGAGACGCCCAGCTGCGTAAACCTTGGGAATGTCGATATAATCTGATAACAGGCTGTCACCGGGCTCTCCGGTGAACTGACACAAGGTATTGAATGGTTTGTTAAATAAAACAACTTTTGTTGACATGATAAATTAGAGATTAAATTTTCAACTATAATAACGCGCATTCTGAGCGTTATATTCGTCTATGACATCGGATAATTACATTATTGTACTCGGTTAGTTGGCATTGTGCAGTGCAGAGTTTATGGATTTCACGTATAATGCGCGCCGAAAATTACTATCGCTAATTCCTGGAGTCGTTCGAGAGGCTCTACAACAAACTGTAAATGGAAAAGGGCAAATGACAACATCAAAAATTATTTACACTCTTACCGATGAAGCGCCAGCGCTGGCGACATACTCATTTTTGCCGATCGTTGAGGCGTTTACCAAGGTTTCAGGCGTCGAAGTCGAAACTAAAGATATATCGTTGTCGGGTCGCGTTATAGCCGCTTTCCCTGAGCGTCTGAATGACGAACAGAAACAATCAGATGATTTGGCATTCCTAGGAGAGTTGGCGAAGAAACCTGAAGCAAACATCATCAAATTACCCAATATCAGTGCTTCAATTCCACAATTAAAAGCAACTATCAAAGAACTTCAGTCGAAAGGTTATGATTTACCAAATTATCCTGATGAGCCATCAACCGATGAAGAAAAAGACTTCAAAGCTCGCTACGACAAAATCAAAGGCAGCGCGGTAAACCCAGTACTTCGTGAAGGTAACAGCGATCGTCGAGCACCTGCGTCAGTGAAAGAATATGCGAGAAATAATCCTCATTCGATGGGCGCATGGTCAGCTGACTCAAAGTCTCATGTTGCCAGTATGCAAGACGGCGATTTTTTTGGCAGTGAAAAATCGGTAACCATTGATAAAGCCCAAGAATTGACTATTCAGTTCGTAGATAAAGCAGGTTCAACGGACACATTAAAAGCTGGCATTTCAGTACTAGCAGGCGAAGTTATTGATTGTGCCCGTATGAGTAGCCGAGCTTTACAAGAATTTTTTGCTGAGCAAATTGCTGACGCAAAAGCTCAAGACATCCTTTTTTCATTGCATTTGAAAGCCACCATGATGAAGGTGTCTGACCCTATTATGTTTGGTTATGCAGTGAAAACATTCTTCAAAGACATTTTTGCTAAGCATGCAGATTTAATAGAAGAATTAGGTGTTGATGAAAATAACGGTATTGGTGATCTTTACAGCAAATTAGGTGAGCTAACCGCTGAACAAAAATCTGCACTAGAAGCTGATCTAGAAAAAGTCTACAACGAGCAGCCAGCGATGGCGATGGTTAATTCCGATAAAGGTATTACTAACCTTCATGTTCCAAGCGATGTAATAATCGATGCATCAATGCCTGCCGCTATCCGCACTTCAGGCCAAATGTGGGGGCCAGATGGAAAGCTCAAAGATACTAAGTTTGTGATTCCTGACAGGTGTTACTCTGGTGTTTATCAAGAAACTATCGACTTTTGCAAAAAGAATGGTGCATTCGATCCGGCAACTATGGGTAGCGTATCCAACGTTGGATTGATGGCGCAAAAAGCAGAAGAGTATGGTTCGCACGACAAAACTTTCCAAGCCAAAGCCGACGGTGTGATTCAAGTTGTCAATTCATCAGGCGAAGTATTGATGGAACAGTCTGTTGAGCAGGGCGACATTTTCAGAATGTGCCAAGTGAAAGACGCGCCAATCAAAGACTGGGTAAAGCTTGCTGTAAACAGAGCGAAAGCAACAGGAAATCCTGCGGTTTTCTGGTTAGATAAAAACCGAGCTCATGATGCGGAGCTGATTAAAAAAGTAGAGCAATATTTGCCTGAGTTTGAATCTGCAGGATTGGATCTTCATATTCTCTCTCCGGTGGAAGCGACACGTTTCTCGCTAGAACGTATCAAAGAAGGAAAAGATACCATTTCTGTTACAGGGAACGTTCTACGTGATTACTTGACCGATCTTTTCCCAATTCTTGAGTTAGGCACCAGTGCTAAAATGCTATCAATCGTGCCATTGATGAATGGTGGTGGGCTGTTTGAAACTGGAGCCGGTGGTTCTGCGCCCAAGCACGTACAACAGTTTGAAGAAGAAAACCATTTGCGTTGGGATTCGTTGGGCGAGTTTTTAGCATTAGCCGTTTCTCTCGAGCATTTGGGCGAGCACTTTGGTAACAAGCAAGCAAAGGTTCTTGGGCAGACTCTGGATAAAGCAACCGGTAAATTTTTGCTCAATAATAAATCACCTTCGCGTAAAGTAGGTGAGCTCGATAATCGAGGCAGTCATTTTTATTTAGCAATGTATTGGGCAGAAGCTTTAGCTGAGCAGCAAGATGATAGTGAATTAGGCAGTTTGTTTACTGAGTTATCGAAAGCACTTGAGTCAAGTGAGTCTGCAATTATTGCTGAGTTAAATGATGTTCAAGGTAAAGCAATGGATATTGGCGGCTATTATAAACCCGAACCAGAATTGGCAAACAAAGCAATGCGTCCAAGCGAAACATTGAACTCGCTTTTGGCAAAGTTGTAATTGATGCTAATTAAGCAATCAATAATTTGATCAATAAAAAAGGCGCCAAGAAGGCGCCTTTTTTATTAATATCAAGTGTCTGAGTTATCGGCCGGAACTATGTCTGACGCGTGTAAGCCTTTGGGGCCTTCACTTATCTCAAACTTGACCTCCTGTCCCGCTTTTAAGCTACGATAGCCGTCCATGTTGATTGTGGAGTAATGGGCGAAGATATCTTCGTCACCTTCTGTAGTTTTAATAAAGCCATACCCCTTGGCATTATTAAACCATTTCACGGTTCCCGTTGGCATAACTGCTTTCCTCTATCCGCAACAGTAAAACATCTCAAATCGCTAAGTTTCTAATTTTTCTACGATTTGACGAACACTGTCACTTTTTGCACAAAATATAGCCATTGTCAAGAATCTCTATAGTTCCGGCACTTGAAATTGTGAGGATCGACACCCAATTACGAGTAATGATTTCGTTTTGGGTTGTGGTATTCTTTAGCGTTATGAATCGGGTTAGCATAGGCATTCGACTTTGCTAGCAATATTGAAGTGATAAACTAAAATAAAATTATGAGTCAACGAGATCAAAGTGATTGGGAGAGCGATCAAGGTGTAGCCGTCGAGGAATCCAAACCTGAACTAAAGCGGCCACCTATGTACAAAGTAATGTTACTGAATGATGATTATTCGCCGATGGATTTTGTCGTCGAAGTCATTATGAAGTTTTTTGGTAAACAGCGAGAAGAAGCTACCAAGATAATGTTGCAGGTGCACTATGATGGAAAGGGCGTTTGTGGGATTTACCGAAGTGAAATCGCGGAAACCAAAGTGGTTCAAGTAAACGAGTATTCGAAGGCAAATCAACACCCGTTGATGTGCGTAATGGAAGAAGCATGAGTTCTTCGAAACAATTTGAAGTAGTTAATTTAAGGTGTTGTTATGCTTAGTAAAGATCTTGAGCTTACATTAAACTTGGCTTTCAAAGAGGCGCGTGAGAAACGGCATGAATTTATGACCGTCGAACACTTATTGCTTGCTTTACTCGATAACCTAATCGCGTCCAATGTCCTCCAGGCATGTGGCGCTGATATATCAGAGCTGAAAAAGCAGCTCACAGACTTTGTTGACGAGACGACTCCTTTAATCCCGCAACATGACGAAGCTCGCGAAACTCAGCCAACATTAGGCTTTCAAAGGGTTTTGCAAAGAGCCGTGTTTCATGTTCAATCTTCCGGCAAAAAAGAAGTTACTGGCGCCAATGTGCTGGTTGCCATATTTTCAGAGCAAGAGAGCCAGGCTGTGTACTTTTTGCAGCAGCAAAAGATCTCAAGGCTCGATATCGTTAACTACATTTCCCACGGCATTTCGAAAGTTGGCGAAGATGAAATAGATACATCCAGTCAGGCGGAAGTTGACGAAGAAGTTGCTCAAGAAGCCCAGTCTAAAACGCCTTTAGAGTCCTATGCGACCAATCTCAATGAGCTGGCGGAGGAGGGAAAAATCGACCCTCTCGTTGGACGAGCACTTGAACTTGAGCGGTGCGTTCAAGTGCTATGCCGTCGTAGAAAGAATAATCCTTTGTTTGTCGGTGAAGCTGGCGTTGGTAAAACGGCAATTGCAGAAGGCTTGGCAAAACGTATTGTCGATGAAGAGGTCCCTGAAGTCATAGCTGATGCGGTTGTTTATTCACTCGACCTTGGTGCGCTTCTTGCGGGAACTAAATACCGTGGGGACTTTGAAAAGCGCCTTAAAGCGTTACTTGCCGACCTTAAAAAGCAGGACCACGCAATTTTATTCATTGATGAAATTCATACTATCATAGGCGCAGGAGCGGCCTCTGGTGGCGTAATGGACGCATCTAACCTGATTAAACCAATGTTGGCCAATGGGCAGCTACGCTGTATGGGCTCCACAACATTTCAGGAATATCGTGGCATTTTCGAGAAAGACCGCGCTTTAGCAAGACGTTTCCAAAAAATTGATATTAATGAGCCGAGTGTTGATGAGACATTCGATATTCTTAAAGGCCTTAAATCTCGTTATGAAGATCATCACAAGGTTAAATACTCTTCGCCTGCGTTAAAAGCAGCGGCTGAATTATCTGCGCGATATATCAATGACCGGCATTTACCAGATAAAGCCATTGATGTTATCGATGAAGCAGGGGCGAATCAGCGACTCCAGCCTGAAAATAAACGTAAGAAGACCATTGGCGTACACGATATCGAAGCGATTATCGCTAAAATAGCCAAAATTCCGCCAAAAACAGTATCGGCTTCTGATAAAGACTCACTTCAAAATCTTGAGAGAAATCTTAAGATGGTGGTATTTGGACAAGATACTGCAATCGAGACGTTATCGGATGCAATTAAGTTAAGCAGGTCAGGTCTCGGTATTGAAGACAAGCCTGTCGGCTCATTTTTATTTGCAGGGCCTACCGGGGTAGGAAAGACCGAGGTTACTAAACAGCTCGCCAAAATAATGGGTATTGAGTTGATTCGATTTGATATGTCTGAGTATATGGAGCGGCATACTGTTTCGAGGTTGATCGGAGCACCTCCAGGCTACGTTGGGTATGATCAGGGTGGACTGCTCACCGAAGCGGTTAACAAAAACCCCCATTCAGTTGTTTTGCTCGATGAAATTGAGAAAGCTCATCCAGACGTTTACAACTTACTTTTACAAGTAATGGATCATGGTACGTTAACCGACAACAATGGTCGCAAAGCAGACTTTCGAAATACTATTATTGTTATGACCACCAATGCTGGCGCGGCTGAGCTAGTCAAGCCTTCTATTGGCTTCCAGCAAAATATGAAAGACGCCGACAATGTTGAAGCCATTAACAATACTTTTTCTCCGGAATTTAGAAACCGATTAGACGCCATTGTGTGGTTTAAAGGGTTATCGGAAGAAGTGCTCTTGTCTGTTGTTGATAAGTTTGTAGTTGAGCTGCAAACTCAGCTCGACGACAAACATGTTAACCTCGAAGTAGACATTGCAGCTCGTAAATGGTTGTGTGAGCAAGGATATGACGCCAACATGGGGGCTCGTCCGATGGCAAGAGTGATTCGCGAGCAGGTGAAAAAGCCGCTAGCTGATGAACTCTTATTTGGCCGACTGTCCAACGGTGGACAAGTCAAAATAACTCACGTTGACGGTGCTAATGTTTTGAGTTTTGAAGTTGTCGGTAAAGAGGAAGCAGTAACGAGCGAGTAGATTTCAGATGCTGTTAGGTAAAATTAAAAACCCGCGAGAGCGGGTTTTTTTGATCTATTTAGCGTGCGCGGAAAATGATGCGACCTTTAGATAGGTCATAAGGCGTCATTTCTACCGTCACTGTGTCACCAGTAAGAATTCGAATGTAGTTCTTACGCATTTTGCCGGAAATGTGAGCTGTAACAACGTGTCCGTTTTCAAGTTCAACTCGAAACATAGTATTTGGAAGCGTTTCTAGAACGGTTCCTTGCATTTCTATATGGTCTTCTTTCGCCATTGAGTAAGAAAGCCTTTTTAGTTCAATAAATTCAGAGCGCGTAATGATGCCTCAAGCAGAGAAAATAATCAAAAATATTTACTGAACGGCTTAAAATAGGTTTAAGTAAGGCGTATCCAACGGTTACCGACCAGACAATCAAGAGGTCGATATTCGGATTTGTACTTCATTTTACGACATTCTTTAACAAGATAGCCGAGATATACAAAGTCTTTGTTTTGACTTTCAGCGAATTCGATGAGTCGTAATATCGCGAGTCGTCCGAGGCTAAATTTGTCGTAGTCTGGATGGAAATAGGTATAAACCGCAGAGTAACCGTTATCTAATTCGTCTATTACAGAGCAAACAATCAGCTTATCATTGTCGAATAAAGAAAGAAATTTCGTATTCGCCCAATCGCTGAATAAAAATTCTTTGTATTGAGTTTTAGAAGGTGGATACATATCTCCGTCAGAATGTCGTTCGCTAAGGTAAAGTTCATAGAGCGCATATTGTTGGTCGTCGTAATAGGCAGATTCAAACTTCATTAAAAAGTTTTGCCCTTTTTTTAAACAACGCTTTTGAGTGCGATTAGGCGCGAATTGAGCCACTGGCACTCGAACAGGAACACAGGCCTGACAGGTTTCGCAGTGTGGACGATAAATGTGGCTGCCACTGCGTCGAAAACCAGTTTCACTGAGCCTCGTATACAGTTTTTGGTTAACGTGTTTTTCCGGATCCAAAAAGACCGTAGTTGCTTGCTGATCTTTCAGGTAAGAGCAACTGTGCGACGGTGTCGCATAAAAAGAAAGTTTTAATAGCTCATCAGTCGTTTCGGGTAACACAATATCACCTGCTCTGTCTTCGATACTAAAATTGATAACGCTCAGTAATGTCTTGAGCTTGCCACATCTCCCGGGGCACTTTTTCGTCTCTGTATTGATAAAGATAGCTTAGAAATTCTGCTCGTGAAACCTCTTTTGCTCCAAGGCTAAGTAAATGCGAATTTGGCATTTGGCAGTCGATAAATGGAAAGTCATGTTCATTGCACCATTTAACCAAATAGTGAAGCGCAACTTTTGATGCATTTGGTGCTCGATGAAACATAGATTCGCCAAAAAATAATTTGCCTAAGCTTATGCCATAGAGTCCGCCCACAAGTTGATCTTGCTGGCTTACTTCGATTGAGTGCGCATAACCCGCTCGATGCAGTTGTTGGTAGGCATGAATCATTTCTGCAGAAATCCAGGTAGAGGGTCTGTTTTCAACAGGTTCGGCGCAAGCTTCAATAACCTGATCAAACCGTTGATTGATAGAGATGGTGAACTCTTTTTTGCGTAATACCTTTAACATCGATTTTGATGGTGAAATTTGATTGGTAAAGAAAGCCGCACGAGGATCAGGACTCCACCAAAAAACAGGCTCAGATGGGTTATACCACGGAAAAATTCCTTCATAGTATGCTTTGATCAGCAGTTCGTTGGATAATAAATATCCAAAGCCAAGTAGACCATTAGGTTCCACTAAGGCTTCAAGAGGTGAAGGAAAGTCTTCTGGTAACTCGATTAATGGTAATTCTATCGACATGGATGACGAATCTTATTTTTAATGACTACAATAATCATATCGTGTCACAAAGAAGTAACCAATTTAAATGCGATTTTCTGATTTAGGATTAAAAATGGGAGATGTCATGCAGTTGCAGATTTCTCCCGATTCTGATGCTCGTTATCCAGTTAAGCTGCTCGGTTTTATTCCAGAGCGAAGCATCATAATATCTGCGCCTTCGGAACAAAAAGGGCATCCCATGTTTATGAAAGAAGAGCAGTTGGTAACTCTGCGTTTTGTGGTGAACAATGTGGCAAGTGGCTTCACTGCAAAAGTTCTGAAGATGCGTACTGATCCAGGGCCTTATTTACATTTAGAGATGCCACATCAGGTAGAGGCTGTTGAAGTTAGAAATGCAGTAAGAGTTAACACTGATTTTTCCGCAACAATTATTAATGACACTCACAACAGTAATTCGATGTCTGTCATGGTGAAAAACTTGAGTGTCTTAGGTGGTCGCTTAGAGAGCGAAAAGAAAATAGCACTCATCTCTGATCGACTAAGTATTACCATGTCACTCAATTTAGACGATGTTGAAAAATTAGTTACGCTGACTGCTGAAGTGCGAAACAAAGGCATTTTAGAACAAGAGGGCGGAACGGGCATCAACTGGTATGGATTTAATTTTCTATTTACCGATGAAGAAGATCGTCTTTTGCTAAAAGCATATGTTTATCAGGAAATTCTTCGCTCACTGCATTTACTATGAAATTAGATGAAGCTGTTTAAGGTTGTTTAAGCTTTTTACAGAAAAGGCCAGATTACTCTGGCCTTTTCTGTATATTTAAGGAACTTTATAAAGATTATTCCATGTCGTCTAAATATTTTTCTGCGTCTAACGCGGCCATACAGCCTGCTCCAGCCGACGTTATCGCTTGACGATAAACATGGTCTGCCACATCACCAGCTGCGAAAACACCTTTCACACTGGTTTGCGTGGCGTTACCATTAAGACCTGACTCGATCTTGATATATCCATTATTCATTTCCAACTGGCCTTCAAACATCTGTGTGTTTGGTTGGTGACCAATAGCGATGAAAACACCGTGTACGTCTAGCTGCTCAATTGAGTCGTCTTCGGTGCTTTTGATTTTGATTCCTGTAACACCTGCATTGTCACCAACAACTTCTTCCAGTGTTCGATTCCAATGCAACACAACATTACCATTTTTCGCTCTTTCTAATAACTTATCGCGCAAAATCTTTTCTGAACGAACATCATCTCGACGGTGAATAAGATGAACTTCCGACGCTATGTTTGATAAATACAAGGCTTCTTCCACTGCAGTGTTACCACCGCCTATTACTGCCACTTTTTGTTCACGGTAGAAAAAACCATCGCAAGTAGCACAAGCGGAAACACCTTTGCCTTTAAATGCTTCTTCTGATTCTAGGCCCAAGTACTTTGCAGAGGCGCCTGTTGCTATCACCAAAGCATCGCAAGTGTAAGTACCTGAGTCACCTTTCAGCTTGAAAGGACGGTCGTTGAAATCGACTTCGTTGATATGGTCGAAAATAATTTCGGTGCCAAAGCGTTCCGCATGTTTTTGCATGCGTTGCATTAATTCAGGACCTTGAACGCCTTCGTCATCACCAGGCCAGTTATCGACATCAGTGGTGGTTGTTAATTGACCACCTTGTTGCATACCAGTAATGATGACAGGGTTTAAGTTCGCTCGAGCACCATACACAGCAGCTGTATAGCCGGCAGGGCCTGAACCTAAAATAAGGAGTCGACAGTGTTTAGCATCGCTCATTGAATTGCTCCGAGATATTCATGATTAGTGGGGTAAGTTTATCGACTCGCTCTCTGAGTAACAATCCTATTAAATCGATAATCGTATTCTATTTTAACTTAGATAGCTGGGTTGGCTAAAGAGTAAACAAAAAAGGCCATCCAGTGTGGATGACCTTTAATTGACTCATTGCAACTCATATGAACTGCAAGTGATCAGTTATTGCAGTTAAAGAGCATTAAAGACCTGTTTAAAATTAAAGGCCTAATGCAGTTTTAGGATCGACGAAGGTCAAGTTTTGACTTTCTGCGACACTTCTATGAGTCACTTTTCCGCGATAGATATTCAAGCCATTCATCAAATGAGGATCTTGCTCTAACGCAGCTTTATAGCCACGGTTTGCGAGTTGAATGATGTAAGGTAATGTCGCGTTATTGAGTGCAAATGTAGACGTAAAAGGAACCGCTCCTGGCATGTTGGCAACACAATAATGAACCACGTCATCCACGATGTAAGTTGGCTCTGCATGAGTGGTTGCTTTAGAGGTTTCAAAGCAACCGCCTTGATCAATTGCTACATCTACAACGGCAGCGCCAGGTTTCATTTGGCGTACCATCTCTTTGGTCACTAATTTAGGAGCAGAAGCTCCTGGAATTAATACTCCACCAATAACTAAGTCCGCTTCCAGTACATGTCGCTCTAGCGCATCTTTTGATGAGAACACGGTTTCTACCGCTGCGCAAAATTGAACGTTGGTTCGACGCAAAACATCGATGTTACGGTCAAGCAGAACAACTTGTGCTCCCATACCAACCGCTATTTGTGCTGCGTTGTTACCAACAACGCCTCCACCAATAATGACCACTTTAGCAGGTGAAACACCTGGCACTCCGCCAAGTAACATGCCACGACCTGAGCGAGATTTCTCTAAACATTGAGCTCCAGCTTGGATCGACATACGACCTGCTACTTCTGACATTGGCGCCAATAAAGGTAAGCCTCCAGTTGGAGAGGTAACCGTTTCATAAGCAATACAAATAGCACCACTTTTGATTAAGTCTTCTGTTTGTGGAACGTCTGGCGCCAGATGCAGATAGGTGAATAAAATTTGACCATCGCGGATCATTTTACGTTCATCAGCAAGAGGCTCTTTTACTTTCACAATCATTTCAGCTTCGGCAAAGACTTCAGCTGCAGTTGGTTTAATAGTTGCACCCACAGCTTTATAGTCATCATCCGTAAAACCGATACCGATTCCTGCATTATGTTCCACAATAACATCGTGCCCGTGAGCAATCAGTTCTCTGACGCTTGCCGGTACCATTCCTACACGATACTCGTGGTTTTTTATTTCTTTGGGTACACCAATGAGCATGTTTATTCTCTCCACAGATAGACATTTCCGACTTAATAAGGCGGCAGAGTATACTGCGTTCTTCGAAAAATAAATCACTTTAATTTTATCTTAAACACTATAAAATACTAACCAATGTGATTTAAATAGTGAGAATGACTGGTTAGATGGCGGAATCTGGAAGAATCCTCGATAGAATTGATAAGTCAATATTAAGAGAGCTACAGCGCGATGGTCGAATGGCGAACGTGGAGCTTGCCAAGCGAGTAGGCTTAAGTGCCACGCCTTGCTTGGAGCGAGTAAAGCGGTTGGAAAAAGAGGGTTATATTAGAGGCTACTCGGCTAATGTTAATCCACAAAAATTAAATTATGGATTGTTGGTTTTTGTCGAAATTACTCTGGAGAAAACTTCGCCAGATGTTTTTAGTGAGTTTAAAGGCGCCGTTAAAGACTTACACGAAGTATTGGAATGTCATTTGGTAAGTGGTGATTTTGATTATTTACTTAAAGCGCGGGTGGTGGATATGGCTGCCTACCGTACTTTATTGGGCGAAACTCTATTAACGTTGCCGGGTGTAAGCGAGTCGCGTACTTATGTGGTAATGGAAGAGGTTAAGGAATCTTTTGAGATCCACATTGCCTAATCAATTATCGAAGAGGACATGATATGATAGCGTCCACAGGAAGTCTGTTGTACAGGATTATTAACTTTGGCTAAACAACTCCAAAAAAATGAACAATCAAGTTCAAAGTTAGTGTCTCCACTCGCCGCTCGAGTGAGGGAAGGCGTTGTCATATGCCTAGGTGCATTGGCTATATTTTTATTACTGGCATTGAGCACCTATCACTATCAGGATCCCGGCTGGACATACACTGGCGCGGGGGATTTAGTGCACAACTCTGCAGGTAGAGCTGGGGCATGGCTGGCTGATGTCTTTTTACAGCTTTTCGGTTATCTGGCTTATGTTTTTCCTTTTATGGTTTGCTATGTCGCCTTTTTAATTTTTCAAGAGCGTAAGTTAATCGAGCGCCATGATTGGTATTACTGGTTGCTGCGAGGCATTGGTTTTTTATTAACCATTTTAGCGGGCACAGCTATTGCCAGCCTAAACTTCCAAGACCCAATCGTTCAACCGAGTTACTCAGCTGGTGGTGTTTTTGGTCGTTTATTTGGTGATGCATTATTTCATGCATTTAATGCACTCGGGACCACATTAGTTTTGTTAGCTTTATTTTTAACTGGTTTTACATTGTTCACCGGTTTGTCCTGGTTTAAGTTAATGGATGCGATTGGTGAAAAAGTTTTAAATACTTTTGAGTGGATCAGTTTAAAACTGGCAGAGTTAAAAGAACAACGAACAGAACGCAAGCAGGTTCAAGAGAAAAAGGAAACGCGACAGAAAGCTATTGCGATTGCGCAAGAAAAAAGAGATTCGCGCCAGCCAATTAGAATTGAACCCGTTGTTAATAAAATTGAACCTTCAAATCGGGCAGTAAAAGAAAAGCAGCAAAAGTTGTTTGATGAGCCAGTGGTTGGCGAATTGCCTCCTATGGATTTGCTCGATGAACCTGAAGAAAATAAACATCCAATTTCGTCTGAGTCACTCGAGGCTATGTCTCGACTGGTAGAGTTAAAGTTGGCGGATTTTGGTATTCAAGCAGAAGTGGTGGCGGTGAATCCCGGTCCAGTCATTACGCGGTACGAGTTGGATTTGGCGCCGGGTGTCAAAGTCAGCAAGATTACCGGATTGGCAAAAGATTTAGCGAGGGCTCTTGCATCGGTCAGTGTGCGAGTCGTCGAAGTTATTCCCGGTAAACCTTACATAGGTATCGAGTTACCGAACGAGCATCGCGAAATTGTTCGATTAAAAGAAGTCGTTGGGTCGAAAGAGTTTGACTCCTCGCGTTCTAATTTAAGCATGGCGTTGGGCAAAGATATTTCAGGTAATCCGGTAGTTATCGACCTCGCTAAAATGCCACATTTACTCGTTGCGGGTACAACAGGTTCCGGTAAGTCGGTCGGCTTAAACGCCATGCTGGTAAGCATTTTATATAAATCATCACCGGAAGATGTTCGATTCATTATGATTGATCCTAAGATGCTAGAACTTTCGGTTTATGACGGTATTCCTCATTTACTTACTCCCGTCGTGACCGATGTAAAAGAATCTGCAAACGCGCTGCGTTGGAGTGTTGCTGAAATGGAGCGTCGATACCGCTTAATGGCGGCAATGGGAGTAAGAAATCTGGCCGGTTACAACCGCAAAATTCGAGATGCGATAAAAGCAGGTGAACCCATTCGAGATCCACTGTGGACGCCTCAAGATGATATGAGTGATGAACCTTCTGAGCTTGGCACCTTGCCACAAATAGTAATTGTTATTGATGAGCTTGCCGACATGATGATGATTGTCGGAAAGAAAGTTGAAGAGCTCATTGCCCGGATCGCGCAGAAAGCTCGTGCCGCAGGCATCCACCTGATATTAGCGACTCAACGTCCGTCGGTAGACGTTATCACAGGCTTAATTAAAGCAAACGTGCCGTCTCGAATTGCTTTTCAGGTATCTTCAAGAATTGACTCTCGCACTATTTTAGATCAAATGGGCGCAGAACATTTGTTAGGGCAGGGAGATATGTTGTATCTGCCAGCGGGTAAAAATATACCTGAGCGTGTGCATGGTGCCTTTGTTGATGATGACGAAGTGCATCGAGTCGTGGCTGATTGGCAAAAACGGGGAGAGCCTGATTTTGAAGAATCCATTACCAGCGGTGTTTCTGAAACTGAAATGATGGGGATTCCAAAAGGCAGCGAAGAAGAGGCTAATGCAGAACGTGATGAGTTGTACGATCAAGCAGTTGCTATAGTAACGGAATCGCGTCGAGCCTCGATCTCGGGAATTCAGCGTCGCCTTAAAATTGGATACAATCGTGCCGCTCGTATGATTGAAGAAATGGAAGCTGCTGGTGTCGTAACAGAGATGCAATCTAATGGTATGCGAGAAGTCATTGCTCCACCACCGCCAAAACATTAATCAGGAAAAATTAATGAATCGATTAGTTGTTGTTTTTATTTTGACGTTAACTCACAAATTCGCAGTTGGTTTCGACAACAAGGCAACTAGCAATGTTGTAGAGGTAAGTGCATCTGCGGTTAGCCAATTAAGCAATAGTGATTCAACGGTTAGGCAGTCGAGCGAAAGCGACCTAAATGAGTTTGTTGAATTGACCTCGAAAATAAAAAGTTTAAAAGCTGAGTTTAAGCAAACAATTTCCGATCAATTTGGAACTAAGAAAGATCAGACACTTGGAAACTTTGTTATCAAAAAGCCTGCAAAATTTATTTGGGAAACTGTAAGTCCATTTGAGCAACTCATAGTGTCAAATGGTAAAAGCTTATGGACCTTTGACCAAGATCTTGATCAAGTCAATATTCAAGATTTGAATACTGCGGTAGGTAACACGCCCGTTTTTTTACTTGAAGCCAATAAAAACGAGTTAGCAAAAACCTTTAATGTAAAAAAGTTGCTCTCGGGTGAAGAAACATCTGCCACTTATGAGCTTACACCAAAAGAACCTGGTTATGCATTTGAGAGAATGATGGTTCTATTCAAGTCTGGTGTACTCAATGAAATCTTCCTAATTGATACTTTAGGTCAGCAAACTGTCGTTCAGTTAACTGATGTTGCGCAGAATATCACCATTGAAGACTCTGAATTTGAATTCACTCCGCCTGATTCAGTGGATGTGATGGACTCTCGGCAACCGACCACTGACGAAACTGCGCAGTAGGCAACATTTTGTCCGACTTATTTGCTCTTGACAACTCTCAATATCGGCCTTTGGCCGATCGTATGCGTCCTGCCAGTTTAGAAAGTTACTTTGGACAAACTCACTTGCTTGGAGAGGGAAAACCTTTACGAAAAGCAATTCAAAACGACCACATTCATTCAATGATATTGTGGGGTCCGCCAGGAGTAGGAAAAACGACTCTGGCGAAAATTATTTCCTCAGAAACGAAATGCCATTTTATTTCTATTTCAGCGATCATGAGTGGCATTAAAGAAATTCGCAATACAGTGTCTGAAGCACAACAGTACCGAGTCAATGGTAAAAAGACCGTATTGTTCGTTGATGAAGTACACCGATTTAACAAGTCTCAGCAAGACGCATTTTTACCTCATGTCGAAGATGGCACTTTTATTTTTATTGGTGCTACAACTGAGAACCCTTCTTTCGAATTGAACAATGCGCTTCTTTCAAGAAGTCGTGTCTATAAGTTGTCTGCTCTGGAAAATGATGAATTGGTTCGACTTGTCGACCTAGCTTTATCTGACCGAGAAAAAGGACTTGGCAGCCGAAATATAACTATTAGTGAAGATGCCAGAGAGCTTTTAGTCAAATCTTGTTATGGCGATTCAAGGAGATTATTAAATCACTTAGAAATCGCTGCAGACTTTGTTTCTGACAATGGTTCAATCGAAACTACACACATTTATGAAGTCATCGGTAGTTCCGCAAAAATGTTTGATAAAGGTGGTGATATATTTTACGAACAAATTTCCGCCTTGCATAAATCAGTGAGAGGTTCCGATCCTGATGCTTCGTTGTTTTGGTTTTGTAGTATGTTAGAAGGTGGCTGTGATCCACTTTACATCGCAAGAAGAATTGTCAGAATGGCATCGGAAGATATCGGCAATGCAGAGCCAAGAGCACTAACTCTGGCACTTAATGCCTGGGATGTTCAGAAAAGACTTGGTAGCCCAGAGGGTGAACTGGCAATGGCACAAGCTGTAACCTTTTTAGCTTCTGCTCCCAAAAGCAATGCTGTTTATCAAGCGTACAATTCCGCAAGAGCGTTTGCCAAAAGCTCTAATTCAGATGATGTACCTGTTCATTTGCGAAATGCGCCATCAAAGTTGATGAAGGAGCTCGGTTACGGAAAAGCCTATCGATATTCGCATGATGAACCTGAAGCATTTTCTGCAGGGCAATCTTATTGGCCAGATACAATTGTACCTCAAGAGTTTTATCAGCCGGTATCTCGTGGACTGGAAATTCAAATCAAGCAAAAGCTTGAACATCTTAAAAAGCTTAATAAATCGGCAAAAGGTGACAATTAATTTATGGAGCGGCCCTGGATAATGATAATCGCTGTGGCTTTAGGCAGCGCACTCGGTGGGGTGACACGGTTTTTGACCCGGGAGTACCTTCCTAAATTATTTCCTGTTGATTTTCCTATTGGAACTTTAACTGTCAACTTAGTGGGATGCCTGGTTGCTGGATTTTTGTTCACCTACTGGCAGGATCATCAAGTAAGTCAAACCACCAAGGCAGCAATATTCATCGGATTTTTAGGCGCATTAACCACATTTTCATCTTTTTCTCTGGATACCTTGGTCATGGTGCAAGAGCAAGAAATGGCCAAAGCGGGGTTTAATATCGCACTTAATTTATTGTTAAGTCTATTTGCTGTTTTTTTTGGAGCGTGGATTGGTGGTAGAATATCTTCATAATGTAAAAAATCGGAACTGATCATGATTGATCCTAAATTATTCAGAAATAATCTAAACGAAGTCGCTGCGAACTTGGCAAGGCGTGGGTTTGCTCTCGATAAAGAGAAAATCGAGAATTTAGAAGCAGACCGAAAGTCTGTGCAGGTAAAAACCGAAGAGTTGCAAAACCAAACGAAAACTCTTTCCAAGCAAATTGGTGAATTAAAAGCCAAAGGCGAAGACGCACAACCCGTTTTTGATAAAGTTGCAGAGTTAAAAAAACAGCGGGAAGAAGCTGAGCATCAACTTAAAGAAATTCAGGAGCAACTTACAGAAATCCACTTGACGACACCTAATGTTATTGATGAGTCCGTGCCAGATGGTAACGACGAAAATGATAATGTGGAAATCCGAAAGTGGGGAACACCCAGAGAATTTGATTTTCCAGTGCGCGATCATATTGAATTAGGGGAAATGGAGAATGGGCTAGACTTTTCTGCATCAGCCAAGTTAACGGGCTCTCGCTTTGTGGTTATGAGAAACCGAATGGCAAGACTTCATCGTGCATTGATTCAGTTTATGCTTGATGTTCACGGTCAAGAACATGGTTACCAAGAAGTTTATGTGCCTTACATGGTAAACCGCGATAGCTTACTCGGCACGGGGCAACTTCCTAAGTTTGAAGAAGACTTGTTTGCGATTAAAGGTAGTACTCAAGACAATCGTCCTTTGTACCTCATTCCCACAGCTGAGGTGCCCGTTACCAATTTAGTAAGAGATGAGATTCTGGAAGAAAAATCCCTTCCTCTTAAGTTCGTTGCCCACACTCCATGTTTTCGTTCAGAAGCTGGGTCGTATGGTAAAGACGTTAAAGGCTTAATTCGGCAGCATCAGTTTGAAAAAGTAGAGTTAGTACAAATTGTTGAACCCGAGAACTCAATGGCAGCTCTCGACGAATTAACTGGACATGCAGAGAACATTCTAAAATTATTAGGTCTTCCGTTTCGCACCGTCATTCTTTGTAGCGGAGACATTACGTTTGGTGCTACCAAAACCTATGACTTAGAAGTTTGGTTGCCAGGTCAGCAAGCCTATCGAGAAATTTCGTCGTGCAGTAACTTAGGTGACTTTCAAGCTCGTCGAATGCAAGCCCGTTATCGAAAGGATAAAAAGCCAACTTTAGTTCACACCTTGAATGGTTCTGGATTAGCGGTGGGTAGAACATTGGTTGCTTTGGTTGAAAATTATCAAACTGCAGAAGGGAAGATCGCGATTCCTGAAGTACTTCAACCTTATCTTGGCGGTATCAATGAGCTATAACTACCGGGTTTGTGTAGTTAATTGATCTGTTTAGTAAGTTTTTCTTTTTAATTAATCCAGTTGCTTTTTTAGAAAAAGGTAACTGGATTATCAGAAACATTTTTAAGCTAATGAACGAGCATTATTACTCTCGATCATTTTTTATCAGTCTCATCAGAGGCCTGTTCTATTTTCAAAATCAGTTCGTCAAAACCTTGAGTAAGATCAACTGTTTTAAGTTGCTCTCGATAGTTTTGTAATACTTTGATTCCATTTACAGAAATATCGACCACTCTCCACCCTTGATAATTGCCAGATTTTTTCAGGGTGTACAGTACATTAAAGGTTTCGTTGTCCTGACTTATGATATCGCTATTAACCCAAGCGGTTCGCCGATTGTGGTTATATTGTGTTTTCTTAAATACGAACCTGTGACCATCGTAGTTGGAGAGCCCACTTGAATAGGTTTTAATTAGATGATTAATAAATGCGTCATTAAAACGTTTTTGCTGATCGTCGGAGAGTTGTCCCCACTGTTTTGTAGTTAGCAGTCTTCTACCTATACCTTGAGTATCGATTAGCGGAAGTAAATTTTCACGGACCACTTGCTCTGCAAAACTCGTGTCTTCTTTAATTCTTGACGGATTTGAGTCTAAAATTTGTGTCATGGAAGATGCTGCTTGACGCAGCATCTTTTCAGGATCTTCAGTATTCGCTGAGACAGCAAACGAAAAAAAGATTAGGCTTGTAAGAATTATCTGTCTCATTATTTTGCTTCCAATGCAGCTTACTCAATCGTAGCAATCATTCTATTTTGATAATTCAATTTCGTTTGCGACCAATTTATCAATTACAGACTGAATACCTTCGTTCTGAATTTGTGTCGCGAACTGATTTTTATAACTGTTAGCCATGCTGATCCCTTCGATACTGACATCAACTACTCGCCATTCTTCCAAACCTTTAGGCTTACGCAAAAGGTAGTCAATCTTAATTGGCTCGCCGTCAGTTTGCTTCATGACGCTTTGAACTCGGGCCGCAGTTTGCTTGCTGTTATACTCAGCGTCTTGAAACTCAAACGTTTGTCCGCTGTATTGAGCTAAGCCTTTTGCGTAGGTATCAATCACTAAATCCACAAATTCGCTTACGAAAGCTTTTTGTTGGTCTGCTGAAGCGTCTTTCCATGCTTTTCCTAGCACACGCCGGCCTAAACCTTCTTGATCAATGTACGGAAGCAGTTCTCGTTTAACTAACTCAACCGATAACTCAGGTTTTGCTTCGAGCTGGTCTTTATTTTTTTCTAAGTACACAATAATTTTATCAGCGGCACCCTGAAGCATAGCTCTTGGGTCTTCTTCACTAAACAGTGGTGCAGAAATAAGCAGAATGACTGCCATAATTGAGCGTGATATTAGTTTCATAGTTTGTATTCCTGATTTTAAATATGCGTTTAGAATAATTGACGTAATATTAACGTAAACTTAACCAAATTGGATAGTGCTGTAAGAGATGGTAACTTTTTGAGGCCTTTCATGTTCGAGCTCTTTCATATACAGCGCTTGGGTTTTGGGAGTCCTGCAATTTTAGTCGCCTGTTTCGCTGGCCCCTTCGGAAATAGTTTATAAAGATAAAGGCTATTACCTTTTTCTGAGCCGAGTTGTTTGGCCAAATACTTTACCAATGGCCGGATAGAGGGGCTTGTTGCAAACTCATCATAAAAATTTCTCACGTACTCAATGACTTCCCAGTGTTCCTGAGTTAACTCAATGTTTTCCTTTTCTGCTATCAAAGGCGCAAGATCTTTTGTCCATTGCTTTGAATTTAGCAGATAGCCTTCTTTATCTGTTTCAATATTGTCAGGAAGCAAGTGTGCCACTAAAAATTCCAGGTAATTGATTTGTCGAACTTTGCTGTTAAATCTACGAAATCGTTGTAGTTTTGCAAAATAGTAACGTTACTGGGTAGCTCCATGCCTCGTACCATAGCGTCCGTCTTTAAGATATATATTTCATTTGAAAGAGGTTGCTTCAAGTTTTGTGCTGGAAGGTAACATCCATCCTCAATTAAAACTATAGAATCTCCGGAGGTCATGGTATCGAGTATTGTTTGACAATGCTCATGACTAATTAGGCGGTTAACTATATGCAGGCAACTCATAAGCATGTCACTCGTTCATGACCATCAATAAGTAACTTTATTGCTTCGGGATCGAGCATTTCAGGGTCTGCAATTAAACCCTCGGCCGCAATGTTATATTTATCTAAATCCGCCTTGGCAACATAAATAGAATCTATGTCGTACAAATCGAGCCCAGAGAACAGACGAGTATATTCTTTTTGTCCAGTCAGTTTTGGGTGCTGGTTTTCGAGTAGTTGAAACACGCCAGCATCAAGAAAAAGTAAACTGGTAGGTTGGTCAAAGGTTGCAAATGCTAACGCCATATCCAGTGACTCTTTGCCTGAGTCGCTGCCGTAGGGCGGTTTTGTAAAAATAAGAAGTTGCTTCTTCATGTAAGCGCCTATGAAAAGTGTATCTGTCGATCAGCAGTGGCTGCTGCAGTTACCCATGAGCCAAGTCCAGAAATTTCAAATGATTTAGCAAGGTTGTGGAAATTCTGACCGAGTAACTCGCTGTCCTCGGCGCTTAAAATACCCCTTTTGTTGGCAACGGTAACACAGGCATGAAGTGGAACTTTGAAATTATTGGCAAGCTGTTGCCATTCGCGCTGAGTTTGAAACTCATCATTTGCTGGCGATAACAGCTGATTGGCAACATAAACTCCGTCGCCGTAAAAAAAGACAGAGTTTACTGTGTGCCCTTGTTGATAGCAGGCATAAATAAAGCGCTGAGCCGACATATGGGCTTGAGAGCTGTAGGGCGAGCCAGAAACCAGAATCGCGTATTTAAGTGTCATTGACGCAGTAACCAGATGAATTTTCTGCATTTTACCATAGGCATGGCAATAAAAAACCCGGCCGGAGCCGGGTTCTAATTAGTTAGGAGTTAGACTTAGTCGTCTCCGCTGAACATAGATAAAAGGTGCAAAATATTCATAAACAAAACATAAATGTTAATGAATACGTTCATCGCAGCCAAGATGTAGTTGGTTTGCTCGCCACGAATAATTGAGCTGGTGTCATATAAAATGTAGCCAGAAATTAAAAGAACCATTGCCGCAGAGATAGCTGCACTCAATCCAGATACATACCAACCAGCAAACTGGCTGCCGATGAAGTAGATTAAGGAAGTTCCGACAACGACTAATAAACCCGCAAAAAGAAATCCTCGAAGGAAAGAAAAGTCTTTTTTGGTTTTAAGTACATAACCTGACAAAGCGAAAAAGATAAGTCCTGTTAATCCTAAGGCCTGGATGATGATCTCGCTGCCAAAGTTTGCGCTGTAAATGCTTAAGATTGGTCCAGCGTAAAAACCTAAGAAGCCAGTGAATGCGAACATTACAACCAAACCAGCTGCGCTATTAGCGGTTTTCGCCATGATAAAGGGCATTCCAATTACCACAGCCAAGTAGAGCCATGGCGATATAGGAGCTAAGTTTAAAGCCATAGACACTCCTGCCATTGCAGCAGCGAATATCAGTGACGCTGCAACTAGGAGGTAGGTGTTTTTTAATACCTTGTTCACCTCAACTGGCAATGCACCAGTTCTGTTCATGACATTAACGTTTTGTTCCATTGTTTGTATTCTCCGAAAATTGAAATAAATTCACTAAAATAACTATATCAAATCCACCCTCGCACACAAGGAAAACCGTGCGCAGAGAGTTACATCTGTTATTCATTTGTTTACAATTTGGTCAGAAATGCAAAAAATCAAGATTAAATGATCAATAGGTCTTGATTCTGTAAAAGTTTCTAGTATTATTCGCTTCCTCGCGGAGGGATGGCAGAGCGGTTGAATGCACCGGTCTTGAAAACCGGCATGGGTTAATAGCCCATCCAGGGTTCGAATCCCTGTCCCTCCGCCACTAATTTCTAAAAAGCACCTATTTATAGGTGCTTTTTTTATGCCTGAACGTTTTAAATGCTTGTTCTTGAGACCTAAAAATTCCCATATTGTGAAGTTAAGTGCGGTTGTTTCTATCGAATCGGCTAAACTTATTCCAATGGTCTTATTGAGATTGCCTTTGCAGAAAAAGATGGTAAGCTTCGATTTATAAGAAAGCTTAAAAATCAACACCTTGAGCAAATAACAACCTGAAATCGTTCTAACGCAATAAATCAGCGCTAGAAAAAGGAGGGGTCCCTGTGATCAAAGTATTAATAGTTGATGACCATGATTTGGTGAGAACCGGCATCACTCGCCTGCTTGGTGATGTTCAAGGTATTTCAGTTGTTGGTGAAGCCTCGACCGGTGAAGAGGCGATTACTAAATCCAGAGAGCTCACTCCGAATGTTATCCTGATGGACGCCAATATGCCCGGAATAGGTGGGCTTGAAGCGACTCGACGATTAATCCGATACGATCCTGACGTAAAGATTGTTGTGGTGAGTGTTCACGCGGATGAGCCATATCCTTCTCGTTTTATGCAAGCAGGAGCCGCTGGCTACTTGACCAAGGGTGCTGATATTGAGGAGATGGTAATCGCGATTCGTCAGGTTGCGAGAGGTAAACGTTATCTGACACCTGAAATTGCTCAGCAGATGGCATTAAAGCGCTTTGATGATAATGATGACCAACCGTTTGAAATACTATCAGAGCGGGAAATGCAGGTCATGATGATGATCACTCAAGGGCAGAAAGTACAACAAATCTCTGATAAGCTTTGTTTAAGTCCCAAAACGGTTAATAGTTACCGCTATCGACTCTTCGAAAAATTGAATGTTGATAACGATGTTGAACTTACCCATCTTGCGATTCGTCATGGATTGATCAAAACAGATAACATGCAATAACTTGCCGACTATTTTGACTGGTGCCTTCTCAACCTTTTGACGCAAAGTCCTACCTCGCTCAATTAACTGAACAGCCTGGCGTTTATCGAATGATGGATGCCAGTAGTACTGTCATATACGTTGGTAAAGCGAAAAACCTTAAGAATCGGGTATCGAGCTACTTCAACAAAAACGATCATAGCCGGAAAACTCAGGTTATGGTGAAACAGATTTCCAGTATTGAAGTAACCGTCACTAACACCGAAACAGAAGCTCTATTACTCGAAAATCACTACATAAAAAAGCTACGACCCAGATACAACGTATTATTCAGAGACGATAAAACATACCCTTACATATTTTTATCAAATCAAGAGTTTCCAAGGCTCGGGTACCACAGAGGTGCTAAAAAGCATAAGGGCGACTATTTTGGACCTTTTCCGAGCGCTGGAGCCGCTAAACAGAGCCTCTCAATGTTGCAGAAGTTATTTAAAGTTCGGCAATGTGAGGACTCGGTTTTTTCGAATCGTTCCCGTCCTTGTTTGCAGTACCAAATAAAGCGCTGTAAGGCGCCGTGCGTCGGCTATGTATCAGAAAACGAATACCATCAAGATGTTCAGTTAACTCGCCTATTTTATGAGGGCAAAAGTGAACAAGTAGTCGAATCATTGCAAAATCATATGGAGCAAGCCGCCGAGCAGTTAGACTTTGAACAAGCAGCACGGTTTCGAGATCAAATTGCGATGCTACGGCGAGTGACTCAAAAGCAGGTAATTTCGGGAAAAGATATTGATATCGATGTGTTTGCTTTTACTCAACAAGCAGGAGTCAATTGCGTCGTGGTGTTGTTCGTGAGAAGTGGGCAGGTTATGGGATCGAACAGCTACTTTCCCAAAGCCTCGAGTATTACCGACCATCAGGAATTAATAGAAAGCTTTTTGCTGCAGTTTTATTTGGCGAAACATCAGGTACCAAGAGAAATAATTGTCAACTCAACGGAGTTTGAACTCGATATTGTTGAGTCAGCGATTGGTGAAATCGCCAAAAGGAAAGTAAGAGTCACCAATAATGTAAGATCCGCGAGAGCGGACTGGCTGGCTCTGGCTCAGAAAAATGCTGAACAAGCACTCAATAATAAGCTGAGTCTGCAAGTTAAGCAGGCAGATAAAGTCATTGCACTGGCCGACCAATTAGAGCTGGAAAGCTTACCCAATCATATGGAATGTTTTGATATTAGTCATACTATGGGGGAGTCTACCATAGCGTCCTGTGTTGTATTTAAAGAAGGAGCTCCAGAAAGAGCCTCTTATCGCCGCTTTAATATCAAAGATGTCCAAGCAGGAGACGATTATGCTGCAATTGAACAGGCGGTGTTCCGACGATACTCACGTCAGGTAAAAGAGTCTAAATTGTTACCTGATTTATTATTAATTGATGGCGGTAAAGGTCAATTGAATGCGGCATTAAAAGCTCTTAAGCAAATAGGTATTACGATGCCAATCATTTCTGTTGCCAAAGGAACAGAAAGGAAGCTGGGTATGGAACAAATATTCTTTCCTGGCAAGCCAATCGCAAAGATACTTGATGAAAACTCGCCTGCCTTGCACCTTATCCAACACATACGAGATGAATCACATCGATTTGCCATTGCTGGCCACAGAGGGAAGCGATCGAAATCAAGAAATAAATCATGGTTGGAGGAGATACCTGGTGTTGGTCCGAAAAAGAGGCAGCAGTTACTTAAGCATTTTGGTGGGTTACGTAATATTGAACAGGCTGCTTTAGATGATTTAAAAAAGGTATCAGGTATCGATACACAACTGGCCGAAAAGATTTATAATTACCTCCACGAAGCCTGAGCCATCTGGCAAAGCTGCAAATAAACTCAATATTAAGAGCGTCATGAATATACCCAATATACTTACCAGTTTTCGAATTCTTATGATTCCAGTTTTTGTGGTGGTGTTTTATCTACCTGTCGATTGGAGTTATACCGGAGCAGCGATAATCTTTGCTGTAGCGGGCTGGACAGACTGGTTTGATGGTTACATTGCAAGACGATTTAATATGACTTCCCCTTTAGGCGCCTTTCTCGATCCAGTTGCGGATAAGTTAATGGTGCTAATTTCGATTGTGTTAATAGTAGAGCTATATGAAACGCCCTGGATCGCGGTTCCTTCACTGGTCATTATTGGCCGAGAAATTACGGTGACAGCTTTACGGGAATGGATGGCCGAGTACGGTAAAAGCGCTGACGTTAAAGTTTCGTTTGTCGGGAAAGTGAAAACTCTCTGGCAACTCGGTTCGATTTTCTTTCTAATTTTGGGTGGCGCTCAACCATCGTTGGTTGATGTTATGGGCTATCCATTGTTTGTGATATTAGGGTACTTTTCTTTGTATGTTTCGGTGGCTCTAACTCTTTGGTCAATGGTCATTTATGTGAAAGCTGCCTGGCCTTATTTAAGTGCAAAAAACTTGGGTGATAACTAATCTAACTTACTGTTTTTGTTTACTATTTGGTCAGTGTGGTCGAAATAATAAAATAAATTAAAATCGAGCTTGACAGAATTGTTTCAGAGGGTAAAATGCACCGCACTTAACGCGACGCGGGAATAGCTCAGTTGGTAGAGCACAACCTTGCCAAGGTTGGGGTCGCGAGTTCGAGTCTCGTTTCCCGCTCCAAATTCTCATCTTAGTCGGTTCGACTAAGAGCAAGAATCAGTAATAAGAATTCTTGCAATGACACTACAAAGTGTCACAGAAACCTCGGACTAAACAGTTGCGAGGTTTTTTTACTAAGGGCTGTCAGTCATTTAAATCGACCCTGTCTTTTTAAACGAAATTTGGCTGGGTGGCAGAGTGGTTATGCAGCGGACTGCAACTCCGTGTACGCCGGTTCGATTCCGACCCCAGCCTCCATTCTTGACAATGCCCGGGTGGCGAAATTGGTAGACGCAAGGGACTTAAAATCCCTCGGTGGCAACACCGTGCCGGTTCGAGTCCGGCCCCGGGCACCATTCATTGTTAAATAATATCCAAGTAATCATTGTCTAGATTTTAGCTCTGGCATAAATTTCGTCGAATTCACTGTGGCAAAGTGTGGCCAACGAGTGATATAAGACTACGAAAATAAAGCTTCACGACAAGCGAGAGTATTGTCTATATTTATCACTTAATGTTGATGACTGTTGCTAGATATTTTTTCCTACTGCTTATTACTCGTATTTTAAATTTAATGTTTGGTTATGAAAGGCGGTTTGATCGTCTAATTTTTCATAGAACGACTGCGATTTAAACAACCTAATTTGTACCATCGTCTGGTTACTGTATTTAAAGCGCCTCAGGGCCATAAATGTGAAGGTTTTTATCAATAAGTGTTTTGAGAGTTAATTCGATGTTGTCTATACTCTGAATAACTTAAAAAAATAAAAACTAAATTTGAAACTCCATCTTTCTTTTCTTTTATTCGTCTTATCAGGCCTGTCGTCAGCTGAAAATTGGCCTGAGCAACTAGTAGTATCTGAGCTCAACAGTAAGCAACAACTCAGTCAAAATACTATTGAAGATATTCACGAAGACTCCTTAGGCTTTATGTGGTTCGCAACACAAGGTGGAATTCATTTTTATGATGGATATGACCTCATAGTATTTAATACCAATAATGCAGCTGGTGAGGGGCTCTATGACGACTTTATAACCGATTTGGACTCAGACCCTGAGGGTAAACTTTGGGCAACTAGCTTAAAAGGAATTAGCTATCTAAGTCGCGAAAGTATGCAATTTGAGTCTTTCGCTTCATTTGAAGAGCTAAGCATAAGTCAGCCCGTATTTGGCATTGAGTTTGATGACCTTGATACAAATAAACTTTATTTAACATTAGAGTCTTCTGTCGCGGTCATTTCTGTAAAAGAAAAATCGGTGAATTATATTTTTCAAGCTCAGGATTTGTCGAGAGTTGAAGGTAATTCCACTTCAACGTATTTAATCAATCGAAAAGAAGTCATAAACGTTAAGCAAGATCGTCGGGTTGCTCTTGATGAAAAAGTAGAAAAGTTAGTACAAATTAATGACGAATATGTCGGATTAACGAAAACTCATATTTTATTTTTTAATAGTGAGGGAAATGTTAAAGCGAGAGTTGAATTTAATGACGATAAATTGGCGGAAGTTGAGCAGCTAATTGTTGGCTCAAAAGAAACGGTTTGGGGTCACGTCCGTCAACTAGGGATTCTAAAAATTGACGTTGATAATCAATCGTTTCGATTGTTCGACTATTCAAATTCCAACCTTCCTGATATTGCTCTAAGAAGTATTGCGACCAGTCGAGATGGTCTAGTTTGGTTTGGAACCAGTAGTAAAGGTGTTTTTTCTCACGACCCAAACAGCCAAGAGTTTTACTTTATCAAACCCGTTCCTGATGAAGAGTCTGCTCAAATCAATAATGTAAGAGCTATCGTTCGCGAAAAAGAAAACTGGCTAATCGGTACCGATAGTGGGTTGATCAACTATTCGGTTAAAAATGGTCAAAGTGAACAGTATCTAAAAGGGATACCTGTATACAAAATACATAAATTAAGTGATTCAGAATACTTGTTGGCGTCAGGAAGAGGGATTAAACAATTATCTTTTCAAGAAAAGTCAGAACCAAGGTTTAAACATTTGACAGACCCTAGTTTTCAGGTGCGCGACTTTGTTTTTTGGAAGGACTATATTGTGTATTCGTCCGACAAAGCAGGTTTATCATCAACAACATTGTTAGGAGCTGAAAGTCCAATTATAGGTGTAGACAGTCATTCAACTGGCATGGTTCTAACTTTAAAAATGTTTCGTGATGGAGAGTTATGGGTTGGTGCCGTTGATGGGCTATGGCAGTTAAAACTAGAGCAACGAAATTCTGAGCTTATATTATCGGGCGTATCTTATGTGATCAAAGATGCGATTGCTCGTGATATGGTTGAGGGAATTGATAATACATTTTTCGTAGCGACTCATTCGGGATTGTTTGAGATTGATTTAAAAAGCATTTCAAACAGTGATGACTATCAAGTATCTCAAGCTTATACAACAAAAGAAGGTTTGATCAGTAATATTGTCTACAGTGTTGAAAAAACAGGTAGTAATGTTTTTTGGTTGTCAACTAATAAGGGGTTGATAGCTTTCAATGCTAAAGAAAAAAGATTTTATAATTTTCAAAATATTAATAAGTTAGGGCAGCTTGAATTTAACGGGCAGGCAAAACTTCGTTTAGATGACCGCGTTGCATTTGGCGGTACAGAAGGTATTACCGTGACGGAAAAGTTAACAGGGGATTTAGGTGTTTATGATAAGCCTGCATGGATTTCTGAAGTTGCTTACAGTAACAACTTTAGTCTAAATTATGTTGTCCCCAGCACTCCTTTGAATTTTGAGTCGATTGAAAATAATTTAAATATTAAATTTTCCAATACTAATTTTACTCCAGAATTAACTCGCTTTTATCGTTATAAGATTAATGATGGTTCTTGGGTAGACATTGGACAAAGACACCAAATCACTTTAGGTGGATTAAATCCGGGACACTATACATTGCAAATGCAGTCAAGGATTGGCACTCAGTCATGGCAAGAAAGTAAAAATAAACTTCAATTCTACATTGCTCCACCATTATTCTTGAGTTTAACTGCAAAAATCATATACACACTCGTCTTTCTTTTGATAGTTAGCATTTTAATCTACCAAGAGGCACAGAGAAGAGCTGTACAGAAAAGTGCAATGAAAACCATTAAAGCAAATGAAGAGAGACTAAAAGTTGCTTTAAAGGCTAGCGAACTAGGGTTGTGGGACTGGAGAGCAAAAGAAGACAAGGTTATCCGCTTTAACATTAAACACTTATTTAATGCAAAGGCTGATACCACTCGTTTCGATTATATAGATAGCATTATTCACCCCAATGATCTTGAGGCGGTTAAAAGAGAGAGAGATAAGTTTATTGCTGAAAAAGGAGAGTTTGATATTCAATATCGTGTACGTTCTGACGGTGAGAATCATTGGTATTGGATACACGACAAAGGAAAAATAATTGAGTTTGATGAAAATGGTGATATAAAGCGAGCAGCTGGAACCTATAGCGATATTACTGAGTTAAAGAGGGCTCATTTAGAAAGCTTGTTAAGCAGCGAAATAATAAAAAGTATGACAGAAGCGGTTGTCGTATTAAACGCCGAAGATAGCATTTATTTTGTTAACCCTGCATTTTATAGAATTACTGGTTACTCAGAAGAACAAATAAAGCAAACGTCTTTGTTAAGTCTAAGGTCAACAAAACACTCAATTGAATTTTATAAAAAGGTATGGAGTGAAGTTAAGAAAGAGAACAGTTGGTTTGGCGAAATATGGGTGCTGACAGAGAATAACAAAGATATTTTATGCTCTTTAGAAGCCTTTCATATTGACGATGAAGAATTAGATGAACATTTAACCGTAATTGTTTTCAGTAATATTACAGAAAAACGATTGGCAGAAGAAAAGTTGTCATTCTTAGCCAGATACGATTCGCTAACAGGGTTGCCGAATAGAAATTTGTTTCATGATCGATTGGATCATGCGATGGCATTGGCGACACGTCGTAACCATAAAGTTGCGGTCATGTTTATTGATCTAGATGGATTTAAAAAAGTAAATGATTCTTATGGCCATCAAGCAGGTGACTTATTGCTTAAAAGAACGGCCGATCTGATAAGCGATTGTATTCGTGAAGAAGATACTTTAGCCAGATTAAGTGGCGACGAATTTTTACTTATCATTGAAGAGTTTCAATCAACTGATCAGCTAACAGCCGTGGCTGATAAAATTTTAGCCACTATGGCACAGCCAATTGAAATTGGTGGGGCGCAAATTGTCGTAACTTGCAGTATCGGTATTAGTCAGTACCCATTAGACGCTAAAGATGTAGAGTCACTTATGAAGTATGCCGACACGGCTATGTATCATGCAAAAGAGAATGGTAAAAATAGTTACTCTCTCTATCAAGACGAAATGCATGCAAGTTTGGTTCACCGAATGAACATCGAAAACTTTTTGAGAGACGCGGTGAAACAACAAGAGTTTTATTTACTATATCAACCTATATACGACGTTAAATCACAAAAAGTAACTGCCGCAGAAGCGCTTATAAGGTGGAATAATCCTGAGATAGGTCAAGTTTATCCGGCTGACTTTATACCGCTTGCTGAAGAGACAGGGCATATTATTGAAATAGGCGAGTTCGTTATTAATCAGGTTTGCCAACAAATTAAAAAATTTGAACCTTATAAAATTAGTATTGCCGTGAATGTTTCAGTGCGACAACTATTACACGATTCATTTTTAGGCAGTGTCGAGTCCTCAGTAAAAAATAATAATATCGATCCAAAATTGCTAAAAGTGGAGATCACTGAAAGCTTGTTAATGGCGAATCCAAGACACGCTGCGAATGTATTACGTAGTTTGAACCTCATGGGAATTACCGTATCGGTGGACGACTTTGGAACCGGATACTCTTCGTTAAGCTACCTGAAACGTTTTGAAATTGATGAGTTAAAAATCGATAAAGAATTTATATCAGATATCAAAAATCTCGATGAAGAAGAAGATATCGTTAATGCGATAATGGCAATGGCGAAAAGTTTGGATATGAGAGTGGTCGCAGAGGGTGTTGAAACCGATATTCAGCTTGAGTATCTCAGGCAGCATGACTGTGATTTTGTGCAAGGTTATTTATTTAGTAAGCCTATTTCACCGGAAGAGTTTGTTCGTTTTTTGAGCTGAAGCTACACGCTCACGCTAGTATATTTGCTTCTCAGTTTGAGAAAAGGCTCTCCTAGTGCAAATATTTAGTTTAGCGTTTTATAGCGAGGCTTCTAAATCATCTTAAGCATAACCTGGTAATCTGTTAAGCTAATCGCAATATCCATCTTCGCATTCATTGACGTATCGGGAGTTATGATGCAAAAAGTCTATTTTCAGGTCAAGGTTCACGATGCTCCAGCTCATCTTTTTGATGTGACAATGAACTTATCGAAGGTAGAAAAGGGGCAACTGTTTCGTCTGCCTGAATGGATTCCTGGAAGTTATATGATTCGGGACTTTGCCCGCCATATCGTGTCCATCCAGGCCTTATCAGTCGATAAATTACTAAACCTGGAAAAGATTGATAATTGCACATGGCGTTTAAATGAAAATGCAGAGCACCTAACCTTAAATTATCAAGTTTATGCATGGGATCTATCCGTTCGTAGTGCTCATTTAGATCAAGTCCATGCCTTTTTTAATGGTACCAGTTTGTTTTTGGAACCTGTGGATTACCCAGTTACAGAGTATCATCTGGATATTCCTAAACCTGAACAGTCTTTCGCGAAGAATTGGGTATTAGCGACTTCCATGTCTCGAGTGTCGGGCAAGCAAGACTTTAGCTTTGGTAAGTTTGTTGCCAAAGATTATGATGACCTAATTGATCATCCCGTCGAAATGGGTGAGCTAGAGATTGAGAGCTTCGAAGTTGCTGGTAAAAAGCATTCTGTAGCTGTGACAGGTGATCATTTTGGTGACTTAAAAAGATTGGTTGCGGATTTAAAGTCGGTATGCGATTACCAAGTTAGACTTTTCGGTGAGTTACCCGAGGCGGTTACTCACTATGTATTTTTATTACATGTGTTACCAAATGGTTATGGTGGCTTAGAGCATCGCAGCTCGACAGCATTACAGTGCAGTGAAAATGAATTGATTAAATTAAATGATCCTATCAACGACGACTATTTAAATTTACTCACACTGTGTAGTCATGAATATTTTCATACTTGGAACGTCAAGCAGATTAAGCCAGACGTTTTTTTACCCTACGATTTAAATACCGAAACCTTTACCAAACAACTATGGATTTTTGAAGGCTTTACTTCTTATTTTGAAGATAGAACGCTTTATGACTGTGGCGTAATATCCGAAACACATTACTTAAAGCTTTTATCCCAAGTGATTACACGAGTGTATCGAGGGAGTGGTAGAAAACTACAATCGGTTGCTGAGTCCAGTTTTGATGCTTGGACTCGATTTTACAAGCAAGGTGAGAACGCACCAAATGCAATAGTCAGTTACTATGCTAAAGGAAAGCTTATTGGCTTATGTCTTGATATTTTGATTCGGGACCGCACTAATAATCAGCAATCACTTCATGAAGTAATTCAACAGATGTGGACGGAATACGGAAAGCCACAAAAAGGAATGCGAGAAGGTGATTTAGAGAAATTAATCGAAGAAAAAATAGGTGTCAATTTAATAGATGAGATTAGGCAATTTGTTTATACAACAGAGGAGTTACCCGTTGAGTCTTTACTCGCTAAAAGTGGAGTAACTCTAAAATGGAACAATCCTGTTAGTCTCAAAGAATTGACAACTGAAGTTTCAGCCGACGTGAGTTTAGGTGCAACGGTAAAATCTAATTCAGCTGGTGCTGAGTTAGTGGTTGTTTATCATAACTCAAATGCTCATAACTTGGGTTTAAGTAACGGTGACGTTGTAATTGCGATTAATAATCGACAAGTTGATGTTGGAACAATAGAAAAGTCTTTTGCAAGATTTAATGTTGGTGATCTTGCCAAGGTCCATTATTTCCGTCGTGGTCGATTGTATGAGTCAAGTAGTGAAGTTATTCGTTCGGAAAAATCAACCTGCCAACTCACTCGCAGCGAACATCCTCCTAAAATAAAATGGCTAAATTAATAGGGTATATATGAAAGTCATATCATTTAATATCAATAGTATTAGAGCTCGAATTCATCAGCTCGAAGCGATTATCGAAAAGCATCAGCCGGATATTATTGGTCTTCAGGAAACTAAAGTTGATGACAGTCAGTTTCCATTTGAAGACTTGAAGCACCTGGGCTATCACATTGATGTGTTTGGGCAAAAGGGTCACTACGGAGTAGCCACACTATCAAAAGTAAAACCGCTAGAAGTAATTAACGGATTTGCCAATGATGATACTGATTCGCAACGAAGAGCTATTACAACAACACATTTAATTGAGGGGAAAGAGTTTAAAGTGTTTAATGGGTATTTTCCGCAAGGAGAAAGTCGCGACCATCCAACAAAGTTTCCACTTAAAGAATTATTTTATAAAAATTTAATTGATTTAAAGTCGCAAGATAATAACTCGTCATTCATTATTATGGGTGACTTTAATATTTCTCACCAGGACATTGACATTGGTATTGGCGAGCAGAATAAAAAGCGTTGGTTGAGAACAGGGAAGTGTAGCTTTCTGCCGGAAGAGCGTGAGTGGCTTGAAACTTTACTATCAAAGGGACTTAAAGATACTTTCCGCAAACATTATCCTGACACCGATGATATATTCAGCTGGTTTGATTATCGAAGTAAAGGCTTTGATGATGATCCTAAACGTGGTCTAAGAATCGATTTGGTTCTAGCTACTCAGGATTTGTACGACGTTTGCACAGATTCTGGTGTTGACTATGATATTCGTGCAATGGAAAAGCCTTCCGATCATGCTCCGGTTTGGAGTTCCTTCAAGTTTTAAAAGTAAGATTTAAATTTAATTAAGAATAAAAAGGGCACATTGAGTGCCCTTTTATTATTTGATCACTGACAGAGTGTTAATCAACAATGTCCATTTCATCAATTAAATTGTCTGCACCGTCGACATACTTCATAACCCAAAGCATATAGCGTGAGTCAACATGTATTGAGCGATTTAGAGAAGGATCATAATCCCAGTCACCAATAATACTTTCGTAAACACCATCGAACACTAAGCCAACCAATTCAGCTTTGTTGTTTAATGTTGGAGAACCCGAATTTCCACCAGTAATATCAAGTGTGCCTAAGTAGTTTACAGGTACTGAGCCTACTTTTTTATCATAAAACTCACCGTACTTTTTATCCTCGATTAACTTAAGTTGTTTCTCTGGCGAATTGAACGGCCACACTCCGGTATCTTTTTCGGTAATACCTTCTAATGTTGTAAATGGAACGGCTCGCATACCATCAACTGGAGCATAACCTTTAACGTTACCGTAAGTAATACGCAATGTGCTATTAGCATCAGCATACACAGGAAGGTTCATAGATTTATTGTAAGCAATAATCGCTTCCATATACTTAGGTCTTACTGAGTTAAACTGGCCGGAGAGTTCCTTTTCTTCTTTTTCAAGTTTTTGGCGAGCGTCAAAAGTAGCCACTGCATACTTAATAAATGGGTCATTACTTTTCTCAAAGTCTTCAACAGATTTATTCATCCATTCAAGTCGAACGTCTTCTTTATCAAGTTGAGTTTTACCGTACATAGTCGCTAGCTTTGCTTTTAACTGGTCTTGATTGAATCCATCGTCAATACCAAAAAAGCGATCAATAGCATCTACTCTTTGGTTTTCAGGCAGTTGCGCATATCGGCTCATCAAATTGATAACCATTGATTGTTCAACTTTAGGATCATATCGACGATTAATACGCTTCATGCTCTGAGTAAAACGATTCATATCTCGCTCTTGATAGCCAGTTTCTCGGTCCATATCGTCTTTTTGCTTTTCAACTGCGAGACGATGAAGGCGAGAAGCGGTACTCATCATTTGCGACGCATAACCCATATAACCAAGTAAAGTGTCACGCTTTGACGTTTTTTGCGATTGCTTAACTAATTCATCAAGTTTTTCGATCGCATCACCATACTTTTCTTGACGTGAGTTTTTATCGTTTACCCATTTGCGCAAATCTTGATTTAGTTTAACCTTACGCTCTTGAGTAGTACCTTTATTGTAACTCTCAATCATGCTGCCGCGATTTTTCTCGTAGTTCGCAAGCCCAGCAAGCATGCTTTCATATTTAATTCGAGCGTCACTGCCTTCTTTTGAAGTATTTTTAATGTTGTCAATCATCGATCCCATCAACTCTTTTGAAAGAGGGTAGCTTTCGGTGAAAGTATGAATCACTTCAGAAGCAGTGCGATATCGATTTGTACTTCCTGGATAGCCCAAGACCATTATGTAATCACCTTCATCAACGCCTTTTGCGTTTACTTTTAAGTGATGCGCTGGCTCATAAGGAACATTCTCTTCGCTAAAGTCCGCTGGTTTACCGTCTTTTCCGACATATGCGCGATAGAAAGCATAATCGCCAGTGTGACGAGGCCACATCCAGTTATCGATGTCACCGCCGTATTTACCAATACTTTTTGCTGGTGCGTGAACTAATCTAACGTCACGAATTGTCAATTGCTTAAATAAATAATACTCAAGTCCGCCATGAAAATTGACGACTGAACAGCGATAAGCTTTATCACTTTCACACTCTGCCACTAATTTCTTCGACATAGAATCGATATGCTGATAACGCTCATTACCCGTCATCTTATCATTCAATCCAGAGCTAATTTGGTTAGACACGTTGGTAATACTTTCAGTTACATAAATACGACTGCCCGGTGCGGCCGCTAACTCTTCTGAAAACTTCTTTGCTAAAAAGCCATTTTCAAGAAGGTTGTTGTCTTCAGTAGAATTATACTGGATTGAGCCATAAGCGCAGTGATGGTTTGTGACAACTAAACCTTTGTCGGAGACAAAGGATGCAGTACAACCGCCAAGAGAAACGATGGCTCCCATTGGGAAACCGGTTAAATCAGTTAAGTCTGATGGATCAAGTTTTAATCCAGCTTTCTTTAATTGCTTTTCTATTGTGGGTAACTGGTGTGGCTGCCACATACCTTCGTCTGCAAGCAACCCTGAGGTCATGCAGGCTAAAGTAAGGCTGATAAGTAATTTTTTCATAGTCATAATCTTTATTGTGGTTTTAGTTAGTATGTAAATAACGAATTTAAGTTCTATTAATTAAAAGTCATTTCAGGTACATCACCTTCAATGATAAGTTTTCCGCCAGTTTTTTCTTGAATTTCTTCAACAGAAACACCGGGCGCTCGTTCTATCAAATGAAACGCACCGTCTTTTACTTCCAGCACAGCGAGGTCTGTTACCACCTTATTAATGCAGTTAACGCCGGTTAACGGTAACGTGCATTTTTCAAGAAGTTTAGAATTCCCGTGTTTATCTGCATGAGTCATAGTAACGATAATGTTTTGAGCGCCAGCGACTAAATCCATCGCACCTCCCATGCCTTTTACTAATTTACCAGGAATCATGTAACTGGCGATATTGCCTTCTTGGTCGACTTCAAATGCACCAAGAACCGTTAGGTCAACATGACCACCACGGATCATGGCGAAACTTTCTGCAGAATTAAAAATTGCGGCTCCAGTTACTGCTGTAACGGTTTCTTTGCCTGCGTTAATCATGTCTGCATCAACTTCATCTTCGGAAGGGTAGCGTCCCATACCTAGCAGGCCATTTTCTGATTGAAGCATAACTTGTTTGCCGTCAGGAATATAATTGGCGCATAAAGTTGGAATGCCGATGCCTAAGTTAACGTAATAACCATCTTCCATCTCTCGCGCGACACGCATTGCAATTTGATCTCGAGATAAAGCCATTGTTAGTCTCCTTATTGATTGCGCAGTGTCAGGCGTTCGATACGTTTTTCAAACTTACCCTGAATAACTCGTTGAACATAAATACCGGGAGTGTGTATTTCGGTAGGATTTAATTCACCCGGCTCAACAATTTCTTCCGCTTCTACAACCGTAATTTTACCTGCTGTAGCTGCCATTGGATTAAAGTTCATTGCTGTATCGCGATAAATACAGTTGCCATACCGATCGGCTTTCCACGCTCTTACGATTGCAAACTCACCAGTAATGGATTCTTCTAGTACGTAGCCACGACCATTGTAGTCTCGAGTTTCTTTGCCCTCAGCGACCGGAGTGCCGTAACCAGTTGCAGTATAAAAAGCGGGAATTCCTGCACCGCCAGCACGCATTTTTTCTGCTAGAGTGCCTTGGGGTGTCAATTCAACTTCTAATTCACCAGCAAGGTACTGCCGCTCAAACTCAGCGTTTTCACCAACGTAAGAAGACACCATTTTTTTGATTTGTTTTCCTTGCAATAAAATGCCGAGGCCAAAGTCATCAACGCCACAGTTATTTGAGACGAAGGTTAAGTCTTTTGTTTTCATTTTCTGAATCTGGGCGATTAAGCCTTCTGGTATTCCACATAATCCGAAGCCACCAGCGATGACTGTCATGCCATCTTCGAGTCCTGCCATTGCTTCTTCATAGGTTTTAACCACTTTGTCAAAACCGGACATATTAGCTCCTCAACTGTTAACGTTTGTATATAATATTTTCTGTTTGTACAAATAAAGTGCTTGTACCTAAATTAACTACTTAAAGCATTCGCCACTTTTGACATTGGCTTTCTGCCTAATTTGTTTGAAATAAACTGACCTGCTTCAATCAATTTATTTAAATCGATACCCGTTTCAATTCCCATTCCCTGAAGCATGTAAACCACATCTTCAGTTGCAACATTGCCCGACGCTCCTTTGGCGTAAGGGCAGCCACCTAAACCCGCGACTGAACTATCGACTGTGCTAATACCAAGCGATAAACACGCCAATATATTAGCCAGTGCTTGGCCATAAGTATCATGAAAATGAATGGCAAGTTTCTCTAACGGTATGTATTTAGCAACTGACTCAATCATCATTTGAGCTTTTAAAGGTGTTCCAACACCAATAGTGTCACCTAGAGAGATTTCATAGCATCCCATATCGCTGAGCGTTTTTGCAACGCTCGCGACCGTCGAAACATTTATTTCACCTTCATAAGGACACCCTAAAACACAAGAAACGTAACCTCGAACTTTAATAGAATGCTGTTCGGCGAGTTTCATAATTGGGTCAAAGCGTTCTAGGCTTTCTTGAATAGAGCAGTTAATATTTTTTTGTGAAAATGACTCCGATGCAGCACCAAATACGGCAACTTCTTTTGCTCCCGCAGACAATGCAGCTTCAAAACCTTTTTGGTTTGGCGTCAAAACAGGATAGCTGACATTGGGTTGTCGAGTGATACCTTCCATTACCAATTTATTATCCGCCATTTGCGGGACCCATTTCGGCGAAACAAAACTGGTGGCTTCAACAACTGAAAGTCCGGTAGTTGAAAGTCGATTGATCAGTTCAATTTTATCGGCCGTTTCGATGATCACTTTTTCGTTTTGTAAGCCATCACGAGGACCGACCTCAACTAGTTTTACTTGCTTTGGATAATTCATATTAATTAATCTAATGTTTAATCAATGAGTTTATTCTGCTTCGAATGACACTAGCTCGGCACCGTCTTCGACTAAATCGCCTTCACTGTAAAGCACTTCTGTTACAACACCTTTGGCAGGTGCTTTGATCGTGTGTTCCATTTTCATTGCCTCCATTACCAATAACGCTTGTCCTGCTTCCACTGTGTCACCAGCAGAAACAGCAACCGATACTATAGTTCCGGGCATTGGAGCTGTTAAATTTGCATTGGCATCTGAATCAAGCAACTCAAGGCCTTCTTGTTTAACCGATAAAACAAAGTCTTGTTGTTGCAAAAAGATATGCAACTCTTCATCTTGAGAGACGATAGTTGCATTGAACTTTGCTCCCTCAAGATCAATGTAAAGGTTGTGCTCATTCAACTCACCGCTCACTTTAAATTCTTGATCGTCAATCTCAATTAAGAAGTGATCATTTCTAAAATGAACTGTTGTATTAAATTCGGTATCGCTATGCTGGTCGACAAAAGTAATGTCGTGATGATTATCTTCATTCAAGCGCCAACCATTAACGCTGTCCCAAGGAGAAAAGGGATCAGCTTGGTCACTGGCGTGTTCGTTATTTTTCTGCTGCAACATTGTGTATAAAGCTGCGACAGATAAAACTCGTTCATCGACTGATGGTCTCGCAGTAAACAAACTGTTTTCATAACGTTTAATAAAATTAGTATCCAAGTCAGCTTCGATAAAACCTTCATTACCCGCAAGTTGACTTAAAAATTTTAAATTGGTTTTTAAACCTACTACCTGATACTGGTGCAGTGCGCCTCGTAATCGTGCCAGAGCTTTATTACGGTCAGTGTCCCACACAATAAGTTTGGCAATCATAGGATCGTAATGAACGGATACTTCACCACCTTCCGTAACGCCGGTATCAATTCGAACATGACTCGACGGATCTGGCGTTTTCAGGTGATGTAACATTCCTGTCGCAGGTAAAAAGTCCTGATCCGGATCTTCTGCGTACACACGCGCTTCAAATGCGTGTCCATTAATACTAAGTTGGGCCTGTTCACAAGGCAGAGTTTCACCATTTGCAACGCGCAATTGCCATTCAACTAAATCTTGTCCGGTAATCATTTCGGTAACCGGGTGTTCTACCTGAAGTCGTGTATTCATCTCCATGAAGTAAAAAGACCCATCTTCATCCAGCAAAAACTCAACCGTTCCAGCGCCTTCGTAGCCAATGGCTTTTGCGGCCTGGATAGCCACTTCTCCCATTTTATTACGCAGCTCTTCAGACATATTCGGAGCAGGCGCTTCTTCAATAACTTTTTGATGACGTCGTTGTACCGAGCAGTCTCTTTCGAATAAGTGAACAGCATTTCCGTGACTATCGGCAAACACCTGAATTTCGACATGCCGAGGTTTGGTTAAATACTTTTCAATCAATACTCGGTCATCGCCAAAAGAGGAGAGTGCTTCGCGTTTGCAGGAGGTCAATGCTTCGTCGAAATATTTTTTATCTTCAACAATTCTCATACCTTTGCCACCACCACCAGCAGTCGCTTTGATCAATACTGGATAACCAATCGCAAATGCTTGCGTGCTAAGATAATCTGCATCTTGGTTATCGCCGTGATAGCCAGGTACTAAAGGAACATTGGCTTTTTCCATTATTTCTTTTGCAGCGCTTTTTGAACCCATTGCATCAATTGCCGAAGCAGGGGGGCCAATAAATTTTATATTGTTTTGTTCACAATCATTTGCGAAGTTAGTATTTTCTGACAAAAAGCCGTAACCAGGATGAATGGCTTTTGCACCAGAGCGTTTCGCTAATTCAATGATTAAGTCGGCTTTTAAATAACTGTCTTTTGCTGGCGCAGGACCAAGTAGAAAAGCTTCATCTGCCATCTTGACGTGCAAGGCATCGCGATCAGCTTCTGAATAAATCGCTACGGTTTGAACGCCCATTTTTTTTGCCGTTTTCATTATTCGGCAGGCTATTTCACCGCGATTGGCTATCAGTATTTTTTCAAACATTTTAGGCGTCCTTCTGAGTTAGCCAGCTAGGGTCTCGTTTTTCCAAGAAAGCTGAAACACCTTCTTTACCTTCTTTTGATGCGCGTATATCGGATATCTTTTGCGCTGTCTCGCGTATTAATTCTTCGTTTATTGTATGACCAGCGACAAAACCGATTAAATTTTTTGCTGCTTGAATAGCATCGGGACCATTTTTCAAAACATTCTCAATGTATTCGTTTGATTTAGACTCAAACTCATCGACACTGAGAACTTCATGAACAAGCCCTAAATCTTTTGCTGTATTAGCATCAAAAACTTCGGCTGAAATAAAGTAGCGAGTTGCTTGTCGCGCACCAATTGCTTTAATGACGTATGGACTGATGACCGCTGGAATCAGTCCAAGTTTGACTTCTGATAAACAAAACTTTGCTTTTTCACTTGCAAAAATAATATCGCAACAGGCAACAAGACCGACGCCGCCGCCAAATGCTGCACCCTGAACCAAGCCTATGGTGGGCTTTTTCAATTGAGCGAGAGTTTGCATGAGAGTGGCCAATGCGAGAGAGTCTTGAAAGTTTTCTGACCATGAATAATCGGCCATTTTTCTCATCCAGTTTAAATCTGCACCAGCAGAAAAACTTTTTCCTGTCGCTTTTAAAATAACGATTCGGGTTTTGGAGTGACTTTCCAATTTTTTAAGTGCTGCAGTTAAATCTTTTATCAGTTTGTCATCAAAAGCATTGTGCACATCAGGTCGGTTCATCGTAATGATTCCAGCACCCTGCGCTGTGACTTCAATGGTTAGTGGTTTGTTTTCACTCATTATTTGTTCCAAATCTGTATTCGGTTGAATTATTTATTTGAGTTTTTCTGAGAAATTATTGAATTAATTTACTCAAGCTAAATTAATCTCATCGATTTACTACATGCGGAATACGCCAAACTTAGTGTCTTCTTTCGGAGCATTTAATGACATAGATAAACCAAGCCCAAGTACCATTCTTGTGTCGGTAGGATCAATGATGCCATCGTCCCAGAGTCTTGCACTGGCATAATAAGGGTGGCCTTGCGTTTCATATTGGCGTTCAATAGGGGCTTTGAATTTTGCTTCTTCTTCAGCGGGCCAATCAACACCTTTGCGTTCAAAATTATCACGTTTTACCTGTGCTAAAACATTTGCGGCTTGTTCACCACCCATGACAGATATTCTTGCGTTAGGCCACATCCATAAAAATCTTGGGCTGTAAGCTCGACCACACATTCCGTAGTTTCCGGCACCAAAACTGCCGCCAACGATTACCGTAAACTTAGGAACCTTGGCACAAGCAACTGCGGTCACCATTTTGGCGCCATTTTTAGCTATCCCAGAGTTTTCATATTTTTGACCTACCATAAATCCTGTTATGTTTTGTAAAAATACAAGAGGGATGTTCCTTTGGGTGCAAAGCTCGATAAAGTGAGCGCCTTTTAATGCGGACTCAGAAAATAAAATGCCGTTATTGGCAATTATCCCGACTGGATAGCCCCAAATTTTTGCAAAACCACAAACTAAAGTTGAGCCATACAAGGGTTTGAACTCGTCAAGCTCTGAGTCATCGACAACTCGCGCAATTATTTCGCGAATGTCGTAAGGTTTGCGCGTGTCGTGCGGAACCACTCCATAAAGTTCGTCCGCCGAATACTTTGGTGCTTTAGGTTCCGCTATTGGCCATTGTGATTCTTTTTTATGATTTAAGTTAGCAACGACACGACGACATATTTGTAAAGCGTGTTCATCGTTATTAGCGTAGTGATCAGTAACCCCCGATGTTTTGCAATGTACATCGGCACCACCCAAATCTTCAGCTGTAACAACTTCACCGGTGGCCGCTCTTACAAGTGGTGGGCCACCTAAGAAAATCGTGCCTTGTTCTTTAACAATAATACTTTCGTCGGCCATGGCAGGAACATAAGCTCCACCTGCAGTACAACTTCCCATAACCACAGCTATTTGTGGAATGCCTTTAGCTGACATATTCGCTTGATTGAAAAAGATTCGTCCAAAGTGATCGCGATCGGGAAAAACTTGATCTTGTTGCGGTAAATTTGCTCCGCCTGAGTCGACCAGGTAGATACAAGGTAAATAGTTTTGCTCAGCAATTTCCTGTGCACGTAGATGTTTTTTGATCGTTTCTGGAAAGTAGGTGCCACCTTTAACCGTTGCATCGTTGGCAACTATCATACATTCAACGCCATTAACTCGGCCCACACCAGTAATAATTCCTGCAGAGGGCACCTGATTTTCATACATGTCATAAGCAGCAAATTGTGATAGCTCTAAAAAGGGTGAGCCAACATCGAGAAGTTTTCTTACACGATCACGAGGTAATAACTTGCCTCTGGAAATGTGTTTTTGATTGCGCTCCTCACCGCCGCCTTGTGCTATGACGGCCATTTTGTCTTTTAGGTCGTCGACTAAAGACGTCATATGTTCAGCGTTAGTTTTAAACTCTGCACTGCGTGCGTTTATTTTTGAATGAATGATCGACATGACAAAATTCCAGTTAACAAACCACTCTCAACTGAATGACTTGCTTAAATTTATTTAAAAACGCACACGTAAAAGTGTGCGCTAAAAAATTCGATGTTTAGCTATTGATTAACGAACGACTAATAACAAGTTTTTGAACTTCACTGGTGCCTTCATAAATTTGCATAACACGAGCATCACGATAATATTTTTCAACCGGAAAGTCGCATAGATAACCGTAGCCACCATGAATTTGAATAGCTTCAGAGCACACTTTCTCTACCATTTCGGATGCGAATAATTTTGCCATTGAAGCTTCTTTTAAACACGGTTGTCCAGCGTCTTTTAATTGCGCCGCATGAAGAACTAATTGTCGAGCCGCTTCAACTTGAGTTGCCATATCAGCGAGTTTGAAAGCTATCGCTTGATGCTGATTAATAGACTTACCAAAGGCTTCGCGATCTTTTGCGAACTCATTGGCCGCATCTAAAGCTGCGCGTGCTGTACCAACACATTGAGCTGCAATCCCGATTCGTCCACCTTCAAGGTTTCCTAGCGCTATTTTATAACCTTCACCTTCATTACCTAATAGATTTGCCGCTGGAATGCGACAATCTTCAAAAATGATTTGGCAAGTGTCAGAAGCGTGTTGGCCCATTTTTTCTTCTACTTTGGCGACTAGGTAGCCGGGAGTATTTGTTGGGACAATAAACGCGCTAATGCCTTTTTTCCCAGCGCTTGGGTCAGTGACTGCAAACACTATCGCGATGTCAGCATTTTGACCGGAAGTGATGTATTGTTTTACACCATTAATAACATAGTCATCGCCATCTTTTATGGCTTTGGTTTTCAAATCTGATGCGTCACTTCCAGCATGCGGCTCAGTTAAACAAAATGCACCAAGGTATTCACCAGAGGCGAGAGGCTTCAAATATTTTTCTTTTTGCTCGTCGTTGCCGAATTGATAAATCGGCATACTACCGACTGAGTTAGTGACGCTGATAATCGTAGAGCAAGCTGCGTCTCCAGCCGCAATCTCTTCCAGTACTAAAGCAGCAGCAACATATCCGATGTCGCAACCATTGTATTGCTCTGGAATCAGCATGCCGTAAAAGCCGAGCTCAGCCAGTCCTTTTAATGCTTCAGCAGGAAAAGTTTTTTCTTTATCCCATTGCATTGAGTTGGGTTTGAGAACTTCTTGTGCGTACTGGCGAGCAGCATCACGAATCATATTTTGTTCTTCAGTTAGAATCATAAACATTAACCTAAACTAAAATTTTAAGCAGATTAATTTTTGTTAAAATAATAATCTGCGACTACAACAATTAACTGTCTGTGATAATAGTTTTAATCAATTAAAACTATAAAAGCTCAATTGCCATTGCAGTTGCTTCACCACCACCAATACACAAAGAAGCGACACCACGTTTTTTGTTCGCATTTCTTAAGGCTTCTATTAGGGTCACAACAATTCGCGTTCCTGAACAGCCAATTGGATGGCCTAAAGCACAAGCTCCACCATTTACATTGACTTTGCCGTGATCGAGTTCGAGCTCTTTGATGGCTGCCATAGTTACCACAGCGAAGGCTTCATTTATTTCAAAAAGGTCAACGTCATTTACTGACCAACCAGTTTTCTCAAATAAAGCTTGCATAGCTCCGACCGGTGCGATGGTAAATTCTGCTGGTGTTCTCGCATGTGTCGTGTGACCAACAATTTTGGCAAGTGGCGTTAAGCCTCGCTTTTCAGCTTCAGACTGACGCATTAATACAACTGCTGCGGCGCCATCTGAAATAGAGCTCGAGTTGGCAGCGGTAACAGTGCCGTCTTTTTTGAAAGCAGGGCGCAGTTGAGGAATCTTGTCGAGCTTTGCTTTCATTGGTTGCTCATCGGTATCTACCACTAAATCACCTTTTCTAGTTTTAATGGTGACTGGTGTGATTTCAGATTTGAATGCGCCAGTTTCAATTGCATGTTGAGCGCGTTTTAAAGATGTGATGGCGAATTCATCTTGCTGTTCACGTGTAAAGCCAAATTTTTCAACTGTCGACTCAGCGTAAACGCCCATTGCTTGACCTTCATAAGCGTCTTCTAATCCATCAAACGCCATGTGGTCGATAACTTTCCCATGACCAAAACGATAACCGGTACGAGCTTTATCTAACATGTAAGGCGCATTTGTCATGCTTTCCATTCCACCAGCAACCATCACTTCATTGGTACCTGCAGATAGCAAGTCGTGTGCAAGCATAATTGTTTTCATACCGCTGCCACAGACTTTGTTAATCGTGGTGCAGCCTGTCGATTTCGGTAAGCCAGCACCTAGTGCTGCTTGTCTCGCAGGAGCTTGACCGAGGCCGGCAGGAAGCACGCAACCCATTATGACTTCCTGTACATCTTCAGATTTAATTTGAGCTCGCTCAACTGCCGCCGCAATAGCACTAGCTCCCAACTCTGGTGCTGAAACTTCAGAAAGGCTTCCCATGAATCCGCCCATAGGAGTTCTTGCTGCGCTTACAATTACGATAGGATCTGAGTTAGTCATAATGTTTAAAGTCCTGTGTTGATGCTGGCGTATTCTGCCAGATTAAATTTGTTCGTTTTCATAGCAATTAAATATTTGCTATCCACTAATGTATCAATGCATTCTTCGACAACACATCGGATGATGTGATGTCTTTTTTACATATCGAAGCCGTCGCTTTCGTTTTTCAATAAATCGTAAGTTTTAAAAATCTCGAAATTAAATTAAGCGCTTTCTTTAAACAGTTCCCGGCCAATCAGCATTCGACGAATTTCCGAAGTTCCTGCACCAATTTCATACAATTTCGCATCACGCAATAAACGTCCAGTAGGATACTCGTTTATATAGCCATTTCCACCGAGTAATTGAATCGCATCCAACGCAAGTTGAGTTGCTTTCTCGGCTGCGTATAAAATAACACCTGCGGCATCTTTACGTGTTGTCTCACCGCGGTCACATGCTTTTGCGACAGCGTAAACATAAGCTTTGCTGGCATTCATAGTGGTATACATGTCGGCAAGCTTGCCTTGTACTAATTGGAACTCACCAATCGATTGGTTGAACTGTTTTCTTTCGTGTACGTAAGGTACAACGATATCCATACACGCTTGCATGATACCTAAAGGGCCGGCAGAAAGAACAAGACGTTCGTAGTCTAAACCGCTCATTAAAACTTTTACACCTTGATTTAGGCCACCAAGGATATTGTCTGCTGGTACTACGCAGTCTTCGAATACGAGTTCGCAAGTATTGGAACCGCGCATTCCAAGTTTGTCGAGTTTTTGGGCTGTAGAAAAGCCCGCAAAATCTTTTTCAATAATGAAGGCCGTAATGCCTTTTGAATTAGCTTGCGGCTCTGTTTTTGCGTAAACGATTAAAACATCGGCGTCTGGACCATTTGTGATCCACATTTTATTGCCGTTGAGGATATAGTTGTCGCCGCTTTTCTCCGCTTTCAATTTCATGCTGACAACATCAGAACCTGCTCCTGGCTCGCTCATGGCCAGTGCGCCAATGTGTTCACCTGAACATAATTTAGGAAGGTACTTTTGTTTTTGTTCGTGAGTACCGTTTTTATCTAATTGGTTTAAACATAAATTTGAATGGGCGCCGTAAGATAAGCCAATAGACGCTGAGCCACGTGAAATTTCTTCCATTGCAACTGCGTGTTCAAGGTATCCAAGACCAGAGCCTCCATATTCTTCTGCGACGGTCATTCCAAGCAAGCCCAGTTCACCGAACTTTGGCCACAACTCATTGGGAAAAGTATTTTCCTCGTCAACTTTAGCGGCAATCGGTGAAATTTCTTTTTCGGTAAAACCACGGACGGTTTCTCGAATCATGTCTGCGGTTTCGCCAAGGTCAAAATTTAAGCTTGGAAACATTACTTGTCCTCTCGTACTTCAATTAATTGTCATAAATTTTTAACGTGCACGATTTTTCGTAATTCGTGCTTCTAAGTCGTCTATTTCGTTGAGCATCGACTTAATGTCGTGCAACTGTTGGTTGAGCTGGTCTCGCCTCAGTGCGATTTTTGAAAGTAGAAATTCGGTTTGCTTTTCTTCGCCATGAGGAAACTGGTATAAATCGATGATTTCTTTAATTTCAGCTAATGAAAAGCCAATACGCTTACCTCGCAAAATAAGTTGCAGACGAGTTTTGTTTTTCGCTGTGTAAACTCGATAAGTGCCGCGTCTTTCAGGATCAATTAATCCATACTCTTCATAATGACGAATAGAGCGTGTGGTAACGCCAAACTCTTTTGCGAGTTCGCTTATCGTGTAGGTATTGTTTGTGTTCATTTCAATATTTTGCCATAACCTTAACGTTAACGTAAAGGTTATGGTGTATGTAACAGGTCAGACAAGTTGTTTGATTTAAACATTTATATTCGGTGGGTGGTCGTTATTTGAGCAAAGTGGCGCGCCGGTAAAATGCATCTCAATTCTTAATCTTACTGGCGAGGACTCTTCCTTTAGAAAGTGCCGAAAAGGGCACAAAACAAAAATTTACATAAAAATTTTTAGAATAAGTGAATTTTATTTCAAGGCGATGAAGGTTAATTTCTATCTTGTTGAAATGCCTCGAATTATCGAAATGCCGCAAGGTTTTAAGGGGTTATTTGCGATAAATATGGCTATTTCTCGATAAGTTGCGGTATTAGTTGAGTAAGTCTCTCTAAGGTATTGAAAAAAAATAATAAAACTAATTTAAAAGTACAAGTGCAATAGGCTCAATTAAAGCGAAACAGAATTAGTTGAGACTTAGTTATAGCGAATTTTTATTGGATTTCGTGGTCAATACCTTCTAAGTTCATAGTATAGGTGGATGCAAGACTCAGTGTGACCTCTGGACGATGCAGTGAACGAGCTCGGCCAATAACAGGATCCACACCTTGCATCCGCACTATCCTGCGAATGCAGTCCGTTTAAAAAGCAGTCCGTTAATAAAAAAGAGGGGAAGCCTATATATGAAAAGACAAAAGCGTGATCGTCTTGAAAGAGCTCATTCTCGTGGTTATCAAGCTGGCTTAGGGGGAAAACCGAAAGACATGTGTCCGTACGGCACACTCACTGCGAAAGAACAATGGTTAGGCGGTTGGCGCGAAGCTAGAGCTGATGTGAACAACGGATTATTTTCCTAACTGTATTTCGATAAATTAATCGTTACTAAACAAAACTTCATGAGCGACCGACCAAGTCGCTATGCCCCGCAGTAAGCGGGGTTTTTATTTCCTTTTAAAAATTCCAACTTTCGCTAATCTGCAAGGTATAATAGAGATAAATTTATTACCAATAAGCATTTACATGAGCGATTTAAGTACTCCCGTTGCACCACCGTTAATTGATATTGATGTCCCTTTGCCGGTACCACCAAAAGTTATTTCGGAAGAAGACAAGCTAAGGTATACACAAAAGATTAAAGCGTTATTGATTGAACATAACGCTGTGTTAATTGCCCATTACTATACGGATCCCGAAATTCAGGCATTAGCTGAAGAAACGGGCGGTTTTGTGGGTGACTCACTTGAGATGGCAAAGTTTGGCGCAAAGCATCCTGCGGATACCTTAATAATAGCGGGCGTAAAGTTTATGGGCGAAACGGCGAAAATCTTAAGTCCAGACAAACGAGTTATTATGCCAACCCTGGAAGCAACTTGTTCACTTGATTTGGGTTGTCCTGAAAAAGAGTTTTCCGAGTTTTGCGATCAATATCCTGACCGAACGGTAGTAGTTTACGCCAATACTTCAGCGGCAGTTAAAGCACGCGCTGATTGGGTCATTACCAGTTCAATTGCACTCGATGTGGTGGATTACCTGGATCGTCGCGGTGAAAAGTTAATCTGGGGACCCGACCGTCATTTGGGGCATTATATCCAACAGAAAACCGGTGCTGATATGGTGCTGTGGCAAGGTCATTGTATCGTACATGATGAGTTTAAAACTCAAGCTTTGAAGCAAACCATGGAGCAACATCCGGATGCTGCCGTATTAGTGCACCCTGAATCTCCTGCTGCTGTTATCGAATTGGCTGATGTTGTCGGTTCTACTTCGCAAATCATTAAAGCAGCTCAAACTCGCCCAGAACAAAAGCTAATAGTTGCAACTGATAAAGGTATATTTTATAAAATGCAGCAGGCAGCACCAGACAAAACGCTCATTATCGCGCCAACAGCGGGCGAGGGGGCAACTTGTCGTTCTTGCGCGCATTGCCCGTGGATGAAAATGAATGTTGTAGAAAATCTATCCACTATTTTTGAACGTAACGATGTTGAAATATCGGTCGATGTGGACGTAGCAAAAAAAGCACTAGTGCCACTTACTAGAATGGTTGAATTTGTAAATCAATAGGACATAACTTATGACTGCAAAATTACAGAAAAAAACGAAAAATATTTTGTCGAGTGTAGTAGTTGGTTTTTCTTTGGCTCTTACAGGGCCAGCAATGGCTAATGATCACGCATTAGAATCTGCAATTAAAGGTGACCATCGTTCTGACAAAGAAAAAGCACGGGACCAATATCGACATCCGAAAGAAACCCTGGAGTTTTTTGGTTTTCGCCCCGATATGACTGTGGTTGAAATCTCTCCGGGTGGTGGTTGGTACACAAAAATACTAGCACCAGCGTTAAAAGACAAAGGAACTTATATTGCTGCACACTTCGATCCTGAGTCCGATGTAAACTACTACAAAAGAAGTCTTGCTGCATTCTCTGAAAATTTTGTTGAGAAAAAAGAGACTTACGGCAACTTTAAAATGACAGTGTTTAATCCTCCAAAGAAAGTCGCTGTAGCGGAGCCGGGCACTGCTGATATGGTGTTAACATTCCGTAATGTCCATAACTGGTATATGGGTGGTGGTGAAGAAGGTTTGAACGCAGCATTTAAAGGTTTTTATGATGCGCTTAAACCAGGTGGTGTTTTAGGTGTGGTCGAACACCGATTACCAAAAAACCGTGACCAAGAAGAAAATAAGCAGTCAGGTTACATGAGACAAGACTTAGTCGTAAGTTACGCTGAAAAAGCAGGGTTTAAGCTTGTTGGTGAGTCGGATGTTAACGCGAATCCAAACGACACGGCTGATCATCCTTACGGTGTTTGGACATTACCGCCTAGTCTTCGATTAAAAGAAAAAGATCAGGAAAAATATTTAAAAATTGGTGAAAGTGACCGCATGACTTTGAAGTTTGTTAAGCCCGCAAAAAAATAAGTTTTCTCATCTTCAAAAGAAAGAAAAAGCCCGATTAATCGGGCTTTTTTGTACTTTAGTTACTTGGTAAAACTAGAGTTTGGTCTTAAAGCTAGGACCGTTACCGTTGCTAGGCTTTTTAGGAGCTCCCGGAGCGGCAGCGGGGGCTTTGCCACCGGACTCAGCAAGTCGCATTTTAAGATTAAGGTCAGTTTTTGACTCAGCAAAATGCAACGCATCTTCGCGCGTGATAATGCGTTGTTTATAGAGTTTAAACAGACATTGGTCGAAGGTCATCATGCCGTCTTGATGATGAGCTTCAATCGCTTTACGCAAATCCTCCAGCAAACCTTTTTGGATAATCTCAACAATGTCCGGCGCTTTTAACAATATTTCGTGTGCAGCGACACGTTGACCGCTTTTGCTGCGAACCAATCGTTGCGAAACAATTCCATTAAGTACACTGGACAGCTCCATCATCACGTTTGCTCGCATATCCGCGGGGAATAGGTTTCGAATACGCTCCAGAACCTGTTTAGAGTTGTTTCCATGAATTGTCGCCAAACAAAGATGACCTGTTTGTGCATAGGAGAGCGCGTATTCCATTGCTGCCTGATCTCGAATCTCACCAATCAAAATGAGGTCAGGCGCTTCTCGCATCGCATTTTTAAGTGCGTTATGGAAGTTCTTCGTATCAACTCCAATTTCACGTTGATCAATAATCGACATTTTATGCGGGTGAATAAACTCGATAGGATCTTCAATGGTTAATATATGACTGGTATCTCGATTGTTACGATAATCAATCATGGCTGCCAAAGAGGTCGATTTACCTGAACCAGTTGGCCCACAAACCAGCACTAGTCCACTTCGTCCCATGACCAATTCTTTCAACGGATCAGGGAGATTTAAGGACTCTAACGTTGGAATGTCGGACTTAATGTGCCGCATTACCATGCCAACTTCGCCCCGCTGCATAAACACATTGACACGAAATCGACCAATATCCTCAACGGAAATAGCAAAATTAGATTCCCACTCTTCTTCGAACTCCTGAATTTGCTGTTCGTCCATCAATTTGTAAGCAATTTCTTTAATTGCTCCAGGTGGAAGAGGGCCTTGCCCCATAGGTGTTGAAACACCTTCAATTTTCATGTGCGGAGGAGCGCCTGTACTAAAGAATAAATCCGATGCTGAACGTTCCGCCATCAATCTTAGCAGTAATTTAATATCCACAGACCAATACCCTATTAATTCTTATCTTGTTAAAAGGCTCGAAGATTAGCCATGTTTGTTGTTATTTAAATAGTTTAGCTAATTGAGGAAAAGAACCAACTATTAATTCACAATTTTGGAAATTCAATAGCAAAGGATTGTCAAATGCAGCTGAATTGCCTATAGTTACGCCCCTCGCGATATAGCGAGATTTTGGTGAGATGGCTGAGCGGTTGAAAGCGCACGCCTGGAAAGCGTGTATACGTTAATAGCGTATCGAGGGTTCGAATCCCTCTCTCACCGCCAA
>JABXHY010000067.1 GCA_013373375.1 Gammaproteobacteria bacterium
CAATTAACAGTGACCGATCCAAGTGGTGCATCCGCTACTGATAGTGTCAATATTGAAGCTACAGCGGCTAATAGCATTCCAGTTGCAATTGTCGATGGCGACAAAACGGGTGATCTGGGTCAAACCTTCGTCCTTGATGGTAGCGCTAGTTATGACCCTGAAGGCGAAGCACTGGCTTATCAGTGGATGTTGATGTTTGCGCCAGACGGTTCATCTGCAACGATCGATTCTGCGAACTTTGAGCAAGCGTTTTTCGCTCCTGATAAAGCGGGCAATTACCGAATACAGTTGGTGGTTAACGATGGCGTTTATAACAGCCAACCTGCAGAAATGAATATTTTGGTTGCTGATAATAATCAGCGTCCAGTGGCGAATGCGGGACCTGACCAAAACTTCCATATTGGTGATACTTTAAAATTAGATGGTTCAGGAAGTTACGATCTAGATGGCGATGCCATAACTTACCAGTGGACAATTGTTTCGCCGGCGAATACTTCTGTCAGTTTATCCAATAGTACTGGTGTCATGCCAACTATTGAACTCACAGAAAATGAAACTTTCGAGCTTCAGTTAGTGGTCAACGATGGCAAAGAAGATTCAGTTGCCGATACCGTTACATTAACGCCAAGCAATGTTGCTCCGGTTGCCAAGGCTGGTCGTGATCAATCAGGCGAAGTAGGCGAGTCAATTCAATTCGATGGCTCTGCAAGTCATGATGCTGACGGTGATGAACTCACTTATCGTTGGTCAATTGAATCGGCACCTTCTGGCAGTCAAGCTGAATTGTCGGATGCTTCAGCTGTGAAACCTGGCTTCATACCCGATGTTGAAGGAGAGTATCGTCTTCAGTTAATCGTCAACGACGGTATCGTCGACAGTCGACCTGATAGAGTAGTGCTATGTGTTGTTGGTAATACTAGACCTGTAGCGGTTGCTGGTTCAGATAAAGTGTCCACTGTAGGCTCTACTGTGAGCTTGAGTGGTGCGGATAGTTATGACGCTGATGGTGATAGCCTGTCTTACGAGTGGCGATTAATTAGTAAACCGCAAGACAGTAACACGAACCTTGAATTTGAAGACAGTGTTGATACCAGCTTGTTGCTTGATGTTGCTGGTGAATATGTGGCGCAGCTTATCGTTAATGACGGTGTTGTCGACAGTGAACCTGACACAGTTGTGATTACAACTCAAAATTTACGTCCAGTTGCAAATGCAGGCGACGACAAGGCAGCACAAACTGGCGATTTAGTGAACTTGGATGGTACTGCCAGTTATGATCCAGATGGGGATGCAATTACTTATCAATGGAGCATTGTATCTAAGCCTCAGGGTAGTTCCGCAAGAATTCTTAACCCGCAGTCAAGAATTTCAGAGCTAGAGACCGATGCCGAAGGAACTTTCGTTGTACAGTTAATCGTGAACGATGGTGAATTCTCGAGTGTTGCCGATACCGCTGTTGTTGAAGTGACACATAATCCTCCGGTGTGCGAATTGGACGACTCTTTGCAGAGAACCATACCGGTAACAATACGTGACTTCGAAGCTTCACATCCTGACTTTGAGTATGTAGTGGGCGTGGATTACGGTATTGTTCGTCGAAACTTGGGAGCCGATGGCAAGCCAAGGTATGCCCATGGACACGGTTCGACTAAAACGACCACAGGAAAAGACAACTTCAACCAGTGGTACAACAATGTGCCTGGGGTCAATATTAATATTCCAAAAACATTGACCATGAGTCGTGAAGAGGGGTCTACCATTTGGTCATACCGCAATTCTAGCTTTTTCCCGATTAATGACGAAGGCTTTGGTAACAGTGGTTTGACCCAAGTTGATCGTAACTATCACTTCACGCTGGAAACTCATTTAAGCTTCGATTACAAAGGCGGTGAAGAGTTTACTTTCCGCGGTGATGACGACTTATGGTTATTTATTAACGGTAAGTTAGTGATTGATATCGGTGGTGTTCATCCTGCGATTCAAAAGAAAGTTAGTTTGGATGAAGTTGCTGAAGACATTGGCATCGAGGTAGGTCAGCGTTATACCTTTGATCTGTTCTTCGCTGAACGTCATACCACTCAGTCGAACTTTATGTTCCAAACCAATATGAACCTCGAGTGTGTTAACAAATAAAGGAAGTTGACTAGACAAGCCCGTCATTAAGTTGAGGGGCTTAACTCTCCTATTAGAAAACCACGTTCCTACTTAAATACAAACCTTTGGATTTGCTGGCAAGTTCACAGTTTTGAAATTTGGTGGCCCGTGCGCCTGCCTAAAATTTAAGCTTTGTGAACGTTTCCGCGAATTTATTAACTAGAGACAGCTAAGATTCACTCCAATGCAGTATCGTGGTCTAGGAAGTCTTATGTACACCGTCTCAAAAATCGTCAAAATAATCGGAATGTTGTGCGTCAGTCTAGTTGTTATCAGTTGCTCTGAAACTTCGGACTCTGACGCCTCGAAAGCCGTTGAACAAACCGTTGAATCAAGCGCTGTCTCAGGTACTACGCCTATTGCGTTAGTAAGCCGCCCCATGGATCGTCATGCCGATCGACTAAATGAACAGTTTCAGAGCAGTGTTAGCCAATTTGATCAATCACCTCTCGACCTTTGGTCGCCTTATGATGTCAGCCGAGGCGCGCAACTGAGCTTGCGCTCAGGGCTTGATGTTAATGCATCAGAAGACGAATTGTTGTCGGCTTATTTCGGCAGCAGCGACTACGACGTAAAAGACTTAAACCTGTCACCTGATGGCCGCACGCTACTTTTCGC
>JABXHY010000020.1 GCA_013373375.1 Gammaproteobacteria bacterium
GAAGGTAAGTGCGGCGAAGGCAAAAAGAAATCTGAAGGCAAATGCGGCGAAGGCAAATGCGGAGACGATAAAAAGAAAGATAAAAAAAGTGGTGAAGGCAAGTGCGGTGAAGGTAAGTGCGGTAAATAATTCGCAATGAAGTCTTCATCTCTTTATGGCTCGGGTTTGGGTTTGCGGCGTGATTTAATGCCGCAGCTCACCGAGCACCTCCCCAACGACATTGATTTCATGGAAGTAGCGCCTGAAAATTGGATCAATATCGGTGGGTCAATGGGTAAACAATTCAAATGGTTTACCGATCAGAAGCCTTTTGTATTTCATGGTTTGTCATTATCGATTGGTAGTCCGTCACCGGTCGACATCGAATTAGTTAAAAATATTAAACAACTGATGAAACAGTGTAATGTCGATGTTTACACTGAACACTTAACCTATTGTAGTGATGATGGCCATTTATATGACCTGATGCCGATTCCGTTTACACAAGAAGCCATAAAATACGTTTCAGATAGAATCAAATTAGTTCAAGATATTTTAGAGCGACCAATCGCGATGGAGAATGCGTCGTATTATGCCGCTCCTCAACAGGAAATGTCTGAATTGGAGTTTTTAACAGCGGTGCTGGAAGAAGCTGACTGTCAATTGTTGCTGGACGTCAACAATATTTATGTAAACTCTATTAATCATGGATACGATGCAAAACAGTTTTTACATGCACTACCAGGTGAGCGAATTATATATGGACACATTGCCGGTCATTACGATGAAGCAGACGATTTAAAAGTCGACACTCACGGCGCAAATGTGAAAGAAGATGTTTGGGAATTGTTAGACGCTGCCTATGCAAGGTTTGGTGTTTTTCCGACATTACTTGAGCGCGATTTTAATTTTCCTCCCCTGGATGAGCTGTTGCAGGAAGTTGCGAAAATAAAGACTATACAATCAAGATATATCGAGTCTAACAGCACAGTTGCAGGTTAATCTTATGGGCGATCTACAGTTTCAAAAGACTCAATATCAATTTGCCAGTCATTTAAGAAATCCGGATGAAAATCCAGCGCCAGCTGGCATCGAGGATAGACGGCTAACCATCTATCGAGATCTCATTTTTAATAATATTAAAGGATTTATTGATTCGGGCTTTCCTGTTTTATGCAGCATTACCCCCGAGTCGACATGGAATAATACGATTCGCAGTTTTATTGCTCAATACAGTGCCAAATCGCCGTACTTTAGCGAGGTTTCGAAGGAGTTTCTCAACTACTTGAGCGAAGATGAGTGTGAGTTGAACGCTACGTTTGAGTTTGCGTGCGAGTTAGCTCATTATGAGTGGGTTGAACTGGCATTGATGATTGACCCGAAAGATATTACTTCTATTCCAGTCAAACCAAGCATTGATCTTTTAAACGAAAAGCTTCTTTTTTCCCCTTTAGCTTGGCCGATGGTGTATGAATATGACGTTCATCATATCGGGGCAGATTACATTCCTGAAGCTAAACCAGAGCAACCGACGTTTATTGTTATTTACCGAGATCGGTCTGATGATGTCAATTTTATGCAGATTAATGCTCTTACTTACCAATTGATAGACATTGCACAAAACTCTCCGCATCTTACTGGCGCAAAAATGTTAGATGCTTTACAGAAATGTGTGCCACAAATGCCGGCAGAATCGATTTTTAAACATGGATTAGATATACTGCTGCAGCTTTTCAAGCGTGACATAATTTTGTCTGCAACAGACTGATATTCAAAAAGCGGTCTAACCTGAATAATTTTAAAGTTTTGCTTCAAGGAACTCTATGAAAGGTTTGTTTTTCTCACTTGCCTTGTGCGTTTTAACTGGTTGTGCAACCTCTGGAACTAATTCGAATGATCCTTACGAGGATTTTAATCGATCGGTCTACAAATTTAACCGCGGTCTTGATAAAGCTGTTTTACAGCCAGTTGCAAAAGGGTATCAGGCTGTTACGCCTGACCCAGTTGAGACAGGTTTTAGCAATTTTTTCGATAATATTGGCGACGTTGGCAATATGGTAAATAACGCCTTGCAATTCAAACTGGGCGACGCTGCCAGTGATTTGGGTAGATTTTTGATCAATAGCACCATTGGTTTAGCTGGCTTCTTTGATCCTGCTAGCGCAATGGGATTAGAAAAAAGTGATGAGGACTTTGGTCAAACATTAGCGACCTGGGGCGTGGGTTCCGGTCCGTATTTGATGCTTCCATTTTTAGGACCTTCTACAATGCGCGATACCTTTGCTATGCCCGGGGACAATTATCTTGACCCTTTTAGCGAAGTAAAGCCCGAACGTGACGAATATGCTTTGAAGGGATTTCGGTTATTAATTACGCGTGCTGAGTTACTTGAATTGGAATCGCAGCTTGAAAGTGCAATTGATGAGTATGCTTTTGTGCGTGATGCTTATCTTCAAAACCGAAAATTTAAGGTTTACGATGGCGACTTGCCTTTAGACGATGTGTTTGAGTGCGACCCTGAGTATGAAGAGTGTTAGCTGATACTGCTGAGAAGTATTCCAATACCAACTAATACTGACAGCGATAACATTGGGTCAATTTTGCTTTTTCTAAATGAACTTGAGTGACTGCGAATCATTACTAAACTCCTAATTGGTTAAACCAGTATAGGACACAGATTAGGGGTTTAGTGAGACCTTAGTCGCAAATAATGAATCTTAACTGACGTTCTCTATCGTTCCTGCAATTTCGTAGCGGTTATCTGACTGCTTGTCGCATCGCGTTACTATGAAGTCTGCTTTTAACGGTGGTAATTTCGATTCAGCCGAGCTTACTTTGACTTCTAGTCGAGTTCCAGTCGCCAACTCATGGTCACACACAAAAGCGACTCCACCAGCACTGAGATCTTTGCTCTCACCCTGAAAAGTATCCCCAGATTGCGGATCAGTAACTTCGACCTTTGCATCGACAAACATCCGTATGAAATCTCTTTTTTCTTCGTATTCTCTATCAACTGCCATCGACGACAACCCCTTCAAAGCATTGGTGTCTGTTATTAGTATCATTGCATAGTAGAAAATATTCTCAATTTGGTCAATCTAGATGATTCGTCTCGAATGTGAATTGTTGCCTTGCGGTACAGAGGGTGTGTGCTATATCTATAAGACATCTTAAAAAGTTATTTTATCAGTCCATATTGGAAGTAAATGCCTTTGGATACACAGCCCCAGAATCAATTGAATAATTCAGCAGAAGAGTCAAAAGCAACCATACTAACCATTGAAGATGACGCTTTAGTTCGTCAGAGTTTTGTGATGTTTCTAGAGGACTATGGCTTTGATGTAATAGAGGCTGTTGATGGTGAAGCTGGTTTGAATGCGTTTGATCAAAGTAAACCGGATTTAGTACTTTGTGATATCAGAATGCCAAAAATGTCGGGTATGGAAGTATTGCAGCAAATATCACAACGTTCGCCAGAAACACCCGTGATAATGATTTCTGGTGCGGGAATGATTAATGACGTGGTCGAGTCGCTGAGATTAGGAGCGTTCGACTATATTGTGAAACCAATCACTGACTTTGGCGTATTAGAGCACGCGGTTAATCAGGCACTGAATAAAAAGCAGCTTGAACAAGAAAATAAAGTTTTTCGCTCCGAGCTAGAACGAGCGAATCGCGAGTTGCAAAGTAACCTGGAAACTTTGCAAGAAGATCAAGATGCGGCCAGACGTGCACAGTTACAGCTGCTGCCTGAACCAGAAAGTACTTTTGGCCAATTCAGTTTTATGCACACCGTCATCCCATCATTAAACGTAAGTGGCGACTTCGTAGATTATTTTGAAATCGATGAGCAATATTTAGGGTTTTATATCGCTGATGTTTCAGGGCATGGCTCTGCATCGGCATTTGTCACTATGATGCTCAAGTCTTTGTTTAATCAACCGCTAAGAACCTACCGTGCGAGTGGTGATAAAACTATTCTCGATCCTGCAGCTGTTATGCGATATTTAAATCAAGAAATTATCACGGCTAATGTTGGTAAACATGTAACGATGTTTTACGGTGTGATTGATACGTCTCAAAATCGTCTTGACTATTGCGTCGCAGGACAATTTCCTCGTCCTTTAATAGTTACTGAAGGTCAAAGACGAATTTTGCAAGATCGAGGTTTTCCGCTCGGATTATTCGACTGGGTAAGTTTTGAGTCTAAAAGCCTTGAGTTTTTACCTGGGCAAAGTGTGGTTATGTTTTCGGATGGAGTATTAGAGTCGATCAGGGAAGGAGAGGTTTGTCCTGAAGAAGCCTTGTTGAATATTCCAATTTCAAAGTCGTCAACGGTATTAGGTTTAATCGACCAAATTGGTGTAAGAAGTATTGAAACGTTATCAGATGATGTCACTATTTTTATTGTGAGACACAATGACCAGTAAAATAGAATACGCCAATATCGATGAGGGTCATGTCATTCGGTTACACGGTGACATTCGATATGGGGATGTAGTTCCTCTGCATCAGTTACTTGAAGGAATTGGCAACAATGAGAAGAGTTTTGTAATCGATTTGACTCGTTGCACTCATCTCGATAGTACAGCTTTAGGAACATTGGCCTTAGTTGCGAAAAAAAGCCGCAGTCTGGACCAACAATCAAGACCTTTAATTTATATTTCCAAACCTGTTGTGAAAGAAGCGCTTTTAGGTGTTTGTTTCGATCTGATTTTTGATATCGTCAACTGTGATCCCGAGTTGAAAGCTGATTATGAGTTGATTAAAAATGAAGTTAACGATACTGAGACAATTCGAAAAACGGTAGCAGCTGCTCATCAACGCTTAGCGGAAATTTCACAGTCCAATAATGAGCTGTTCAAAGACGTTAATCTGCTCATATAAATTACCACTTTTTCTTCGGCTGGAACAAATCGTCACTATCACCTAATTCTTGAGTTGTTTCTTCCGCTTCCGGTTGTTGATCGTCTTGAACAGTTTGACCGCCACGGGCCTTTTGGATTTCTTGAATAAGCTGATCCAATTCGCTCAGTTGTGCCTGAGTGTCGCTTTCACCTATATTTTGCTGCAGTAAAAGTTTTTTGGCGTTATCAAGGGCAATAATCGCTTGAGGAAAGGCTTTTTCGGTCATTTTCTTTTTGCCAATGGCGATATAAGTGTGAGTTTGTAATGTTAAATAAAGTTTTTTTAAATTGTTTAAGCCGCTACTGGCAGCACTGATGTCAATTCCTGGAATTCGACCAAGCCGGTGAACATAACGCATAAGGTTTTTAATTCGTCCCATTAGAACGACCAGTTCTTGAGCGTCACTTGGCGGTTTAAGCCTTGTTTTGTCAGCTGGAGCGTCAGGCGTTTCTATTTTCTGTTTGATCATATTGAAGGTATCGTGCAGATCGCGAATACTCGAGTCCACTTCAATCGCTTTTGCCAGATTTAGTCCAATGTATTGCAATATTACCTTTCGCACAGCACCACTGATCGGTAAGTCGTAAAACTTATCATAGATATCTTGTCCCTCACGTGCTCGATATCGATACTTTGACAAGTCTTGTTGTTTAGCTGCTTTTATCTGTTCACGATATTGAATAAACCCGCTAAGACCGACAGCGATCACGAGGAAAGTGATGATTATTCCAATTATCAGAGTTGTGCTCATGAACTATAGTCACCTGTCGAGTTTAAGGTGTTAATGTATTTATTTAAGTAACTTAACATAGCTATTCTTCAATTAGGTAGGCGTATTCGAAATATGCCCCCATTTAATTGTCCACCGTTGGCTAATTCAATATTTCCGTTTTCAGTATCGTTTTGGTGTATTTTTGCAATCTTTGCAGCAAAATAAAGGCCGAGCCCGGTACTGCCTGTACTGTAATCAATGGATTTAATGAAATTATGTTGTTGTTCAATCATATTTTGTGGGTAACCTGTGCCATCATCAGCAATTTCGATAACCAGAGCATCATCAAAATAGGCGCTCAGTAAAATTTTTGATTTTGTATAACGAATAGCATTCCCCAGCACGTTATTAATCACACTAGAAATTAAGTCAATATCAAAACATCCATCTAAATCATCTTCTGCGTCTATGTCTATTGTAATGTCTTTCGACTTTGCCAGAGGTTCATATTGCGCTGCTTGATCGGAAAGGAACTCGAACAGATTATAATAATTCAAATTAATAGGTAGTTGTTTTTGCTCAATTTTATATAAGCCTAAAAGTTGCACCAATGCTGAATTTAGTCGGCTTGATTCGTATTGTAGTACTGCTTGCTGCTTTTTGTCTTCGCTGTCAGAAGCAGGATACTTTTTTTCTAATGCACTTATCGCGGTCATAAGAATCGCGAGAGAGTTTTTCATATCATGGACAGCTGAAGCAATTACTGAAGCGAAGTCCAGAGATTCTTTTTCTGGTTTCTCCATTTAGGCTTGCTCCTGCTGAATCACTCGAGTGAGTCTTAATAACTCAGAAAAACGTTGAAATCTATGATCATCAGGTGATATTGAGTTAATAGAGTTCAAGTAGCCCTCACACTTATCGATGATTGAGTCATCTGCATTTCCAGATTGATGCACCTTGAGTAACACTTGAACGGTATTGAGGATGATTGAAATATTCTTTGGACTGGCTTCGATTGCTTTGTTAAAGCAATCCACCGCTTGATCATATTTCTTTTCATCAAAAAGTTTTATGCCTTGTGAGTTTAATCGATGCGCTTGTTTTCCTTTTTCTAAAATACTTTTATCTTTTAGATGAGGTAAAGCTTTTTCAAGAAATTTCGCATCCTCAAAATTATGTTGAACCGCATCTTTTATAATTTCTTCTGCGACATCTTCTTCACCAAGATTCTGCAATCCTTGCGCTAGCTCTAAACCAGTATTCCCTGGGAGCATGGTATCAATTGTCGAGTATAATTGTTTTGCCGTTTCGGTACATTTTTTTGCTTCAGCTTCTTTCCCCTGACTTTTTAAATAATTTCCTTCTGCTACCGTTCCGCGTAACTTACACACTTTATCGTGTTTATATTCGTCATAGAATTCCTTCATGTATTTATCTGTTTCTGCGAGCATTTGCCGAGAGGCTGCAGTTGGGTCGTTAGCAATATAAGTCGATACACTATTGGTGTATTTTATGTAGCTGTCCGGTGTTTTAAAAATGGAGTTGTCGCCTAAACGAATTGATTGTTTAAATGCATTAATCGATGATTCAAAATCTTGATTTGATTCGGCGACTTCCCCCAGTTTGTTTTGACGTTTGATTACTCTAGGAGAGCGTTTTATTGCTTCATTTAAGGTTTGTTGAGCCTCTTCGGGTTCATCAATCTGAAGCTGGCAATCGGACAAAAGATCATAAGCTTCTAGCATCATTGGAAATTTTTTAATTGTCTCTTTCAATAAAGTTATGGCATTTTCCCATTGCCGCTTTGCCATTTGAGCTCGAGCCATTCCCACCATAGCCCATGGTATAGGCCTTTTTGCCAAAACCTCATCGTAAATGCTCATGGCTTCAGCGTATTGGCGCTTTTTCATTAATGTTTCAGCTTTAAGTTTTTCGATGGCACTTTTGTATTTTGGAAATGCCTCTAAAAGTTCATCGCATTGTTGAAGAGCGTCATTGAGCTTTCCTTTGTCGATAAAATTATAAATAGGTTGAAGCGCTTCTTTCTTTGCCGATAAATTATTTAACCTGGCTCTTAGCTGAGCGTTATTAAAAGGCTTTGTTAAGTAGGAATCGGGTTGATTTTCCAGTGCGCCCATTACCATAGCGGTAGTATTTTCTGCAGTTGTCATGATAAAAACGGCATCAGAACGAATGGAATTATTGAAGTGCAGTTCTTCTAAAACTTGCATACCATTTTTACCGTGGCCAAGATTATAATCCGAGAGAATAATGTCGTAACTTTTCTCTCGGCAAGCTCTTATAGCTGCCTCACCCGTATTTACGATATCAACATCATCCACACCAATTTCATTTAACATTGCACGTAACGAGCGGGCAAATTCTGCGAAATCTTCAATAATCAAAGCGGATTTGTTTTCGTAATGAACCATGCTTATTTTTTAGGCCTTGTTTCTGGTTTTGAATGTGTTAAAAGAACTTGTGAGAAGTATAGTTGCTAATTTAAAATTTGTAATAGAATTCAATAAATTATATAAGGATTGCGAATGCCTAAATCGCTTGGTGAAAAGCTAGTCGTTGCCATATCGTCGACTGCATTGTTTGACCTAGAAGACAGTCACAAAATATTTATGGAACAGGGTGTTCAGGCGTATTCTAACTATCAAATTGAAAATGAAGATAAAACGCTAAGCCCTGGACCGGCTTTTGATTTAGTTCGTAAGTTACTCGACTTAAACCAAATGGGCTCAGAGTCGAAACCTAGAGTGGAAGTGGTCTTAATATCGCGTAATTCTGCTGATACAGGATTGAGAGTATTTAACTCCATTCAAGCGCATAACTTGGATATTGTCAGGGCGGCGTTCACCGGAGGACGAAACCCTTATCAATATGTTTCTGCATTTAATGCTCATTTATTTTTATCCACAAACCCAGAAGATGTTAGAAAGGCTCTTGAGAGCGGATTTGCGGCGGCTACTATTATCTCTAAAGCTAAGTCATCTCAGAATGTTAAAGCGGACAAACAAGAGTTAAAATTTGCCTTTGATGGAGATGCGGTTATTTTTTCTGATGAGTCAGAAATTATTTATAAAAAACAAGGGCTTAAAGCATTTGCCGATAACGAACGAGCCTCGGCCAAGAACCCACTAAAAGGTGGACCATTCAAATCCTTTCTTGCTGCACTGCATCAGATACAAAAGGACTTTCCAGAGCAAGACTGCCCAATTAGAACGGCATTGGTTACCGCTCGTTCAGCTCCAGCGCATGAAAGGGTTGTGAGAACCCTAAGGAGTTGGGACATTCGGATCGACGAGGCATTGTTTTTAGGCGGTCTGACAAAAGCAGAATTTTTGAAAGCTTATGGCGCTGACGTATTTTTCGACGATCAGCAAGGACATTGTGATTCCGCAGGTGAGTTAGTGGCGACAGGTCACGTACCTCACGGTATCGCTAATCAATAGTGGTTAGCGATTAATCAGGCGATCAAAAAAACAGCATTTTTTATTCGCTTTCGTATGTTCCGCGTGGAACTTATTCTTTATTGTTATATATAGCAACTACTTTGGTCGAGAATTAATCAAGATTCAATATCTAGTAGTGCAAAGCTTTTATACACACAATACACACTCTATACACAGGTTTATCCACATTGGTTATTTTTTAGTTTACTACTACTCTTAATAAGTTAGCGGAATAAAAAACAGTGTTTCTATTTTATTAGTTGGGAGTGGAAGAATGAAGCTACAGCAGCTGAAATACATCTACGAAGTTGCTCGGCATGACCTCAATGTATCTGCTACGGCAGAAAGTCTTTACACGTCACAGCCAGGAATCAGTAAACAAATACGCTTATTAGAAGACGAACTGGGCGTGCAGGTATTTACCCGAAGCGGTAAACATTTGACCAATATTACCCCTGCGGGCGTTCGGATATTGGAAGTGACGACAGAAATACTTCAGCTGACCAAAAAGATTCAGGATATCGCTGCAGACTTTGTGTGTGAAGATAAAGGGATTTTTCGAATCGCGACAACTCACACGTTTTCACGGTACTTATTGCCAACTATTATTGAGAAATTTACCAAACAGTATCCCGATGTAAAACTGCATTTACACCAAGGAATAAATGCTCATATAGACCACATGTTGGATCATGGAGATATCGATTTAGTTATCTTTGGTGAAAGGGATGAGTGGTTTCCCGATAAAGTTCAGTTACCTTGTTTCCTGTGGCATCAATGCATTGTCGTCTCGAGAGAGCATCCTTTAAGTCGAGACGCTCATATTTCTCTTGAGAAACTTGCAAGTTTTCCCTTATTAGCAAAACTGACGCCTGATGGAAAGATGGGGGAGACACAAAAAGTATTTAAAAACGCTGGTTTGGAGCCGGACTTCGTTATAACAGCAACAGACTCGGAGATTTTAAAGTCCTATGTTCGAATGGGAATGGGAGTTGGACTTATTGCCAGAATGGCCTACAACCCAGATAAAGACTCTGACCTTAAATTAATCAACGCCGATCATTTATTCTCGCCAACAAAAGCAAAAATTGTTTTTCATAAAAACTTTTTCTTCAGGCGCTATGTTACTGATTTTATATCAATGTTGGCGCCTCATGTTGATGAAGATATGCTGAAGAAAGTTGTTCGGTGTCGTTCATCAAATGAGCTAAACAACTTAGTGTCTGATGAGGTATTGCCTGAACGATAATTATTCAATTACCAAGTCTGTATTACTCCTTAGATCGCTTGGTATCACTGGATGATACTTTACTCACAACGCTAGTGATTTTTTTGAGGCTTCATTAATCTACTGAAATTGATTCAGGGGGTTAATGATGTTTAAGTTTAAAGGTTTTATATTCTCGGTATTTTTAGCTGTTTCCGGTTGTCAGTTAAACGATGGAATTGCTGAGAATTCGCGTATAACTTATTCCAACTTAAATTCCCAACCAGCTCAAGCGGCCAATATCCTGTCTCGAGAGAATTCTCATTGTGTCGTGTTATTTCACGGTATGGCGCGAACCCCACTTTCAATGAAATGGATTGAAAAACGGCTTAAAAAGCGGCAGTTTTTAGTGGTTAATCAGAGCTATCCTTCATTGAAGCATTCATTACCAGAATTGGTAAATCTAGGTTACGTTGAGCAGGGTATTAATCTTTGTGAGGAACATCATGCAGCAAAAATCAGTTTTGTAACTCATTCCCTAGGTGGGTTGTTAGTCAAGGACTCTCTACTCTCACTTCTAAAACAAAATAAATTCCCAAACAATATCGATTCAATTGTAATGCTAGGGCCGCCAAATCAAGGTAGTGACTTAGTACCAGCATTATACTCTTATTCGTTAGTTGAAAAAATTCTGAATCAATTTCCTTCGACGAGTCAATTGATTAAGCAGTTGTCATCTAGTAAAAACCCTGATCTAGGAGATATTCAAAACGCGAAAAATGAAGAAACGTTTAACTATAATATTGAATCCAACTCTCCAATCAAAGACTTTAAAGTTCCTTATCAATTAGGAATAATTGCAGGTACCAAAACGTTAAATCCGATCTTTTCTAAGTTGATTGATGGACCAGATGACGGAAAAGTATCGGTTCAAAATACGTGTAGTCCGGAGATGGTGGATTGGATTGCTGTACCAGAGAATCATACAACACTTTTATTTAGCTCAAGCGTTGTAAAGCAGGTTATTAGCTTTCTTGAGCATCACGAGTTTGAGCAATCGAGTCAAAAGCATTTTAATGTTATCTGTTAGACCAGATTTCAGAATCAACTGTAAGCATTGTTTTTGGCTGGATTATAACGGAATTGAAAACTTTTCTTAGAGGTTAATTATTAAGATGAGAAATTATAGGTTGAACAAGGTTCAACCTATTGTCTTTTGTAAAAGAAATATTTCTAACACTCGATAATATTAACGGCTAATCCACCTCGAGCAGTTTCTTTGTATTTCGTTTTCATGTCAGCGCCAGTATCGCGCATGGTTTTAATGACTTTATCCAGTGATACTTTATGAGTGCCGTCGCCACGCATCGCTAGACGCGCCGCGTTGATTGCTTTAATTGCCCCCATTGCATTTCTTTCAATACAGGGAACTTGAACAAGACCACCTACGGGGTCACATGTTAATCCAAGATTATGTTCCATGCCTATTTCAGCAGCGTTTTCAACTTGAGCTGTGGTGCCGCCAAGTGCTTCTGTTAGTGCTGCAGCTGCCATTGAACAGGCAACACCAACTTCTCCCTGACAACCCACTTCAGCACCCGAAATGGATGCATTTTCTTTATAGAGTATGCCAATGGCAGCAGCGGTTAACAGAAAACGAATGATTGAGTCGTCTTCTGGTTCACCTTTGCAATGATGCTGTGTGTAGTAAAACAAAACTGCGGGGATAATTCCTGCTGCACCATTTGTTGGAGCGGTTACCACTCGACCGCCAGCCGCATTTTCTTCATTGACTGCCAATGCGTACAGGTTTACCCAATCCATAACGGCAAGTTCATCGGTTTGGTTTTTTGAAGCTTTTAGTTTTCTAAATAAAGCATGGGCTCGACGTTTTACTTTTAAGCCACCGGGAAGAATACCTTCTCGATCACATCCTCTTTGCACACAATCTCGCATTGCTTGCCAAATGGTCATTAACTTTTCTTTAACTTCTGCTTCACTTCGCCAGGCAAGTTCATTTTTTAACATTAGGCTGGAGATACTTAGTCCATGATCGCTACTTAAAGCCAATAACTCTTCGGCGCTATTGAAAGGGTAAGTAACTTTAGTTTTGTCTTTAACGAATGGGTCTTCCGAAGAAACATCATCGTTAACCACAAATCCACCACCGACAGAATAATAAGTCGATGTTTTAACAAGTTCTTTATTTGCTCCATAAGCATGAAACTTCATACCGTTCGCGTGTTTTGGTAATACTTCACGTCGATGAAACATTAAGTCTGTTTTTTCATTGAACTTTACTGAATGAGCTTGACCAAGTGTGATGGATTTTGAGTCTCGTATATTTTGCATTCTTTGCGGTACAGTATCGGGGTCCAATTCCGCCGGACGATGACCTTCAAGCCCCATTAAAACCGCGACATCACTTCCATGACCTTTTCCTGTTTGGCCTAACGAGCCGTACAGTTCAGCTCGAATTCGAACCACATCTGTTAATAAATTTTTATTTTTTAACTCTTCAATAAAACGTCGAGCAGCTCTCATAGGACCTACCGTATGAGAACTCGATGGGCCAATACCAATAGTAAATATTTCAAACGTGCTAATCGACATTATTACTCTCTTTAGAACTGCAAATCTTTAGAACTGAAAAATGCAGACATTTTAAGTGATTTTAATACGTATAATTGTAATGTGAATTAGGGTTTCACTCTAGTGATTCTTGTTATGAGGTAAGTGGTCGAACATGTTGATGAACGAGTTTTGAAAATTCAACTAAGACTCGAGCGGTAGCTCCCCAGATATTGTAGTTTTGATATTGAATTGTATAGTAAAATCGCTTTTGTCCCTGAAAATCAGCACTTTCTAGTTTGTGGTTATCTGGATTTAAAATAAAGTTGAATGGTACTTCAAAGGCTTCATCGACTTCAGACGGATCAATCTTCAGAGTGTATTGGTTTTTAATAATACCAACGTATGGCGTCATCGAATACCGAGTTATAGTGTGATGAGGTTGTAACTTCCCCAGAATCCTAATTTGACTCGACGATATGCCGATTTCTTCGAAGGTTTCCCGAAGCGCAGTGTATTCTAAATTGGTGTCTGATTTTTCTTTTCTACCGCCAGGGAAACTAATTTGTCCAGCATGATGTTTTAGGTGCTTGGCACGGCGAGTGAGAAGTAATTGATAGTCGAGTTGCTGACCAACTTGGCGTTCAACTAGAGGTATTAAAACCGCAGCAGGTTTCAAATCAATATCACCTTGTCCTGCAACGTCATGAGTTTGCGACAGGGAATCTGCGCTCTCTAAAACTTGTCTTAAAATATTCTGGTTGAGTTCAAGCATATTTAATCAAGTTTCTCATACTGTAATGGCGTTAAAATTTTACTCAGTTTTGAAAAGGTTTCGTTGTATTCGTCGGTACAATTTGAGTCATCAACAAGACCTCCACCTGCCCATGCATATAAGGCATTATCATGAGACACTAGAGTTCGAATCATAATGTTGCTATCGGATTTATTATTAAAACTAAAGTAAGCGAGTGAGCCGCAGTAAAAGCTGCGACGATGAGGCTCAAGTTCTTCGATTATTTCCATCGCTCTTACTTTCGGAGCTCCAGTAATTGAACCTCCTGGAAAAGCGGAAATGAAAACATCAAATGCTGTCTTATCGTTGGATAACTTGGCTTCGATAGTTGATATCAGGTGATGAACCGAGTTAAATGAATAAAGGCCAAACAATTCTGATACTTTGACACTGCCTGGTGCAGCTGACCTTCCAATATCATTTCGGAGCAAGTCAACAATCATCAAATTTTCAGCTTTATCTTTCTCGCTGTTTTGAAGCTCATTAGCGTGCTGCTGATCTTCGTGTTCGGAACTTCCTCGTGGTCGAGTGCCTTTAATGGGTTGGGTTGTAATATGATCTCCCTCAATCCGAATAAAGCGCTCCGGTGAAAACGACAAAATTTCAGCGTCGCCCAGATTAAAAAAACCGGAGAAAGGGGATTGGTTGAGTTTGTGTAAAAACTGAAATGTTTGCCACGCGTCTCCGTGATATTCCGCTTTAAATCGTTGAGCAAGATTAATTTGATAGCAGTCGCCGTTTTTAATATAAGTTTTCACAGTAGCGAATTTTTTACTGTAGTCATCTTGTGTCATGTTTGACGTCCAATCCGACGCTAGTTTTGGATCTTTGTTTGACTCTTGTTTTATCTCGTCTTTGTAATATTGCTTTTCTAACCAGTCTGCTAGTTCATCTTTCTTAAATAAATTAAGTAAATAGGTTTTCTTTGCTTTGTGATCGACAACTAGCGGGCAAAAATAAACACCCGCAACTAAGTCAGGTAATTTAAGATCGTTTTCGGAGAGGAGCGGTATATTTTCAAGTTGCCGGCCGAAGTCATAGCTAAATGCGCCCGCCACGCCTCCGATAAAAGGGAGGTGTTCAACCAAATTTTTTAATGAAGTTACCTCCGTACTTTCGGAATGTTGATCATCATAAGTTTTGGTTATTTCACTTGGCAGTTGATAGTGAGTCAGCCATTCATTTATTTGAGATTTTGGAGACAATAGGTTAAGCGGCTTTTCTTGCAGAGGAAGACCTGAAATCCAATCAGATTGATTAAAATCTAATCGATGATGTTGAACCTGTGGAGAAGAATGACTTACAACAACGGCACTTGGTGCAGCAAGTATGATGTCGTGTTGAGAACCATCTGCGTCTTGATTGCCGGTTAATAACAGTGAATATTTTAAAGATCGTACTTTTGAGAAGTAAAGGTCGGCTGTTCGATCACCAAAATATTCAAGTTCAACAACGCTCATTATTAATGATCACCTATTAAGATTACAGAAAGTCCCTTTGAAGCATTTCTATGCGTACAGCGACTTAGATGAATAGGGTATAATACCAAAGTTTCTATTCAGATTATTGAACCGTTATATAATTTATTGTATGGTTGTGCGCTGCAAAAATCTAGCAGCGCTCCCTAACTGGAGGACTTCAATGGCTGTCATCAAAAAAGCCGACTTTATCGAAAGCGTAGAGAACGCATTGCAATTCATCTCGTACTATCACCCTAAAGACTTCGTCGATGCAATGCATGAAGCGTATGAGAAAGAACAAAACCCAGGCGCCAAAGATGCTATTGCTCAAATTCTAATCAACTCCAGAATGTCTGCGGAAGGACATCGCCCCGTTTGCCAGGACACGGGTATTGTAACTGTGTTCGTAAAAATTGGTATGAATGTCCAATGGGACAGTGATTTGACTGTCCAACAAATGGTCGACGAAGGCGTAAGACGTGCTTATTCAAACGCAGATAATCCATTGCGAGCGTCGGTTGTGGAAAATCCGGTTGGGCCTCGCAAAAACACCAAGGACAATACTCCAGCCGTAGTGCATATTGATATGGTGCCCGGAGATAAAGTAACCGTTGACGTTGCTGCAAAAGGCGGCGGCTCAGAAAATAAATCAAAATTTGTTATGTTAAACCCGAACGATTCGATTTTAGATTGGGTACTCGAAACGGTTCCAAAAATGGGCGCAGGTTGGTGTCCACCAGGAATGCTGGGAATTGGTATTGGCGGTACTGCGGAAAAAGCTATGGTTATGGCGAAAGAGTCGTTAATGGAGCCTATTAATATTCATGAGCTTCAATCAGAGGGTCCTAAGGATTCAGTTGAGCAATTACGGCTGGATATTTTCAACGGAGTTAACAAACTCGGTATAGGCGCTCAAGGATTGGGTGGATTAACGACTGTGTTGGATATAAAAATTAAAGATTGCCCAACTCATGCCGCATCACTACCAGTCGCTATGATTCCTAACTGCGCCGCGACTCGACATGTACATTTTACTCTCGATGGGTCAGGCCCAGCAGAGTTAGAGCAACCTTCATTATCCGATTGGCCTGAAGTGACTTGGGAAGTTGGAGATTCTGTTAAACGTGTCAATCTTGAGACCATTACTCGAGACGAGATGGAAGCTTGGAAACCAGGTGAAACTCTTTTACTGAGCGGAAAAATATTAACTGGCCGAGATGCAGCACACAAAAAGATTCAAGAACTATTTGAGAGTGGTAAAGGCCTACCTGACGGCGTCGATTTCGCTGGCAAATTTATTTACTATGTAGGACCAGTTGATGCCGTTAGAAATGAAGTAGTTGGCCCTGCCGGACCAACAACCTCAACACGCATGGACAAATACACCAACATGATGCTCGAGAAAACTGGATTGATGGGCATGATCGGAAAAGCCGAGCGTGGTGACGTTGCAATCGACGCGATCAAACAACATAAAGCGACTTACTTAATGGCCGTTGGCGGCGCAGCTTATTTGGTGTCGAAAGCAATTAAAAAATCTCGTGTTGTTGCTTTCGAAGAGCTGGGTATGGAAGCGATTTATGAATTCGAAATTGAAGATATGCCAGTTACCGTTGCTGTCGATACAAATGGCGAATCAGTCCATAAAACTGGCCCAGCTATTTGGAAAGTAAAACTTGAAGAGATGGCAGAAGCCTAAGTCATATCTTTTCTATTCCATGGGTATTGGATGGTTTTTCTGGACCAAGAAACTTATCCAATACCTTGCTAGCACGCTACAAGGGTCTCCCTTGCCTGATATTTAAAATATTTAATTAAAAGAGATACTCATGAGTCAAACACAAAGTCCTGGAGCAAAATTAAGAGCGGCAGTCGCGAATAATCAACCTTTGCAAATTGTCGGAACCATCAATGCTTACACTGCCCATATGGCAAAACGAGTTGGGCACCAAGCAATTTATTTATCAGGAGGAGGAGTCGCTGCTAATTCGTTAGGAATGCCCGATCTTGGTATTAGCTCATTGGAAGACGTTTTAATTGATGTACGTCGAATTACTGACGTATGCGATTTACCATTATTGGTTGATGCTGACACCGGTTGGGGTGGTGCATTCAATATCGCACGAACAGTAAAGTCATTAATCAAAGCTGGTGCAGCGGGTTGTCATATTGAAGATCAAGTTGCCGCTAAGCGATGTGGTCACCGACCAGGAAAAGAAATTGTATCAAAGGGCGAAATGATCGATCGAGTTAAGGCTGCGGTTGACGCTAAAACCGATGATCAATTTGTCGTTATGGCGCGAACTGATGCGTTAGCGGTTGAGGGAATGGACAGTGCAATTGAGCGAGCACTCGCGTGTGTCGAAGCAGGCGCGGATATGATATTTCCTGAAGCGATTAATTCTCTCGAGCAGTATAAAACATTCAAAGAGGCCGTAAAGGTACCCATCTTGGCCAATATTACTGAGTTTGGAAAAACGCCATTATTTTCAACTCCAGAACTCGGCGAAGTAGGGGTTGATATTGTGTTGTATTGTTGTGGTGCTTATCGCGCAATGAATAAAGGTGCACTAACCGTTTATGAAGCTTTGAAAAACGACGGACATCAGCGCGATGTTGTCGATATCATGCAAACTCGAGAAGAATTATACGATTACTTAAACTATCACAGTTATGAGCAGAAACTAGACTCGCTGTTCGCAGAAAATAAGGAGAAATAAAAAATGACTGAGCAGAAAAAGAAAGGTAAAAAATCAGTCGCACTGTCTGGTGTTGACGCAGGTAACACAGCTTTATGTACTGTTGGACGAACCGGTAATGACCTCGCTTATCGAGGATATGACATTCTTGATTTTGCAGAAAAAGCAGAGTTTGAAGAAATCGCTTATTTACTTATCCATGGAAAGCTTCCAACAAAAGCAGAGTTAAAGAATTATAAAGCGAAATTAAAAGCAATGCGTGGCTTACCATTAGCGGTTCAAGAAGCGCTTGAGTGTATTCCTGCTGCCGCACATCCAATGGATGTATTAAGAACGGGCTGTTCGGTTTTAGGAACGGTGCTACCAGAAAAAGATGATCACAACGTTTCTGATGCAAAAGATATTGCCGATCGTCTAATGGCTTCTTTTGGTTCGATGCTACTTTATTGGTATCACTTTAGTCACAATGGCCGTCGAATCGATACCCAAACGGACGATGATTCTATTGGCGCACATTTCCTGCATATGCTTCATGGTGAAAAACCAAGTGAGTCATGGGAAAAAGCGATGCACATTTCGCTTATTCTTTACGCAGAGCACGAGTTCAATGCTTCAACTTTTACTAGCCGAGTAATTGCTGGTACAAATTCCGATATGTACTCTGCCGTGTGTGGAGCAATTGGTGCACTTCGAGGACCTAAGCATGGTGGAGCCAATGAAGTTGCTTTAGAAATTCAAAAGCGTTATGACTCAGCTGACGAAGCAGAAACTGATATAAAAGAACGTATGGCGCGTAAAGAAATCGTCATCGGTTTTGGTCATCCGGTTTACACCGTTTCTGATCCTCGAAACAAAGTCATTAAAAAAGTAGCGGAGCAATTGTCACAAGAACAAGGTGATATGAAGCTTTATCAAGTCGCAGAGCGACTTGAGCAAGTGATGTGGGATGAAAAGAAAATGTTCCCGAACTTGGATTGGTTCTCTGCGGTTTCTTATCATCAAATGGGTATTCCAACTTCAATGTTCACACCGATATTTGTGATGTCTCGAATCACTGGTTGGGCAGCTCATATCATGGAACAACGTGTAGACGGTAAAATTATTCGACCCAGCGCAACTTATGTTGGTCCAGAAGATCTCGAGTGGGTGGATATCGACAAGCGATAGCTGAGTTGTTAATGATTACTTAATTGTGTAAAACAATTGCATTACAGTCATTAACGATTTAATCCCTCTGAAATGCCGCAATCGAATTTCTATTTGCTTGCGGCATTTTTTATAGCTAGTCTAAAGCCAAAAAAAAAAGGAAAGAGATCGGTCATGATGAACCCTTTAAACTTGGTAACTCATTCTCTATTTAAGCAGATTGCTCAATACGTCACTCAGTATGAAATAAAATCTAATGATACGTTAGCGTATGCGTTACTACGGTTGCGCGATGCCGTTGGTTGTGCGGCAGAAGGTATGTCCTATCCGGAATGCATTAAGCATCTTGGACCAATAGTGCCGGGTACCTGGGTTCCTCATGGTGCCCGAGTTATTGGCACACAGCTCGAATTAGATCCAATTAAAGCAACCTTTGATAATGCTGTATTAATGAGCTGGTCGCGACATAATGATTGTCTCGTTAGTGAAGACGGCAATTTATTTGCTAGTCCATCAATTTGTATTTCATCTGTCTTATCGGTAAGCGACTTTGTTTCTCGACAGCATATTGCAGGCGGATACCCATCATTGAGCATGAAAGAGTTGCTTGTTTCAATAGTGAAAGTTTATGAGATTTTCGGTGCATTTCTGACCTACGTTGAAACAAAAGACTCAGGTTCAAACCAAAACACAAATAACTATCTTGCAGCAAAAATAGCATCCGTTGCTGTTTGCACACATATTCTGGGTGGAGGAGAAATCGAAATAATCGATGCACTCTCGCAAGTTTGCGCCGATGGTTTATCAATAGATTTGGTAAATGAAGAAGGGGCTTATCGACATTTATGGGGCAGTGGTGATTCAGTAAGTCGCGCTATCCGGTTAGCATTGATCACTATGACAGGTGAATCTGGATATTCAAAAATAAATAACGAAAGGCATGAATCGAGATGCCCTTCAGACGAAAACCAACCAGTTCAAATTAACCTGCAAGACCATTTTATTAAAAATGCATTTACAAAATTTCATGGGAGTGCAGTGCCCGCAATAACCTCTGCTATAGAAGCCGCTAGTTTGTTAAATATTGATATCGTTACTAATAAAGATGCCATTGAAAGCGTAACGGTTGAATTTACTACGAATAAAGATGATTTTTTACAACAAGCAAATTTAACCGCCAGTAATGAATCGTTTTCTGAAGAGCTTAAACTCATTGTTGCAGCACTCTTTACAGGCGAAGTTAGTTATCAACAATTAAAGAGCACGCAATTTTTTAATGCGTCTTTGTCAAATGCGAATGTAAAGCTTGAGCCAACTGAGCCTAATGAAAATTTGATTAACGGATTATCCGCTCGTGTTCGAGTTGAATTCAACAATGGAGAAGAACCAAAAACAGCGCAAGTGAGGTTGCCGATTTCAGACGTTTCTCGCTTTGATGAACAGCAGGAACTGTTAATTGGTAAATTTTCGCAGCAAGCTCAGATGCGATATCCAAAAAAGCATGCTGAACAGATTTCACACCTGATGGAGAATTTAGATAATGTGACCAATATGACGGTTAATGAATTTATGGACTTTCTGGTAATTTAAAGTGTTGTCAATTTTTTGAGTAATGCACAAAAAATAAATCTGAATTTTAGAGCTATGACATTTAGAGCTATGGATTTTAGAACTCTGGATTCTCGATTTTGGAGATAGCTAACACCTGCACAAGGTTTGCCGATATAAATTTAAATTGAATATTATAATTGTATAACGTCATTCCGTAAGTTTTGAGCTCTTCAGAATGACGACGATACCCTGGTCTAGGGTCTTGTATTAGCACTTGAGTGATGGTCGATTGGATGTTTGGTATGTCGGCCGCTACTATATTTAAGGTTTCTAATGACTCTTGTGTGAATTCAACTTCAACATTTAAATTGTCCGGCTTTATTGCGTAAGAAGCTGCTGCATCAGGGATACTGTCGGAATAGGGAACGTAGGGTTTTATATCAAGAATAGGTGTGCCATCAACAAAATCGCCACCATAAATTTCAATTATGATTTGAGAGTTCTTGGTACAAATGGATTTTAGTTTGACTGCACTCATACCAATATTATTGGGTCTAAATGAGCTGCGAGATGCAAAGACACCTATCTTTGTATTCCCTCCAAGTCGTGGTGGGCGAATCAAAGGTGACCATTCTTGCTGTTTATTTTGGTGAAACTCAAAGATTACCCATAAGTGACTGAATTGCTCCAATCCACGAACAGCATTTGGATCATTAAAAGGATGGACCAAATGCAATTCTGAGATGGCGGATGTTACTAAACCTGGTTGACGAGGAATGGCAAATTTTTCTTTGTAAGGAGATCGTATATATCCAATCGGAATTAATTTGCCTTCATCTGTCGAATTCATAATTTTTCTTACTAAAAAATTACTTATAGTTCTACTTGGCTGAGTCAAATACAAACACTAAATTCACAGGAATAACTGCATCTATCGAATTAAGTTTGGCTAACTGTTGCAGTTTAAGAATACCTCCAACTAATTCAAATGGTTCAGCTTGAATAAAAATTGGTAATGTATTAACGACTTGAATTTGTTTCTTATTTAACTTAGTGACTCTAAATGCAGCTTTATTCTGGTTACTTTTTCCATGCAGATTCAAAGTGAATGCTTGTTCAATATCTACCGACTTTCCAATGGAAAGCTCTTCAACAAACCCATCAGGTAGTGAGAGCTCGATTGTTGCCGTTGAGAACTTGTCGACCTTAAAAAGATGCTCCTTCATTCGTTGATTTCGGATGTCAATATTGGTTTCAACACTGCTTAAGTCGATACTAATGAATACATTTTTATTATTCGTTACCTTGCCACTGAAGTTTTTAAAAGAATGGTTCTCAGCAACTGCAGAGTTTTTAACAGATGAAAAAATTAGCTTGGATTCTGCGCTGTTTAAAGACCAGTTTTGAGCCGAGAGCGAAAATGACGCAAACAACATCAGACAAGTAACCAATATAGATTTCATGATATGAACAACCTCTTATGAATAAGTGAGATGTGTGACTTTAGTCTAAAGTACGTAGATAATATTCAGATAGATGAAAGATACCATTTTTGAGGAATAGGGTAAATTGAAGCCTCCAACAGACCTTCGACAATTATTTTGTTTTGGCGACTCATCGACCGCGGGTGAGAGTGACATTGAACATGCTGGCTGGGTTGCTCGTTTATCAAGTTCTGCAATAAAGCGTAATCATCAATCCAACAATACTTGTCAGTCAAAAGATGAAAGTACCTCTCCAGCTATCTTGGATTGTCGAGTTTATGGACTGGGTGTTGGCGGTGAAACAGTCGATGGTTTGCTAGTTCGATTTGAAAGTGAGTATCTATACCGTAAAATTAACAACAGTCGAAGGCTGGTGATTCTTCAGTACGGCATTAATGACATCGTCATTCATAAAAACAAAAACAAGGTACCTGTTGATATCTTCAAAAGTAAGTTAACTAAGGTGATTCAATTCTGTCTTAAAGATAAGGTTTCGGTTGCGCTTTTAGAACTGCAATCAATTGCAACTCCACAGCAAAATCATGCTCTTAACGAAGGAAACGATGGAAAAGGTGTAACTGGAGAAGGAGTAACTGGAGAAGATTCTGTAAGGGCATCTTCTGTTCGGCGTATGCAGGACGTTGACCTCTACAATCGAGCATTACAAGAATTAAAACACCTCTATCCGATCGAGGTTTATCGATGGCAAGATATTATGAGTTATTCAAACATTACTGAAGCGAGAGAGTTGTTAGCGTCCGATGGATACCACTTAAATTCTAAAGGGCATAAGGCTCTGGCGAATTACTTGGAAAATTGCGTCGGAATCTTCGACTCAAACTCCTGAAGTTGATGGAGTTCAGCCATTAAGACAAATGAGCACTATTGTACCCTTGTTGCACCGTAACATTATTAGTCTGTTTGCGTTTGTTAAAGTCACACTTGTTGTGCGAAACTAAAGCCACAAAGGGCTGTTTTCGGCTGGTATAGTCGGTTTTTAGTAAAGTTGTACATTGCTGGTATTTGATGATCCGAGTTTGAGGTTTAAATGCATCGACTTTGATTTGTGTTCTTTTATAATGCCGCGGTCATTTTGCTGACTGGTCTGAGTGTTAATCGACAGCCTTAGCCCATATAATCCATGTATTAGTAAACTTAGGAATTAATGTATGTCTGGTGGAGTATTATCGAATTGGGATGATTTGTTATTGCTTGATGAGCAATTAACGGAAGAAGAACGAATGATTCGTGATTCGGCTTATCAATATGCCCAAGAAAAATTATTACCTCGAGTGTTAGAAGCGAATCGTCATGAGCATTTTGATACCGAGATAATGACCGAACTTGGCGAGCTTGGATTATTGGGTTCGACCATCGACGGTTACGGTTGTGCTGGCACCAGTTATGTAGCCTACGGCTTAGTCGCGAGAGAAATCGAGCGAGTCGACTCTGGATACCGTTCTGCCTGCTCGGTTCAGTCGTCGCTAGTTATGTATCCGATTTATAAATTCGGCAGTGAAGCGCAAAAAGAAAAATATTTACCGAAACTAGCGACCGGAGAATTCATAGGTTGTTTTGGATTGACTGAGCCCGATGCAGGATCTGACCCTGGTTCAATGAAAACCCGAGCCAAGAAAGTCGATGGTGGTTATTTACTGTCGGGAAGTAAAATGTGGATTACAAATTCGCCAGTTGCCGACGTTTTTGTCGTATGGGCGAAAAATGATGAAGGGATTATTCGAGGTTTTGTTCTAGAAAAAGGAATGGAAGGTTTATCTGCTCCTAAAATTGATGGCAAGTTTTCACTTCGTGCGTCTATCACGGGTGAAATCGTTATGGATGGAGTCTTTGTACCAGAAGAAAACATGTTCCCTGAAGTAACGGGATTACGTGGGCCGTTCAGTTGCTTAAACATGGCTCGTTACGGAATTTCATGGGGCGCAATGGGCGCCGCGGAAGCCTGTTGGCATGCGGCTCGCCAATACACCCTCGACCGCAAACAGTTCGATAAACCTTTAGCGGCAAATCAGCTAGTGCAAAAGAAGTTGGCTGACATGCAAACTGAGATTTCATTAGGATTACAGGCGTCTCTTCGAGTTGGGCGATTAATCGACGAGCAACGTTTTAAACCTGAGATGATTTCGATGGTTAAACGTAATGCTTGTGGTAAAGCTCTTGAAATTGCAAGAACAGCACGTGATATGCACGGTGGAAATGGAATCAATGATGAATATCATGTGATTCGACATATGATGAACCTGGAAGCAGTGAATACCTATGAGGGGACTCATGATGTTCACGCTCTAATTCTTGGAAGAGCGCAAACAGGCCTTCAAGCTTTTAAGTAAGCTAAACTCAATGTTTCAATAGCCAGCGTTTAGCTGGCTTTTTTTTGCCTGAAATCAAGCACCTAGTTTATTTTCGTGTGCTATAGTTTATCTATACAAAACGCATATGCCATTGGAAAATGGAGTTTTATGATAGAACTTTCCGTTGTCATTTTTGCAGGAGGAGCCTCTCGTCGTCTTGGGGTCACCAAGCAAATGATTAATTATCATGGTGTCACTTTAATTGCGCATGCCTGTAGAAGAGCGCTTCAACTCTCAAATAATGTAACGGTCATCACAGGCGCAAATCACCACAGTGTCGAAGCGGAAGCGCATAAATTTAAAGTCGATGTCGTATATAATCCTAAATGGGAAGAAGGGCTTGCCAACTCTGTCAGTTTAGCGATAAAGCATGAGTTTAATGCAAAACACGTGTTACTAATGAACTGTGACCAACCCTTGATTCCTTTAGATCATTACCAGGCGCTCGTTGAAAAGTCTAAGATAGAAGCCGACAAAATTATTGCAACCGAATGTGATGACGTTTATCAACTGCCAGCTGTTTTCCCTAATCGGCTGTTTTATGAGTTGACCACGTTGCAAGAAGACGACTCTCCTGATAGTGTGATTCAGGCTCACCTAGCGGAAGTTAGCTCCATTACCCATGAAAACGCTGCGTTTACAGTAGACACTGTTGACGACATGAGGCGCCTCAAAGAGTTCTAGTTGGTCATATAGCAACCGACATAAACGCCAGCCTCTCATTTTTTATCTTCAAATAGCTCCAGAGCCTTTCAGGTAGTAATTTATTCCATGTGTTAATTGCTGTATAATTCGCTCCCTAAATTTTGCTAACAAGCGCCGATTTGACCTAACTTTGCGTTCTTTTGGCGTGAAATTGTATTTAAACCAGTCGACCAACGAGGATTTAATTCGTGTTAGAAGCCTATCGTAAACATGTTGCTGAACGTGCCGAAATGGGAATACCTCCTAAACCTCTCAATCCAGAGCAAGTTAGTGAGCTTATTGAACTGCTAAAAAGTCCACCGGCTGGGGAAGAAGAGTTTCTCGTTGAGTTATTAACACATCGTGTACCCCCAGGTGTTGATGAAGCCGCTTACGTAAAAGCTGGATTTTTATCGGCAGTAGCGAAAGGTGAAGCGAATTCACCATTAGTGGATAAAAAGCATGCGACCCAATTATTGGGTACCATGCTAGGTGGTTACAACATTGCCACTCTAGTCGAGCTGCTAGATGATTCAGAGCTTGCCGAAGTAGCAGCTCAGCAGTTAAAAAATACAACTTTGATGTTCGATGCTTTCCACGATGTTGCCGATAAAGCAAAAGCAGGAAATGAAACTGCTAAAGAAGTAATCCAGTCTTGGGCTGATGCTGAATGGTTTAAATCTAAGCCTGCACTTGCTGACAAGATCACCGTAACTGTCTTTAAAGTTACGGGTGAAACTAATACCGATGATCTGTCTCCTGCGCAAGATGCATGGTCTCGTCCAGACATCCCATTACACTCGCTTGCAATGTTGAAAAACCCACGAGAAGGCATCGACGGTAACCCGTTAGAAATTATTGATGAATTGCAAAAGAAAGGGCACCCAGTTGCTTATGTAGGTGACGTAGTTGGCACAGGCTCTTCGCGTAAATCAGCAACCAATTCAGTACTTTGGTGTACTGGTGATGATATTCCTTATGTTCCAAATAAACGCGCTGGCGGTTATTGTTTAGGTGGAAAAATTGCGCCTATCTTCTTTAACACAATGGAAGACGCTGGAGCATTGCCGATTGAAGTTGATGTTTCAAAAATGGAAATGGGTGATGTTATTGACATTTACCCATACGAAGGAAAAGTAGAGAAAAATGGTGAAACCATTGCTGAATTTTCTCTAAAAACATCGGTAATGATTGATGAAGTTCAAGCAGGTGGTCGTATACCATTAATCATTGGTCGCGGCCTAACCGCGAATGCGCGCGAGTTTTTAGGTTTACCAGAAGCAGACTTCTTCCGTAAACCTGGTGAAGTGAAAGACACTGGAAAAGGATTTACGTTGGCGCAAAAAATGGTTGGTAAAGCATGTGGCTTGCCAGGTGTTCGACCTAACCAATATTGCGAACCGAAAATGACAACCGTTGGGTCTCAAGATACAACAGGCCCCATGACTCGTGATGAGCTGAAAGATCTTGCCTGTTTAGGTTTCACTGCTGATTTAGTCATGCAATCTTTCTGTCACACTGCGGCTTATCCGAAACCAGTCGATATTGACACGCAGCACACATTACCAGACTTTATTCGTAACCGAGGCGGTGTCTCGCTTCGTCCAGGTGACGGCATTATCCATAGCTGGTTGAACCGTATGTTATTGCCTGACACAGTTGGAACCGGTGGTGACTCACATACGCGATTCCCGATCGGTATTTCATTCCCAGCGGGCTCCGGATTAGTTGCGTTTGCAGCTGCAACAGGCGTTATGCCTCTCGACATGCCGGAGTCTGTATTGGTTCGCTTTAAAGGTGAGATGCAACCAGGTATCACATTACGTGATTTGGTACACGCAATTCCTTACTATGCGATTCAAGAAGGTCATTTAACAGTCGAGAAATCTGGCAAGAAAAATATTTTCTCAGGTCGAGTGTTAGAAATTGAAGGTCTTGAGCATTTAACAGCTGAGCAAGCGTTTGAATTATCCGATGCTTCTGCTGAGCGTTCGGCAGCTGGCTGTACTATTAAATTATCGGAAGAGTCGGTTTCAGAATACTTACAGTCAAACATTGTTTTACTTAAGTGGATGATTGCAAACGGCTACGGTGACGAGAGAACTATTGGTCGTCGAATTGAAAAAATGGAAGAGTGGTTAGCGAATCCAGAATTGATGGAAGCTGATGCTGATGCCGAATACGCTGCAGTAATCGAAATTGATCTTAATGAATTGAAAGAGCCTGTACTTTGCGCTCCAAACGATCCAGATGATGCACGACTATTGAGTGAAGTGGCTGGAGATAAAATTGATGAAGTATTTATCGGCTCATGCATGACTAACATTGGTCATTTCAGAGCAGCGGGTAAACTACTTGATAAAGTTGAGCCCGGCACACTCGCAACTCGTCTGTGGATTGCTCCGCCAACAAAAATGGATGAGCATCAACTAATGGAAGAGGGTTACTACAACATATACGGTCGTTCTGGTGCACGTCTTGAAATGCCAGGCTGCTCATTATGTATGGGTAATCAGGCTCGTGTTGCACCGAAGTCGACAGTTGTATCAACCTCAACCCGTAATTTCCCAAATCGATTAGGCCAAGGCGCTAATGTCTACCTCGCATCGGCTGAACTTGCGGCAGTAGCGTCAATTTTAGGAAAGCTACCAACGGTTGAAGAGTATTTAGAGTACGCCAAAGAAATTAATAGCATGGCAGATGACATTTACGTGTATATGAACTTCCATCAAATGGAAGAGTACAAGTCAAAAGCTAATTCGGTAACTATACCGGTGAGTAATCAAGTAACGGTTGATGCTTAATCGCGAACTGAATGTCAAAATAAAAAACCCGCTCTGGCGGGTTTTTTATTGCTAGTAGTTTTTCAAATTATTTATCAAACACAGCTCTGGTTATTAGAGGTGTTCTTCTTCTAATTTTCGCATTCGATAAAAATTTAGTCTAATGATATTACTGCCTAGTGTACGTGATCCGTTTTTGTTTCGTTATTTTCTTCAATAGCATGCGCGTGTTGTATAAATCCCATCTTGATCATTTTTTGTAAAAAAGGATCAGATTCGTTGTCGCCAATATCCGCAAAGTCGGTTGTTTGATAGCTTAACAGTTGATTAAATTTGTCGTTAACCGCCTTTTTGTTCGACGTTTTATTGAGCAGTTGCCATTCAATTAAGACTTTATCACTTTCTTTTTTAAAGTGTTTCATGACTTTAATTGCAGGCATCCAGACAATCTGAGTTTTGGTATTACCGTGTGCCAAATGGTAATTTTGTATTTTATCGCAGCCAGAGCCTTCTTCAGAAGTTAATGACATTGACTCTAGTGTTCTATTGGGAATGATTTGAAATTTTGCTTCCCAAGCAGCTTGAGAGCTCTCTGTTTTCAAATCGGATGATTGGTATTCTATACTTCGTTGATACTTATCAAAGTGACGAGTGGGTACAATAAATTTATTGGGCAATCGATGCCATTGATCGGTAATTCCTTTTGTGAGGTTTTCTTGAGCGACTGTTTGATTGCGTCGCCAAAGATTAAGTTTTTCATCGACGGTTTGTTCACTCACTTTGTCGCTTTCATTCGATTTCTTTGTTTCGCTGATACTGTAACTTAGCATGATCGAATTAGCATCAATTGTGCATGAGTTTTCAGTCTCGTTTGCAGATAAACCGCAACTTACAATTGCTATTATCAAAGTAAACAAAATGTGCCTGTTCACAATTTTCTCCAGTTCTTCTGTTTAACTACGTATACTCAAAAAACCTCGAGCACTGACATGCCCGAGGTTAGTTGTTTTACTTTTATCGTCTAATTTATTGATTATCAGCTTTGCCAGATAAGTCTGCCGCCATTTCCATAATATGGAAAATGATACTTTGTTCGTTGGTACCATTAACAAGCTGAGCAAGAGGACCTTTTGCATAAATACCGACATCTTCACCAGAATGAGTTTCCGAAGAAGTTGGTATGGTGGCTTCTTGATGATACCCCGGGTTTTCAGTGTTAACACTGGTCAGATCCGCACGACCAGCACTTGGCGCAAAGTTATAACTGGCATCAGAATCTGTCTCTGTGCCTAAATCATTGAACCCAAGTCCATTGGTATAAGCTACCGTTGTGTAAGGCATATCATCTGCTGCAAGTGCGGGTTCCGTAGCGCCAACATTAACCACTTTTCCAAGAATAGGGTTACCACGTTTTGGATAACCACCAATTGTGAATACGTGACCGTGATCGGCTGTAACGATAATTAAAGTATCTTCTGGATTCGTTAATTGCATTGCACGTCTAACGGCATTCGATAATTCAACCGTATCGTTTAATGCGCCATAAGCATTACCTGCGTGATGTGCGTGATCAATCCTTCCAGACTCAACCATTAAGAAGAATCCTTTGCTGTTGTTATCAAGAATTTTTACCGCTTTTTCTGTCATTTCAGTTAGGCTCGGTTCACCTGCAATATCGTTTCCTCGATCAGCTTCGTATTGCATGTGCGATTCGTTGAATAGTCCAAATACTCGCTCAGCTGATTCTGTATCAATTGCATCAAACCCAGTTTGTTCGTATACATAAGTCCCCTGGGGATAAGCCGATTGCCATTCCGCCGTTAAATCACGACCGTCCGTACGATCGCCTTCAACTGAACTTTGAGCATCTGGACTATTGAAAGCCACATCTTTTGGTAAGAAGTGACGACGGCCTCCACCAAAGACTACTTCGATTCCATCAACATCCACACCAGCAAACCGGTTTTCTAAATTGCTTTCAAAGTTAACTAATTGGTCTGCAATGTCTTTACAACCATCCGTAACTGCTTCTGCAGGCAAGTCCGAAATGTCTTCCCAGTTTCGATCTGCCGACTTAGCGTAAGTTGCTGCTGGAGTTGCGTGAGTGATTCGAGCTGTTGAAATAATGCCTGTCGAAAGTCCACCAATTTCTGCTAGCTCCAGTGCTGTCACTAACTCATTGCCTGCAACGGTTGAACAGCGACCACGTTCTATGTCTTCGTCAACGCCAATTACACCGACATCGGTTTTAACGCCACTCATCATAGCGGTCATGGTACCCGCAGAATCAGGAGTTTGAGCATCAACATTATAGGTTTTCGATAATCCTGCAAATGGCATTTGACCAAAACTCAGTTGATTTTCTTCTCCCATCATTCCTTTTGCTTGACCTTCAAAAATACGAGCAGCGGTAACGGTAGAGACTCCCATGCCATCACCAATAAACAAGATTACATTTTTTGCAGAGCCACGCTCAGTTTTTAGCGAATTAAGATTTTGTTTCGCTTGCTCGATAGAATTTTCCGATTGAATGAACCATTGATTATTGGTGCTGGTCAGTAATTGGCTTGACGATAGTGAGGTAATAGGTGCATCACAAACGTATTCCGATTGGTTGATTTCACTCTCATCTAAAATACCGTTACCGTTAGTATCAATACCTGAGTTGATTTGCAGTCCACCGTTGCGACAATTGTCATCACCAATACTCAAAACGATTTGATCAACGAGAGAATTAAATCCATTGGAACGATCGGTGCCATCAGTTCCGTTATTGCCATCATCAACACAAGCGACCAGTCCGCTCACCGCCAATGCAACGCATGATAATTTAAATGTTTTCATGTTATGTAAACTCCTATAAAAATCTTCGCTTATTGGCTGATTAGTCCAAGTGCTTTATTAATGACGTGAAAAATATTGCTTTGTTCTACTACACCTTGAACAAGGTTTGAGCCAGGACCAGTTGCGTGTAACGAAATGTCTTCACCTGCGTGAGTTTCGGATGATAAAGGAACCAAAGCTTCTTGATGATAACCTGGTGCTGTTGTGTCAACGGCAGTTAAATCTACTCGACCAGTAACAGGACCGTCAGCGTATGAAGCATCGGAATCTGTTTCGTCACCTAAATCTCTGAAGCCTAATCCATTTGTGTATCCGACTGTTGTGTAAGGCATTCCATCAGATGCTAAAGAAGGTTCTGTTGAACCAACGCCAACCACTTTGCCTAAAATTGGATTGCCACGTTTCGGGTAACCAGCGATCGTGAATACATGACTGTGATCAGCGGTGACAAGAATCAATGTTTCTTCAGGATTGGTTGAGTCGACTGCAGCTTGAACGGCTTTCGCGAATTCAATAGTGTCGTTCAAAGCGCCGCTTGCATTTCCTGCATGGTGCGCATGGTCGATTCTTCCTGATTCAACGGTTAAGAAAAAGCCTTTACTATTTTTCTTTAACACTTGAATTGCTTTTTCAGTCATCTGACTGAGAGAAGGTTCGCCAGCAATGTCGTTAGCTCGATCGGCTTCGTATTGCATATGTGATTCATTGAATAGGGCGAATACTTTGTTAGTTGTTGATGGGTCTATCGCATCAAAACCCGTTTGGTCGTAAACATAAACGCCATCTTCGTAAAGGGTTTGCCACTCAGCAGTTAAATCGCGTGAGTCAGTACGATCACCTTCGACAGAGCTGCTTGCATCTGGAGAGTTGTAGGCTTCATCTTTTGGTAAAAAGTGACGACGACCGCCTCCCATTACTACATCAATGCCGTCTACATCGGTGCCAACATAACGCGCTTCAAGGTTGGATTCGAAATTAACCAGTTGGTCGGCAATATCTTTACAACCCGCGGTTATGGCCGCTTCTGGCATGTCCGACACATCCTCCCAGTTACGATCGGCAGACTTTGCATAAACTGCGGCTGGGGTCGCGTGCGTAATTCGAGCAGTGGATATAATACCGGTTGAAAGTCCTTTGATCTCTGCAAGTTCTAGTGCAGTAGCGACTTCATTTCCAGCAACCGATGAACAATCACCGCGCACAACATCTTCATCTATTCCGATTACACCAACGTCTGTTTTCAGTCCAGAAACCATAGCGGTCATTGTTCCGGCAGAATCAGGTGTTTGTGCGTCCACGTTGTAGGTTTTCACCAAAGCTGTGTAAGGAAATCTTTCGAAGCTTAAATAACTTTCTTCGCCGTTGTTTCCTGCTTTTTGGCCTTCGAGAATTCGAGCTGCGGTAAGAGTTGAAATACCCATGCCGTCACCGACAAATAGAATTACGTTTTTCGCTTTTGCGCCGGTATTACGGTTCAATTTTTCCGCGAGTCGAGATTGTGCATCTTGATACCATGCATTGTCAGTTTGATAACTTGGAAGGGTGTCAGCTTGTAGCGCTGATGATATCGCGACTGTTAGAGTGCTAGCGATACCAAGAGTCTTTAATTTCATTATAATTCTCCACGGTAAATATTTTGTATCATTAATAATCGCAAGCTAGCGTAGCGTTAAGATGTGAATGCTTTGTTGTAAAAAAATGAATAAAAAGTGTCAGCTTGAAGTCAGATTTATGACTTAAAAACCATAAGCATCATTGGTGATTACTTTACACAGGAATACCTGTAGAAATGATATTCAACAGGCTAGAGCTTATTTAACAGAGTTCAATTGAAGCAGAGTTCAGCTTTGTTTTTATCAGAATAGAACCAAGTGGAAAATAAAAGAAGCCACTACGGTGACCTCTTTTATGTACAGGATGTTGAAATGTTTTGTACGGGGAACTGAAATGTAGAAACTTAAATTATTAGAACAATTATTTGTCTTCTAGTGTTACCAGGAGCCGTTATTTTCCATGTCATTCCACGGAGCCTTTAGTTCTAATGCTTCACCTTCTTGTAACAACTCGATTGAAATGCCATTCGGATCTTTTATAAATGCCATTCTTCCGTCCCGAGGCGGCCTAAGAATTTGAATGCCCATGTTTTGCAAATGTTCGCAAGTGTCGTAAATATTTTTGACCTGATAGGCTAAATGTCCGAATTGGTCTCCATTACTATACGTGCGATCATCATGATTGTGAGTTAACTCAACCATAGGCCCATTTTCATCTTCGCCAATAAAATAAAGACTGAACTTCGCATCTGGATAATCTTTTTGTCGTATCAGTTTTAAACCAAGTCCTTCGCAATAAAACCGTATTGATGCTTCAGGATCTGTTGTTCGAATCATTGAGTGTAAGAAACGGCTCATGAACTGCTCCATTTATTATTAGAAGATTAATGACGCAATTTACCATGGTTGATAACGCTAAGCATTATCAGTACTTAAGTTTTAGTTTTAAAGTGAGCATTAAGTATCTTTATCGGAGATATTTATGGGTGGGGTTGAATATTCGAAAACTTCAGTTGCTTTAATATCTCAGTGTCCGTTGAGCCTGTTATTGATTTCTCTCTTGAAAAACAGTTAATTTGAGTTATTGCTGTTGAACTGATACCTTTACAGTAATCAATTTTCAGAAGTCTTAAGCATTCTACCAGATTTGCACTCAATAGATGATGTAACACGACAAATATAAAAAGGTGTTTATGTCTTCACTCATTTATAACGCTGAACTGATGCAGCATTACCACCAACCGAGTGGTTGGGTAGATGAACTGACATTAGGTCAGCGACACAACATTGAAAACAGTCATTGTGGCGATGAGCTAAAAATCGGTACCTTAATCGAAAGTAATCACCTTTTAGACATCGAGTTTTGCGGCGAATGTTGTGCAGTATGTCGCGCTTCCAGCTCTATCTTATATCAAAATTTGTTCAACCAGCCGATAAATGACGCTCTTTCTAAAATAATGGCGGTAGAAAAATGGCTGTTGGATGAGGGGGAGCGCCCCAACTTTATGGGACCGCTTGCGATACTTGAAAAAAACTATATACGACGTCAATGCGCTCAACTTCCCTGGGAGGGTATTCGTAACTCGATAATAAATCAAATGAAGTTAGCGCCTGTAGAAAATAAGACTGGAGAAGTGACAGAGTGCAGGAATTACACAGAGTTATGCGTTCTCGCTCATTAAGGTAATCATATAACATTTCAACTTTCGAATAAGAGCAAACACATGCAAGACTGGTTTGAGTTGGCTAAGCAGATAGACTTTAAACAAGATTACGCACTTGCGTTATTGTTTCAAACCGAAGGTAGCTCTTATAAAAAATCGGGCACTATTGCTCTGGTTAACTCAGAACAATGTATCGGCTTAATTAGTGGTGGATGTTTAGAAGATGACTTGCAATTGCGAGCAAAAACTGTCATCGAAAAAAATGCTCCTCAACTTATACAGTATGATTTAACTGATGACGATGATGTATTTGGTTTTGGTGCAGGGTGTGAAGGGGTATTAGACATTTATCTGATGCCTTTACTTGCAAAGCATAATCACGCTAATTTCAAGCAAATACTTCAAGCGGCTGTCAATGATATCGATGGTAAACTAAACGAAGAAATGAATAGTAACCAGCGGTCATGCATTGCTGTTTTTAACCTGACAACCGATAAAGTAACACCAATACAAATAAAACGTGATAAAGAGCTCTTCGAGCATTTGACTGAATCAAAAGAGAGTCGATTAAAGAACAATTCCAGTAAATCCGCTCAATACCTTTTGCCGATTACTCAGCCCAAATCTGTTGTTATTGCTGGTGCCGGTCGTGACAGTTATCCTGTTGTTAAAGGAGCCTTAGAGCTGGGTTGGCGTGTGACGTTAATCGGTCATAGAAAGACAAATATTTCGAAATTTGAGGATAGGTTTCGATCACATTTAGGGTTTTCGTCTCAGGTTATAAAATTCAATTCGTCACTGAATGGCGATGAGATTAAGATTTTCGATAAAGCAGACGCGCTGGTAGTAATGACACATAATATTATGTTTGATGTGGAGTTAGTGAGAGCTGGAATGACGGCGAATATTCCTTATTTAGGTTTGCTAGGCCCGAAAAAAAGAGCCGTTAAAATTTTAGGCAATGTCACTAATAAGCTTATCAAATTATTTTCTGGTTATCTAAGCTCTCCAATTGGTATTGATATTGGATCCTACTCACCTATGTCAATTGCGTTATCCATATTAAGTGAGTTGAATTGCTTTTTTTATAAACCAGATAAATTAACTCATCCATTCGATATAAAGTCTGAACTCAATCAGCTCTCGTCTAAATTACCCAATCAAGAACAGAAGAGTCGGTTATGCGATTAGCAATTGTAATATTAGCTGCTGGAGAAAGTCGGCGATTGGGTGAGGCAAAACAACTAATATCTATTAATGGTAAAAGTCTTTTGCAAGATCGGTTAGAGGTTATTAAAAAAACTGTTACAAACTTCGACGCGGATTATTTTAACTGTGAATTATATTGTGTATTAGGCTCGCGAAATGAAAGTATTAAAAAGCAAATTAATTTTAGCAGTGTGACTTTGATTGATAACGGAAAGTGGCAAGAGGGTATTGCCAGTTCGTTACGCATTAGCGTTGATTTTATCAATGAGTCATACAAACCAGATGCGATTATGTACGTAACCTGTGATCAATGGTGCTTAAACCGTATGGATTTTCAAAAGTTATTAAGTTTATGGGTCGAAAATATCAAGCTTAATTCAAATAACATTGTTGCTGCTGAGTACGAGACGCTTGGCGTACCGGCTATCTTTGATAAAAAGTGGTTTGTGTATTTACGAGAATTAACAGGTGATAGTGGTGCGAAAAAAATACTCAATCGATTTAAAAATGATGTGACTCCATGTCCACTACCCAATGCTAAATTTGATCTCGATACTAAGCAAGACTATTTGTTTGCCCAAAAAATTTATAAAGCACAAATGACAGAACTTTCTTACGCTGACGCGCAAGATAATTCGATACAGACACCAGACTCTCACCGCACGACTTTAGGAGCAATTTTATGATCACCTTAAAGGTAAATGGTAAGCAGCACAAAATTGATGTTGATCCGGATATGCCATTGTTGTGGGCAATACGTGATTTACTCAATTTAACCGGAACTAAATATGGATGTGGTATGGCTTTGTGTGGTGCCTGCACAGTTCATTTAGATGGCAAACCAACTCGAAGTTGCGTTCTCCCAGTTTCGCAGGCAGAAGGTAAGACTGTTACAACAATAGAAGGAATTTCTGCAGATGGTGAACATCCGGTACAAAAAGCTTGGCAATCGATAAAAGTGCCGCAGTGTGGTTACTGTCAGGCGGGACAAATAATGAGTGCAGTAGCGCTTCTTAATGACAATAAAAATCCAAGTGAAGATGAAATTAAAGATGCGATGTCGGGCAATTTATGCCGTTGCGGAACTTATCAGCGAATCACAGTAGCGATCAAAAATGCTGCGAACGAAATGACTGAGTAGAAAGGAGCACACCATGAACTATTTTGAACAAATTAATCAGTCAGAGCATCAGTCGTTATTGCAAGAAATTGAAGATAGTACTCGGGCATTAAATGTGAGTCGACGTTCTTTTTTAAAAACTTTGGGAATAAGTAGTGGATTAGTCTTAGCGGTTAAGATTCCTGTAAGTAATGCTTCTCCCATGAAATGGGCAGTCGGTGCTAAAAAAGATGGTGAGTTTTCACCGAGTGCTTATTTGAGAATATCTCCAGACAATACGGTTACTGTTATTTGTCATCGATCAGAAATGGGGCAGGGGATCAGGACCAGTATTCCTATGTTAATTGCAGATGAGTTAGGTGCCAGTTGGGAATCCATTAAAGTGGAGCAGGCATTAGCGGATCAAAAGTACGGCAGCCAAAATACAGATGGCTCGCGTTCAATCCGACGTTTTTTCTCACCTCTTCGAGAAGCTGCGGCAACTGCAAGATGGTTACTGTTGGAAGCAGCCAGTCAGCAATTAAAAGTTCCAGCGGATCAACTTGAGTGTAAAGACACTTTTGTAATGAAAAAATCTGGCGATAAAAAAATTGCTTTTGGTGATTTAATTGAAGCGGCCTCTAATCTTGAATTACCACCAAAGGAAAAGTTGACCTTTGTTACCGACAGTCAATCGAAATATGTCAACAAATCATCTTCGGTTGAGTTAGTCGATGGTCATGGGTTTGTAACCGGAACGGCTCTGTTTGGTGCGGACGTTCAACTGCCGGATATGTTAGTAGCAGTCATCGCTCGGCCTCCGGTGCTTGCGAGTAAAGTTAAATCGTTTGACGAAAAGGCTGCAAAAAAAGTTTCAGGTGTCGTTAGTGTCATTAAAATGGATGATCTTTCACTGCCAGCGGCATTTAAACCTCTCGGTGGTGTTGCAGTATTAGCTAAGAACACTTGGGCCGCGATGGAAGGCCGAAAAAAGTTGAATATTGAATGGGAATTAAGTGAGCACAAATCGCACAGCTCTGCGAAACAAAAAGAAGCCTTGAAAGAAAGCGCTAAAAATGCTGATAAAGTACTAAGAAACTTCGGTGACGCTGATAAGGCGATTAAAGACGCAAAATATACTCATACGTCTGAGTATTATGTTCCGGCATTAATACATGCGCCCATGGAGCCTCCAATGGCAACTGCCCATTGGAAAGATGGTGTAATGAATATCTGGGCGTCAACACAAGCACCTCAGGGTGCGCAGCAAACAGTAGCGCAACTGACGGGTGTAAAACCAGAAAATATTAAAGTTCACGTGACCTTGTTGGGAGGAGGGTTTGGTCGCAAATCTAAAGCAGATTTTGTTGCTGAAGCAGCGATTTTGTCCCAAAAATCCAACAAACCGGTAAAAGTATTTTGGACTCGTGAAGATGAAATTCAACAAGGTTATTATCATGCAGAAAGCTATCAAATTTTGCACGCTGCTTGGGATAAACAAAAAATACTTGCGTGGAAGCATCAAGTTTCTGAACCTCCAATAGGTTCAACGTTTGCGAAAGATACAAAGCATATAGCCGGTGAAGCAAATCTTGGGCTTTTGGATATGCCATATGATATCCCTAATGTTATTTGTGCAAATGGTGCTGCCGAAGCTCATCATCGAATTGGTTGGTTAAGATCAGTTACAAATATTAATCACGCGTTTGCATCTTGTAGTTTCATAGACGAGATAGCGCACAAGTTAAAACAAGATCCAAAAGACTATCTAATTAAAGCAATCGGAAAAGACCGGCACATCGATTTAACCAAGCAACAGGCAGATTACGGTAATTACGGTGAAGATATTCAACTTTACCCTATTGATACCTCACGCATAAAAGCGGTTATTGAGAAAGTTGCAGAAAATTCAAAGTGGGGCAGTAAACGTCCAAAAAATCGATACCTTGGTATTGCTGCTCACCGAAGTTTTGTCGCTTATGTTGCTTCGGTAGTTGAAGTTGAAAAAACAAGCGAAGGTAAAATAAAACTGACCAATGTTTGGTTAGTGTCCGACAGCGGCACCATTGTTAATTTAGATAGGGTAAAATCACAAATGGAAGGTGCTGTCGTGTTTGGTATTTCTTTGGCATTTTTTGGCAAAGTTACTTTTAACGAAGGAGCCGTTCAGCAAAGTAATTTTCATGATTATGAAATAGCCAGAATTAAAGACATCCCGCCTACTCATGTTGATGTGATGATAAACGATCATCCTCCTTCTGGGGTTGGCGAGCCTGGAGTACCGCCTATTGCGCCAGCCATTTGTAATGCGATTTTTGCGGCGACGGGAAAACGTATACGAGAGTTACCCTTAAACGAGCAAAATATTCTGGCTTAATTCTGACTCAATATAGTTATAGCCGAAATCGATTGGGTTTTGGCTATAATTCACGTTCAACTCCCAATCTTCAAATAATAATTATTGGTTCAAAGCTGCAGCGAACAGATTGCTATGCATTCCAGATTAACTTATCCTCCGAAGCTTGCAGTGATAGGGTAACTAATTAATGAAGTCATTTGATGTTATTGTGATTGGAGCTGGTGCAGCAGGACTGTTTTCCGCAATAACCGCCGGTCAAAGAGGTAAGAAAGTTCTTGTTTTGGAACATGCCAAAAAGGTTGGGCGCAAAATTCTGATGTCAGGCGGAGGCCGGTGTAATTTTACCAATACCTACACTGAGCCAAGTAATTTTTTGTCGGCAAACCCACACTTCTGCAAATCAGCTTTGAGCCAATATACCCAGTGGGACTTTATCGATCTGGTGAGTCGCCATTCTATACCTTATCACGAAAAGACCTTAGGCCAGTTGTTTTGCGATAATTCCTCAAAAGACATAGTTGCACTTTTACTAAAAGAGTGTGAAAAATATGCGGTAGCGATACAGTGCCGCGAAAGCATATTAGAACTCGAACAACTTGCGAATTGCTTTTCGATCAAAACGTCGGTGTCTCAATATCAGTCGGGAGCTGTCATTGTTGCCACCGGAGGCCTAAGTATTCCATCTATGGGACCACATGGATTTGGGTATAAAATCGCCAAGCAGTTTAATTTATCACAAGAACCTTGCTCTGCGGCTTTGGTACCTTTTGTCATGGATGCTGACTGGAAAAAATTATACACCGACTTATCGGGTAACAGTTTGCCCATTATTGCGGAAACCGACGAAGCAAGCTTTGACGAAGCTATGTTGTTCACTCATAAAGGGCTTAGTGGTCCTGCGATTTTGCAAATATCTTCTTATTGGAAGAAGAACTCGAATGTTTCAATTAACTTACTTCCAAAACATCGAGTGACTGAAGAGTTACTTGAGTTAAAGCAAAAAAAGCCAGATGTATTTCTAAAGTCATGGTTAGCTGAACATTTTACCAAACGTCTGGTCAATATCATGTGTGAGCACTGGTTTCGGAATCGACGTTTAAATGAATTTAGTGATCGCGACATTGAAGTTATCGGCGATCATCTCAATCGCTTTCAAATCAAGCCAGAAACCACTGAAGGCTACAAAACTGCAGAAGTTACCCTGGGAGGCGTTTCGACAAACGAGCTGTCTTCGAAAACCATGATGGCGAATTCAGTGCCTGGTCTATATTTTGTTGGTGAAGTGGTAGATGTAACTGGGCATTTAGGAGGCTATAATTTTCAATGGGCTTGGTCTTCTGGATGGGTTGCTGGCCAAAATGTATAATCGGTGTATTGTACTAAAGTTTGGTTATACTCATTATTTAGCTAGATGACCGTTATTTTCAGGCGACTTTTATTTTCAGGCGAAGAAAAAATTTAAGCGCAAAAGTTCAAAGGTGACGAATTTGCAGTTTAAGCATTCAGGTAAATCACGTAAGTTTTTAATTTTAACCGTATTATTATCGGTTTTCTTCCAGGCCTTTGCGTTTTCAGCACAATCCGACATAAACACTACTCAATCCGCTCAAGATTTATTCAGCAATTTTGCCGATCGCTTGTTTCAAGTTAGAACGATTGATCGCGCTTCTGGTAGTAAAGCATCTATCGGTTCTGCTTTTGCGGTGAGTGCATCTGGCGTATTGGCGACAAATTATCATGTGGTTTCAAAGTATGTAATTGATCCTGAAAAGTATCGAATAGAAGTGCTCACCAGCACAGACGATATTCTGCCTATTTCGGTAGTCAACATCGACGTTATCAACGACCTGGCATTAGTTAAATTAGATACTTTCGAATTGCCAGTACTATCGCTTGCCGACACAAGCCCAACAAAAGGTGAGCAAATATATTCCTTAGGTAACCCAAGAGATCTTGGAATGACGGTGGTTCCTGGTACTTTCAATGGCACAACCGCACATTCGTATTACGATCGAATTTTATTTTCAGGCTCTGTTAACCCTGGCATGAGTGGCGGTCCTGTTCTGAATGATAAAGGCGAGGTTGTTGGTGTCAATGTTGCGACATCGGGCAATCAGTTAAGCTTTTTGGTTCCACTGGTTAAGTTGCAACAATTAATGCGATCAGAGCCGGTTAAAAACTTAAACTTTAAACAGCTTGCTCGCACTCAACTGACTAATAACCAAAGTCAACTTATGACTGAACTGTTATCTGGTAATTGGAAACTGAGTGAACTAGGTGATGCAACGGTTCCAGGAGAGTTTACCGACTTCATTAGTTGTTGGGGTGAGTCCGACCAAGCACGTGATGTAAAGTTTTCGCAAGTGTTTAAGCGTTGTAGAAACTCAGAATACATTTATATAGCGCCTGATTTTTATACTGGTATCTTTGAAATGGAATTTTATTGGTACAGCACAACAGAGTTAACCAACTGGCAGTTTTACCGGATGTTAAATGACTCTTTTGGCAGTGCGAGCGCAGGTAATGTGTCGAGTGAAGATCACGTCACAGAATTTCAATGTCGAGATGATTTTTTAAAAGGGAAAGATAAAAACACGGATGCGCTTTCAGTTGGTCAACAATCAACAAATGATAAGACAACTCAGATAAGTGATAACAACTCAGAAGTATCAAAAGTGGTTTACTGTGTGCGTGAGTATAAAAATTACCCTGGGCTGTATGACGCTTTGTATTTATCGGCTTCATTAAATCTTAAACAAAAAAGTCTGGTAAGCCATTACACATTATCAGGTGTAAGTCAGGCAAATGCTGAGAGTTTTCTAAAGCGATTTATGGAGTCAGTACTATGAATTTGGTCATAGAAGAAATAAATCGCGCCAGAAAAGTATTACATCGGCACAAATTTTTCGATAAAACAATTTTGATGATTGGTCGTGCGCTTGATAATGATATTGTTTTGAGCGAACCACACGTATCGCCGTATCATGCTGAATTACGATTAGGTGATGACAATAAGTGGAAAATATACGATTTAGACAGTACCAACGGTATTCGCAGTGAGCGGCGAAAGCCCATAGAATCTGGAAGCGTTATTGAGTCGGGTTCGACCTTCTTGTTAGGGCGTTGTTACTTAAGTATTTGGGATCAACAGCACCCAGTAGAAGAAACATGGCCTTTGCATTCAGTAGAAGAGGTGTTTCATCGTTTAAGTCATGCGGGCGTAGTGTTGATTTTATTGGCGGCGTTAATTTTCGGCGAGTGGCAGTTCGCTGTTTTGCAGTCTTATCGAGATCTGGCGCCATCTCGTCTGGTTAACGAATTGCTGTATGAAGTTGTCGCGGTGCTTGGCTGGGCTTCTGTCTGGTCGCTTAGTGGTCGAATTCTGAGGCATGATAGCCGGTTCCTGAGTCATCTTGCGGTAACCATCGTTGCTGCCATGTTACTGCAGTGGACACCTCACCTGTTGCGTATTGTGGCGTTTAATATTGATTTTGGCCTATGGATAACGGAAGTCAGCTACTTTATCAACGGACTAATATTTGCCTCTCTATTGTGGTGCAACTTTTATCTCGCTTATCCGCAAAAACCAATGGTTCGTATCGTTTGGTCCAATACAATCGCATGGGGGATGGTGCTGGTTTATTTATTACCACCGCTATTTGATCGCCAGGGATATCGCGGTTATCCGTTATATGACAGTACATTGATGCCCGCAAGCCTTGTGTGGGAAAAACCAGATTCACTAAACAGCTTTTTAAAATCAACCAAAAGCCTTTATCAGTTCAGTGAAGTTTCTGATGGAGTCAAAGAAATGGTTGAATCTGACAACCAAAAGTCGAAAGTGGATACCGACAAAGATATTCTCAGCAAAGACAGTCCCGGCAAGGATAATCCCAACAAGGATAGCCCCAGCAAGGATAACCCCAGCAAAGACGAGTCACCTATCGCGGTTGACAAGAAAAACCCATCCGATAGATAGGACTCTTCGCAACAGCATAATTCGATTGAGCAAGAGAAACCTATTGAGCAAAACAAGCCGAACGAGCAATAAAAGCTTGTTCTGGAGGATAAAAGTAGAGCGAAATGCTGCTATTTGGCTGGTCATTATTGAATCGTAAGATGAACTCAATTGCTCAGATTGGCAATGCCACAGAGCCCTTCGGGTATAGGCCTATGGTTAGTAATTAAGCTGTTTTAACCATCTCGAAAGGAGACATTTGAGAAACCTCGACTGTATCACACCTTGCCTAAGCTATTTTCCAATGTTTGCTATAAGTTTGCCTGAAGATCTATTATTATCAATAAGTTACTATTCATAGAACAATAACAATAATCGATTGGGGAAAACCTCGTGTGAGCTCTATAAACATCCCGGGTTATAAAATTATCAAAACACTAGGTGTCGGTGGGCAGGCGACTGTCTATTTGGCTATCCAGCAGGGGTTTGATAGAGAAATTGCGTTAAAAGTGATGTCTCCTGCTTTAGCCGCCGATCCGAGCTTTGGTGAACGATTTTTAAGAGAAGCAAAAATCGTTGCTAAATTGCGCCATACGTCAATTGTTACAGTGTACGATGTTGGTGAGCATGATGGTTTCTACTATCTGGCGATGGAATACTTGCCCGAAACCGACCTGCGAACCAGAATCGAAGGTGGGTTAAAAGCAAAAGACGCACTGCAGATTATCCAAAGTATCGGTAAAGCACTTCATTTTGCTCACAAGCAAGGCTACATTCATCGTGATGTTAAGTCTGAAAACATTTTATTTCGAAGTCTTGATGAACCAGTACTAACGGATTTCGGTATTGCTAAGGCATCAAACTCCTCAACTCAGATGACCCAGCAGGGTAAGCTGATTGGAACCCCACAATATATGAGTCCTGAACAATGTCGCGGCCGTGCGCTTGATGGCAGATCGGACATTTACAGTTTGGGGATTATTTTTTACGAAATGCTCACGCAGTCAGTTCCTTTTGAGGGCGAGGATTCAGTTGCGGTTTGTTTACAGCATGTCACAAAGCCAATTCCTCGTTTACCGGCAAGACAGCAACATTACCAGTGGTTACTTGATCGGATGTTGGCGAAAGAACCAGAGGATCGCTTTCATGACGCCGAAAAAATGGCCAAAGAGATTGAACGGTTTGTCTCTGGAGAAGTATCACCTAGCCACGCCCCAACCATAACCATTGAAAGTGATCAAATTTCTGCTCGTCGAGATGATTACAGTAAAATGGAAGAAGAGGAGTTTGGCAGTCGAGCTGACTCTTCTTCAAGAATAGGTTCCGGCACCAAATCTTCTTCCAGGCGTTGGCCTTATGTCGTATTTTTTCTGGTGTTGATTGGTGCTGGGGGATTTTTTACTCAAGCTAAATGGTTACCTCAAGCAAAAAATATTTTAGCGCAAATGTCTGGTGAGTCAGCCAGCCAAGTAGCAGACAGTAGCCTTCAGCAAACTACTTTACCCGCTGAGAAAGTGGCTGTTCAAAATCAAATTGCCAACCTTCTAGTTGAAGCTAATTCTTTATTGGGCATTCCTAAGCTATCGCCTCAGCAAGCAGAACAAGTATTGCAGAACTTTCTTAGAGTAATGGCATTAGAGCAAGACAATCCGAAGGCGAGTAGCGGCATTATGACCGCTACTAAAAAAATTAAACAGCTCGCGGAAGAAGCTCTAGCAGCAAATGATTACGAAGCTTTTGATTCCTATCGTTCGGTAATAAAAAATGTATTGCCACAGCACAATGTTTTAGAGGAGTTTCAGGTTGTTGAAGACAACTGGAAAAACTCTCAGCAGCTTGCAGTGCAGGAAACGGAACGACAGGAGCAGGTTAAAGCTTTTTTGAAAAAGGGTGAGTCTGCGTTGTTAAAAGGTGATCTAACAAAACCTGTGGAAAATAATGCTTGGTACTTTTTTCAACAAGCACTGTTGATCGATGAATCGAATGCCAGTGCTTTAGAAGGACAGTCAAAGGTTATCGATAGAGTGATGGATAACGCGAAACAAGCCTTGTCCAATAAAGATCCAAACGGCATGAAAAATAATATAGACGTTCTTAAACAGTTAAATCCTGAATCTTCTGAAATTGGAACGTTAGAGCAAGAGTACACAGAGTTAAAAGCCCAAGTAGAAGAAGAGCAGAAAAGAATAGCCTTAGCCAATGCAAAAAAAGCAAAAGAAGAGGCAAGAAAAAAATTATTAGCGGATCCTTTAACAAAACTTAAAATTAGCAGTAAATTGGATGCTGCTCAGGCCGCTTATGATGAAAATCGTCTGGTGACACCTGAAGCAGATAACGCTTTAAGTAAGTACAAAGAAGTGCTTGACATTGATGACCAAAACCAACGAGCGCTTGATGGTATAAAATTAATCGAAGAAAAACTTGTTTCACAAACTAAAAATGCGATCGCTAACTCTGACATAAGTGGAGCGGAAGAAAACTTGATTCAGTTAAAAACATTTTTTTCTAACAACCCATTGATTCCCGTGTTACAGCAGCAAATATCAGAAATCGACGTAGTAGTCGAACAACCGGTTGAAGACGAATTAACGTTAAATACTCGCATATCAAATAATCCAAAAACGAGAAAACTGACATGACTAAATCAGCTTATAAAATACTCATTATGTTAACAGTCATCGCTGTTTTGCTTGGGTGTGGTGAAAAAAAGCCAATGGTTACCCAGCAAGATATAAGTGCAGCAAGACAAAATGGAAACCTTGAGCAGTTATACGCTAAAGTTAACGCAGATTTAGCTGAATCCTCAGGCTCTCGACAAGCCTCTTTGAAAGCAATTTCGATGCAAATTGCATTACAACTAGCAAAAGATAACCAAGCAAAAATATACCAAACGATAGAAGATAATCGTTTACCTGGGGGTGTAACGTCACTTGCACTACTAAATGATCTTGAGCAACAAGCCAATAATATCCAACAGTGGGATACGGCTACCTCAACAGAGACGTTGCAAAAAATTCGTTCTGAAAAGTCCCTGGCGCAAACGGAACTTCAAAAAACATTAGTGCGTGTTTCTAAAATTCCAGTTTCAAACGAGTTGGAACGACTCAATGCGATGAATATGGCGGCAAAGATTGCCGGTGAAGGCAGCCCTCAGTACAACAATTTTGTGAATCAAAAAGATCAAACTATTGCTACCTGGATGTCTCAAGCCGACGCTGCAATAGCAAATCGAGAATACACTCTTGCTGCAACGTTTTTGAGAAAAGTGTTGGGGCTTGAGCCGGAAAATCAGGAAGCGAAAGACAAGTTGGCAAACTCTGAGCAAGAAGGGTTTGAATCTGCTTTTCGAAAAGCGCTCGAAGATGAAAAGCCAGAATTAGCATTGAGTGAACTGCAAAGAATTTCAATTTCGCCTTTGTTTTCAGGTATCAAAAGCTCTTTGGAATCGAGTATTTCTGCGCTTCATGAGTACTTTATTAATCGAGCACTTCAAAACTCTTCGCAAGGAGCTTTGAAAACGGCATACAAAAACTATAAGAAGGCTCGAACCATACGAGAGATTATGGAGATGCCTGCAAAACATAATGCAGAGAAGGATTATATCGAGCGGCTAATTAATTTTTCTAATGTTAAAGGGCAAAAGAAAGAATACGCTCAACAGTTGGCTTACCTTGAGATGGCGAATGAGTTTGATTCGGAATACCAAAATCTGGCAAAGACACTTCAGGATGCTCGAACTAACATCGTCGAATACGCTGCGACCTCAATGTTAGTTAAAGATTTTGCTCAAACGGGAACGCATCATTCCGCAGGTAAATCGGTTGCGAAACAAGTTTATAATTGGGTATTCAACAACCTTAAAGGTGATGTTGCCTTAGTTTCAGCAAGCCAGATGTCTAATGCAGACACTTCAGCTCCAGGTAGATTATTAACTTTAGAAGGTGATATTTTACAGGCTGGTGTAGATTCAGAATCCACCAACAGCCAAAAAACCATGAGAGTAACCGTTGAAACTATTAAAACTCCTAACCCAGAGTTTCAGGAATGGAAAGAAGACGGCTCAGAGGGAGAAGCGCCTCAAGAGTTTTTCGTAGAGGAAAAGCAAGAAAACATTTCAGTTGAAGTTTCTCATGTGCGTAAAACAGGCATTCTTTCGATTAGTTTCAGAGTTATCGATCAAAAAACAGGACAGGTATTATTGAACGAAACGGCTCGAGACAAACAAGTTTCTGAAGGTGAGGGGAATGAAGGCGTAAGTATCGGTGAATTCGAATTACCTTTTCGCCGCCCCGAGCTTCCTTCTGACCTCGAATTAATGGAGCAGTTATCAAATCAAGTCGCGATCCAAATTGGTGAAAAGTTACAGGCGATATTAACCTCTCCGGATCGTCGATATGAAGAGATGGCTGATGCAGCATTGAAGCAAAAACAATATGCCGCTGCTAAAGCGTATTACGGCTATGCCACGGCCATTCGTGGGATGAAGGGAGACTATCAAGACGTGAAAACAAAATTGATCGATACTGTGATTAACTACTAAGTACTGGTTGCTGGTTTGAAATATTATCCAATTCTTTGTTTGCGACTAAAATAGTATGACCGGTTTTCGGAGAGCCTTATGAAGTGTGTATTTGATACCACAATTAATTTGAAACAATTGGTATCCACTGGTATCGAAAAGCTAATGTTACCGGTAAATGGTAAGCCTATGCTGGACCAGCACTTTTCAAACATGAGTCAGGCCGGTGTTACCTCATTATTCGTTTTGATTGAAACCGAGTCTTCTTTACGTCCGGTTATTGCAAGAGAAGCATTAAAGTACGGCTTTAACCCCACGTTTTTAGAGGTTGAACAGGAACAAATAGCGGATCGAAAATCTATTATGATAGCCGAACCCTATTTGAAAGATGTATTTCTATATTGGCCAGCGAATCGATTAGTGTCGGATGACGTGATTCGCAGTTTGGTTGAGCAACCAATGACCAATCATCAAATGGCGTCGGTTGTTTATACTGGGAAGTCGCATCCTCATTGTGATAAACCTGGTATTTATAAAGTGGTTCACAATGCAAATAACCAAGCAGGTGATGATAACCCCAATCAGCCAAAAGAGCCGGGTACTCCAGGGTTCGATATCGGTGTGTACAAATGCGGCACCATTATTTTTAAATTGATCAAGAAAGTTGCCGAAAATCGAGCACTTAGCTGGAATAGAATACAGACTGCGTTGAGTAGGGCTGGTCGATCAATTTTCGTTACAACTGAATCTGATCATTGGGCTTTAATAGAAACAAAGAAAGACATTGAAACACTTGAGACTTTATTAGCATCAAGAACAATCGATAGGGCAGATTTAAATAACATTGATAAGTCGGTTTTTGAAGGTTTATACAGTTCCATCTTGCCTCCCTTATTACGGATCGACTTCATTAAATCGCAAGGTGCAAGTTTCTGGCTGCTCGGTATTGTGATTGGGTTAGTTGTCATGTTACTTGGTAACTGGTTGTTTTTATTAGGCGGTACTTTAGTCGTCGCATGCTTTATGGCGACATACCCAATTATCGAATTTGTTGGTGGTCAAAGCGCGCTAGTTAATCTATTAAAAAATAAATCACTTGCCGTATTTAGAATATTAATCGTGTCTGTGTTTAGCATATTGTGTTTCAAAGCGTTTGGCTTAGGCTTTTGGACGTTAATAAGCTTTTTGACGCTTGGTGCTGAGATTTATTTTGTTATTAAGCCCGAACCGATTCACGAACAAAGAGTAGAGTCGATCACAAGTAGTTTTGCCATCCATACCGGTTGGTTATTGTGTTCGATTTTCTTTTTCTTATCGACGTTAACTCTATTTGTTTACAGTTTGTTATCCTTAAGTATTTCTATTACAAAAGGCTTGCAGGTTTATAAAGCCTATCAAAGGGACAAAGAGTAGAATTAACACTCAGGTACTCTAAAAGAACTGTACAGCGAATTAAACTTAACAACTATTTGAATGACGAGAGATTCAGTCGAGGTGTGAAACGATTTTTTTTGTGGTTCTAATCAACTTAGCTAATGAGTTGTTCTCAACCGTTTTAATCTCTTTTTTTCGTTTATTAAGTTGATTAATCGCCCATTGGATGTGCTCCTTTACCATATCACTCAAAGGTTCATTTAGTTTTTCCTGTAGCTTTTCCAGTTTAGATTTATGGTAGCTTGCATTTCCAAGTGCAATGGCAATGTTTCTGATCCACTTTTCGTAACCGATTCGCCTTATTGGAGAGCCTTCAAAGTTTATCAAAAATTGACTTTCGCTCCACTGGAATAATTCGAGTAACGTTATATCATCTAACGAGTGTCTCGGTTTGAAATCCGACTCTTTGGTAGACTGTGATTCACGGTTGAAGGGGCAGACAAGCTGGCAGTCATCACAACCATAAATGCGGTTGCCAAATTTGCTTCTAAGTTCTATTGGAATAGCCCCGTGATGTTCGATGGTAAGGTAACTGATGCAACGCCTCGCATCGACTTGATAGGGCTCGACAATAGCTCCCGTAGGACAAAAATTAAGACAAGACCTGCAAGCACCGCATTGGTTTGGTTTTAGATTGTCTGGAATTAGTGTCAAATCAGTAAATAACTCGCCAAGAAAAAAGAAAGAGCCTGACTCTTCATTCAGTAACATAGAGTTTTTTCCGATCCAGCCAAGCCCGGCTTGCTCTGCGAATGCTCTTTCCAATACTGGTGCGCTATCAACGAAAGCTCGAGAGTTATGTTGAATGCCGAGATTCTGAATCTCATTGCCAAGAGTGGTTAGTTTTTTTCGCATTAATTTATGGTAATCACGGCCGAGTGCGTAACGTGAAATATTGGCTTTGTCTGAATCGACCAGAGTGTTGGTGAATTTTGCTGGACTGCTCACGTAATTCAATCTTACGGATATAACATAGAGAGTTCCTGGATGCAGTTGTGCTGGGTTTTCACGTAGTTCTTTATTGTTTTCCATATAGCTCATATCACCGTGAAATTGATTATTTAGCCACTGGTGATAATGCTCGATATGATGTTTGAGGTTTGATTGAGTCACGCCACATTCGTCAAAGCCAAGGCTTTTTGCAATTGCTTTGATTTTATCTGTGAGCTGTTTGGGTGAATTCAATTGAGAATATCTTTAATTCGGAATACTGTGTAATTAAAACATGAACAACCCTTAGTTTAAATAGTAATATCATGCTCTGCTAAATCGAAACAAACGTACGTAAGCTATTGAATATCTTAAATAACCGAATGAGGTAATTTTATGCTCAAATTTATGAGACTAGCAGTATTGTTGAGTTCAGTTCTTGCTCTAGGCGCACAAGCAGAAACTGAGTGGGTTGGAAAGCCATTTCCTAATTATGATGTGAAGAACCAGAATGGTGATGTGATCACAAACGAGAAATACAAAGATAAATGGGTCGCTTATTATTTTTATCCAAAAGATAATACGCCTGGTTGCAGTATCGAGGCTGAAAATTTCGCAAAAAACCAAGAGAAGCTTGAGGAAGTTGGGTTAGAGGTTGTCGGAATCAGTCTCGATGATGTTGAGTCTCACGCTGAGTTTGCCAAAGACTTTAATCTCAAATTCGATTTGCTTGCTGATACGGAAAAAGAGCTTTCTGAAAAATTGGACATGGTCAATATTTTGCCTTGGCCACATACAAGACGTGAAACTTTTATTGTTAATGGCGAAGGTGTAATTGTTAAGCACTATGCTCAAGTTAATCCGAGAAAGCATGTCAGTGAAATTATTGAAGATATGAAGGTGCTCGCGAAATAGAGCAGTGCACAGAAATCAGATGCGTTGTAGATGGTCAGTTCTCTGAACTGGCCTTTTTTTTGCAGAGATTTTGATTGAAAAGCGCACATCAGGCTTATTACAAGGTTATTCATTCTATAAAAATATCGAACAGAGCAATTGTTATGGTGCGTCACTAGACATTGAAAAAAGATTTGGTTTTCATGAGGAAAGGGGGATGTAGCATCGGATGATGGAGCATGAGTTGAGGCACTAAAGAGGCACCAAATACGGAGGGACCAAATACGGAGACACCAAATACGCACTGCGAGTTAATTGATGGGAAGCAATCGTCGGAGTTGATTAATTAAAAATCAGAAGAGCGGGGTGAACGCTGGGGCTGCCAGGTGACAACCCCGTATTGTTCTAACAACGCGTATTTTACGAAAAGTTATGTGTTATAACCCATAACTCAGTCGACGATCAGTCTTAGACCACCATTCTTCCTTGAAGACGCGAAGAAATGTCAACTGAACGAAGCATTTCCTTTTTAAATACTTCTTTCTTAAGTGTTGTGCCAACAAACCATTTGCACACTACATCTTCTTCAGTCGCACCCGAGTTGATGTAAGTACCTTTAGC
>JABXHY010000014.1 GCA_013373375.1 Gammaproteobacteria bacterium
AGAATTGCATCATTAGTTCTCAGAACTTTGCATCAAAAGATTTCATATCCAGATGAGGTTTTCAATTTGAGGTTGAAAAGATCAAATATATATCACACACCGTAAATTGGCTTTGTAATTCATTATTGGACAATAGTTTGTCAGTGTCTTTGCTAAATTAGCCATTTATGAATAACTACAGATATGGTAAGTCGCTTAACTTAGTGTCCATATTGATGGTGCAGTTTCAGAGAGCAGAGTGCTTGGTTTAAGAAGGATCGGGGCATCCGTGAGTCAGCTAAGTACAGAGGTGTGGCACGTAGATAAATATGGCACACCTCTAGACAACAGCGAAATTAGCGACTTGCTCCTAATTCTGACATTTATTGAGAAGCTGTTGCGCTTTTTTTGGTGACCACCGTTAGATAGACCTGAGAGATAACAGTCATTGCAACAATTGAGAAAACTATCCTAGCCCACAGAATCATATTTAGGTCAGCGCCAAGTAACATAATCAAAGCGGTATCTTCAAATACACTATGAACCAAGTTCAGAAGTAACACTGTGATTACCGCATCATGTTTCGCGAGACGCCCTTTTTGGGATTCATTGATAATTAAACCACCACCATAGGAAAGGCCCAATGTGATGCCGATAACAGCCAAGTTTGCCGCCTCCCGACTGACTCTTAGCACCTTCAAAAAAGGCACCATCAACAACGACATTAAATGCTCGATTCTAAAGAGCTTTAACAATCTCAGCACCACGATAAGAACAGATATCACACAAAAGATGGCAACGAGATTTTCAATCTGACCTAACGTCCATTCATAGTAATTGGCATAACCCTCTGTATCATTGCTCCATAGGATCTGAGCAAGCTCTTGGCTTTGTTCTGTATGTGCGTAGTAGATAGCTTGTAGCCACGCAAATAATAAACCACCACCAATTCTCACCGCTAACGTTGCCCACACTGGCACGCCAGCTCGCTTAGAAATCATCCCTTCAACGGGAAGGCCATGGCAGACAAGTAATAGGCTGCCAAGAACAGTTACTTGAGCAACACTCAAAGCAACATCGGTATTAACTAGGACTAGCAAGCCAGCGTACAAGTTGGTCAACATGGTTGTTGCCCATACAAGAGCCATCGAGCTAGGTAGCCCCAACACACTCATCAACGGCTCTAACAGCTCACTAAGAAGCTCCACTCCACCTAACTTATCTGCTATTTCAACCAGAATAATCATAGGGATCATCACCTTAAATAGTGTCAATGTTGTTGACACTATGTCTTTGCATAGCTGTTGGATCTCTGCAAACACTCTCTTCATTTCAGTACCTTGGGAAATGTGATTACTTGGTGAAAATGATAATACGAACGTTGATTAATAATTCCCTCTATTTATAGCAATAGAGTGGAGACATATTTTGTATTTTTGCTATATTTTACGAATTATTTCCCAATTGACCCGCTGTAGGAAATTATGGAAATCGACCGTATTGACCGTAGCATCCTGATGGTATTGCAAAAAAATAATCGTATTCCAAATGTTGATCTCGCTGAGCAGGTAGGGCTGTCTCCGCCAGCTTGTCTCAAAAGAGTGAAGCGTTTGCGAGAGGCTGGTGTTATCATTGGGGATGTATCGATCATCAACCCTGAACTTGTGGGGAATCGTATTACATTTGTTGTTTCGATCGAAATGGATAGTGACCGAGGTGATGTCTATAAGAGTTTTCGTCAGTCTATATTGAAATACCCAGAGGTAACACAGTGTTATCAAATATCGGGAAGTTATGACTTTCTACTGATTGTGCAGGTGGAAAGTATTCCTGTATATGAGCGTTTTATCGAGGGTTCATTACGAAGAGACCTCAATATACGCAAATTTCACACCTCGATTTCGTTGAGAACAGTGAAGTTTACTACAGAAGTAGCTCTAAGCACGCCAAGTTGTGGTCTAGACAAACTCTTCTGATGTAACTTACTTCCTACCTGGTCGAATTAATCAGTATTGATGTTGATTTGAGTTGCTATCATCCATTACCAAAAGTGTGGCATATCAATTAGATATTTTAATCAATCTAAAAAGAGGTCGAAACTCATTTTGGGGCAAAAGTAAGTTTTATAACGAAAGTTGCGTAACTGAACCTGCATGATTGATTTGTAATGCAGAGAGGAGCAAATTTAAGTAAACCTCTCTGAGTTAGTTAGATCGGCTTCGTGACAGAACCTATAAGCTATACATCAAACGAAATAGTGGTATTTGTCATTTTCGCAATTAGCCCACTTACTCTTTTGCGCATCTCCCGTCTATCAACAATCATATCGAGTGCACCATGCTCTAAAAGAAACTCACTTTGCTGAAAGCCTTCAGGCAATTTTTCCCGAACCGTTTGTTCAATAACACGACGCCCGGCAAATCCGATTCTGGCTCTAGGCTCTCCAATATTGATGTCACCTAGCATAGCCAGACTAGCTGAAACACCACCATATGTCTGATCTGTGAGTACGGATATATAGGGTAACCTAGCGATTGACAGTTTATTTAAAGCAGCACTGGTTTTAGACATTTGCATCAAAGACATAAGCGACTCTTGCATGCGAGCCCCACCACAAGCAGAGAAGCATACTAACCCGCAATTAGATTCAATTGCAGCGTCTACAGCCTCAACGAAACGAGCACCAACAACGGAACCCATCGAGCCAGCCATAAAAGAAAACTCAAATGCGCAGGCAACAATCGGTAAACCCATTAAGTTTCCTTTCATCACAACTAACGCATCTTTTTCTCCTGTGCTTTTCTGTGCCAAAGCAAGGCGTTCCTTATATCGTCTAATATCTTTAAAGTTCAACAAATCTTTAGGCTCATGCTCCAGGGCAATCTCCATGCGTTCGCTCTTATCCAGAAAGGTTTCTAAACGACGGCGTGCCGCCATCCTCATATGATGGCTGCATTTGGAACAGACGGATAAATTCTCTTCCAAGGCAATACGATACAGAACCTGATCACATGATGGGCATTTTGCCCACACCCCCTCTGGAATAGACGCTTTACGTGTCGCATTCAACTTGTTCTTATCTAATAACTTTTCTAACCAACTCATAGCAAACCTTTGCAGACCATTTAGATTTACAACCATTGTATAAGCCTGCTTTTGGTAATAAAGTCACTTGTATGGGTTTAATAATCCAACAAAATGGGATTAAAGATATGTTTGATAAGATTGACCAGCAGTGGCTAAAAAGTTTTCACTGTGTCTATGAGAACGATAGTTTTAAACGAGCCGCGGAATTTCTCAGTTTGCCAACCTCAAACGTCAGCCGCCATATCGCTTTACTGGAAGATAAACTAAATACGCGATTATTCGACAGAACCACACGACGAATCGCTCCAACAGATGCAGGAGACCATCTTTATCTACGTACTCAACCATTAATCGAAAGATTGGATGATGCGCTTGAGGAAGTAGCTCAACATTCTCAGGAAATTATTGGGCAACTGAAAGTTTTGATGCCCGATTCACCACATTTAGCTCAAGCTGTGGTTTCTTTCTGTGCCCAACACCCCTCCATATCATTATGTTGCGATACCAGTATAAACCCAAAGGAAGACTTCCTGGATGGTTTCGACATCATCTTAAGTTTTCACCGAGGAAAGCTCGACGACAATAACTGGATAGCGAAAGAGATCAAACGTTGGACAAGTTCTGTTGTGGCATCCCCCAAAATCATACAGAAGTATCCCAAACCTTTTAAGATTACCGATTTAAAACATGTTCCATGTATCAATACCTTTACCGCGTTAAATGGAACACCATGGATCTTCAAAAATGCTGAAGGTGCGCTGGTTACTCAAAAGGTACAGTCTTCATTTAAAATTAATAGTGGATATCTAGCTAAATCAGGCGCATTAGCTGGGTTGGGGTTCGCGATACTACCAACCGAATCCTGTCGTAATGAGATAGAAGCTGGTTCACTGGAAATAATAGAAATGGAATACGAACCTGAAGATTTGGTGTTATATGCCTTTTACGCTTCAAGAAAACACTTGGCAAAAAAGATCCCAACGTTTATTGAACACCTAAAGCACCAAGCACATTAATATAAAAGCACATATACAGACGAACAACGGCTGTAAAAAGCTTAGTCTGAAACGCGCATTTTAATTTAGGTGATAATCTACTTAAATTGGTTACTACTCGGTATCCGTGGAAAGTCAATTCTGAGAGTTTTAGCATCACATTCTAGTTCCCAGACATAAGGAAAAGTTCGATGATTACGATCGAGCGCTCTAAAATCAGGCACATCAACTCTAACAGGACATTGACTCGCACACGCTTTGCACGCTAGGCAGTCATTCATCACCTCATGAACTTCATGCGATAGATCATCAGATGCGGGGCGAAATATCAGTTGGCTCAGCTTCTGAGCCAAAAGCTTGACCGACAACGTTTGATTGAGAAGTTGTTGTTCGTTAGCGAGCAAATCGAAACCACTGTCATTAAGGCGACGCAACCATTCACGCATTATCCCAGCCCTCCCTTTAGGAGAGTGGCGATGATCGGCTGTTACTTTAAATGAGGAAGTTGCTGGTAGACGCTGTTATCAGTCGCCATACTCAATCGAGTGGTATAGCGAGCATCAGTATCCCCCTTGAAACCAAGCTGTTTAAGGGTGTTAAAGAACTTGATAACCACAGGATCAGAGGAAACCTGTAGCGGAAGTGCAGGAAGCATAATTTGAATCAGTGCCTTACAGTTGTCTTTTTAGGTTGGTAACATCAATGCAGAGTTAAAAGCGGTAGAGGCGCTTGGGGTTATCGACCAGAATCTTGCCAAACAGTGTCGTATCTTGCGTCCAGTGCCACAAGGTATCTAACAACTGGCCATCATTTGGCATCTCAGCATCAAAGCATGGGTGAGGCCAATCCGATCCCCAGACACATTGCTCTTCATTCGCTTCTAGCAAAGCTTGAGCAAATGGAGAAACGTCATCATAAGGCGGCGATTGAGGCGACAAACGATACGGCGCCGACAGTTTTGTCCACACTTTCCCGTCGGCCTTAAGCTTCAATAAGGTTTGAAAACCAGGATGAGAAATAAGCTTGCTTGTTGGCATATGTCCAAGATGATCAATCACTACGGGCACTGGTAAAGCCCTTAATCGGTGATATAAGTGATCAAACTGCGAAACATCCATTAAGCATTGAAGGTGCCAGTGTCGCTCTGCAAGGCGAGCCGCTAAACGTTCAACATCACGCCACTCAATACCACCTTTAAACAGCAAATTCATCCGTACACCACAAAATCCGGCTTCTTGTAGCTCATCCAGCGTTTGCTCGGAAACATCCGCATCCACGACTGCGACGCCTTTGTAGTCGTAACCTTGCTGGCGCAAATACCTTAACGCATCAAGATGCAACTGGTTGTCATTGCCATACACACTCGGCTGAACCAGCACGCCATGACGGATGCCTAACTGCTGGTGCAAATGCAGGTACGCGCCGACGCTGGCATCGGGTGGCGTGTAGGTTCGCGTTTCACAGTACGGATAACGTGAAGAAAAAACGTGGGCGTGACAATCAACCGCGCCTTCAGGAATCGCGATTGTCGGTTTATTTACAAATGGGTCAGCCGCTTCACAAAATGGAATTATGCTCATCGAAAATCATCCTGTCAGAAAGGTAGAGGTGCCATCAACGAAAGCACCTCTTGTAAACTTAACTGAAGTTCTCACTCAACCAGTTCGCGATCACGCCAGAGAACTGAATAAACTTAGGGTCGTCGTCCAACATCCACTCGGTGTGACCACCTTCCGGCAGTAGGAAAAGAGATTTAGGCCCAGGGTATTTCGCGTACAGCGACTTTGCTTCGGTCACTGGGTGAAGGTCATTTTCTGCACCGTGAGCAATTAAGATTGGCGCGTCTGCAAATCGCTCGTCCAGTAGAGCTTCCGGTTTGAAATTGATTAGAGAGTCCGCAAAATCCAGATCAGATGTCACGCCGTAGCCCGGCGCTTTGACCAGTTCAGTGAATACATATTCGCGGCTTACTGGATCAAGCGGGTAGATTTCAAACGGATCAATCCCCTGCTTTTCTCCACCAAGAGCAAGACGTGTACGCTCTTCTAGCATAAATTGACGGAACGCTTTCCAACCGTGCTCGCCACGTTGAGCAACCTGAACACGTACCGCATCATAAAAGCCATTCATGGAGATAAGGCCATCAATCGCATCTTGGCAAACGCGGTAAGCATCAAGGATTAATCCACCTGCCATGCCCCAGCCAGCCAGTACGACTTTACGTCCTTCCTCGTTAGCGCGCTGTTTCACAACCGCAACTGCATTGGCGATGTCTCGTACTTGTTCATCCAGGATAACTCGCTCACGAATCCCCTCAGATTCACCAAAGCCACGGTAGTCAAACCCGAATACCGTAAAGCCCTTCGCAGTTAAGGCTCTCGCGTAACGTTCTGGGTGAATATTTTTTTGCCCAGTAAAGCCTGAGCAGACAATAACGATCGGTAAGTCTGGGTTGTTAACGTTCTCGTCAGTAAAAAAAGCGCCATCAAGGCGTAGACCATCACTAATTACTGGGGCTTTTTGTTCAATCATAATTATCTCGTCCAAATGAATGTGTATGCTCGACAAAGAACTCCTTGTCTTAAGTCACATCATGTGCGAATTCTGATAGCAATAATTTAACAATTACGACATTCTTATCCAGAAATACGACATAAACGAACTGCCCACTTGGTGACCACTGAGAATGAAAACGACACACACGTATCGTATTGGTTTTTTCCTTATTCCTGATTTTTCGATGCTCTCTTTTTCGGCGGTTATCGAACCTCTTCGAATGGCCAATCGCCTCGCTGGTTGCGATTTGTATCAGTGGGATATTTATGGATTCGAAGATAAAGAAGTGTCGGCCAGCAATGGCGTTTCATTCTCGCCAACACAGTCAGTCAATAACATTGCTCATTTAGACTTGCTACTGGTTGTAGCTGGTATTGGCGCCCATGTTGCTGCCGCAAGTAGCTCGATGAATCAGTGGTTAAAGCAAGCGCTTCGTCAAGGTATCGCCGTGGGTTCGACTTCGACAGGCAGCGTATTGTTAGCAAAAGCTGGGCTATTAAAAAACAAAACGTGTACGGTGCATTGGGAGTCCGCCAACAGTCTGGCAGAGGAGTTTCCAAACATTAAAGTGACCAGTGAGTTATACGAATTCGACCCACGCACACCAACTTGTTCGGGCGGCTTAGCAGGTTTGGATATGATGCTTCATTTAATTACAAACCAACATGGGAGTGACTTGGCGAATCAAGTAGCTGAGCAATGCATTCACCCCGCGATTCGACCGGCGCATGATAAACAGCGCATGTCATTAATTCGTAAACACAACATCCGCCACCCGCGCCTGCTCGACGCTGTAGAGATCATGGAAGCCAACATGGAAGAGCCGCTAAAGTGCTATGAAATTGGTAAGCAAGTCGGGTTATCGGTCAGGCAGATGGAAAGGTTATTTTTGCAATACTTGCAAGACAAACCAGGCAATTACTACCTTCAATTGCGCTTAGAACGCGCTCAACATTTGTTGTTGCAAACCATGTTGTCCATCACCCAAATCAGCACCGCTTGTGGGTTCAGTTCTACATCGTATTTTGCTCGCTGCTACAAAAAACGCTATGAGAAAACGCCGCGTGAGGAGCGACGTTTAGCTTAAGATTAAGTAAAAGAAAAGAAGTTCGCTCTCATCTTGACGTTTCAGACGACTTGTCAGACAAAGTGCCTTGGTAAAGCAGTGATAGCAAAGCAAGCACCTGCTCTTTACTGGCTTTATCAAGTTGCAAACAACCCTCTTCTATCGCTGACACGCGCGAAGCGGACAATTCCTTCTCTGCCAAAGTGCGAAACTTACCTCGCATCTCGTCTCGACTGAGAGGATTTTCAGGATTACCTCGCGCAATACAGGGAGGCGAAGTCAGTTTGTCGCCATTTTTCAACGTCACCACGACATACGCCCAGCGTTCAGCTGGAAACTTATCATTGTAAGCGGGCTCTTCAATTAAACTCATCCGCTCCGTAAGTGCCAAGCGAGCCGGATCTTTCAGTCCTTTGGTGACGGCTTCTACCGTGACCGTATTATCCATGACCGCACTCGCGACTGAAAACGGCAAACTGTACTGAGCCTGCTCGGTTGTCTCTGGACGCTTGGTATGCAGACACACAGCCTGGTGAAAGCTATGAACTTCGATAAGTTCAATCTCATCAGGTTCTAGTTTATTTTCTTGTTGCAGCGCTCTCACTGCTTCAACTGCGGGTTGAGCCCAGCGACAGACCGGATACGGTTTAAAGTATTGCTCCAGGATATACCAGCGCTGCCCTAAATCTGCCCACAAAGCATGAGTTTGTTGGCCCAGCAGAGTTACGGCTGGCGCGCCAGTAAAGCCCTCTCCTGCTAGCTCTGCACTGGCGAAACCCGCCATCGCTCCCCAACCAGAGCCGTCTTTGAGCATGGTTGGATGTTCAATACAACGCATCATTTGGCTGCGCGGACCATAAAACTCGGCAATGCCGAGCGCGTGCTCTGTTTGTGAATCCGTTAAGCCTTTCCTTCTTGCAGACACCGCGGCGACGCCCAACGCATTCCAAGCACCAGAAGTATGGTAATCACAAGCGGTTTGATGCAGAGCAATTCCGGCGCGAGTTGCTATTTCGTAGCCAATGACGAGGGACGTTAATAACTCTTCTCCCGTGATCGCTGACTCATGCATACTGGCGAGCAGCCCCGGCAAAACAGCGACGCCAACATGACCTTTTGTCAACACTTGGCCGTCGTGCGCGTCCATACTATCAATCAACATGCCGCCATATAGAGTCGACCCACAACCACTGGCCGTGTGATCAGAAAACAGCATCGGCGTATCACCGGCAAACTGCTTCTGCGTGAGTTTGGCTACCATGTTTTGCAACTGCGTCGCTTTACCGGCTGCGGCGACACCTAACAGATCCAAGACACAATATTTAGCCTGTTCAATAACGTCAGCAGGAAGCTGTTCAAAGGTCAATTCGTGAATGAATCGATGAATAGATTGCATCGTCTATTGCTCCAGTTTTAGCGTTTTGCCTTCGACAATAGTGTTGTGATCAATGGTGTATTGCTGTCTCGCACGGTAGGCAGCTCGAATCTGGCTTTGTCAATATCGTCCAATGACAAGGTTGCAGTTATCAAGGTTTCACCGTCTTCTGCCTGTGCCAATAGCTCACCCGTTGCAGACAAAATACAGCTTCCTCCCCAAAACCACGCTTCGCCCTCTGTCCCGTAACGATTGGCCATCAAAACTGGGGTTCCGTAGAGCACCGCATAAAATTTAACGTTAACCAGCCAGTTGTCTTCATTGGAAAAATCTTTACTGACAATACTGCTGGCCGAGTTGATCGGCGCGAGCAAGATTTCAGGCTTATCGAGTAGCGCGCAATGAACCAAAGGTGGGTTCCACAAATCGGCACAGATTAAAACCGAGCCTCGCCAATTATCATCAAGAGAAACACTGGTGGTTGCGTCTCCCGAATGAAACCACTTGCCTTCTTCAAGCCCACCATAGGTTGGTAAATTGACTTTGCGATGCACAGCAACCACCGTACCACCGAGCAACCAAGCCATCGCGTTGTAGTACTCTCCCGGAGCGGCCTGTTCAACAAAGCCAACAATCACGGACATCTGCGGTGCAAGTTGCGCAAGCTCTTTAAGCCGAGCATCATCACGCTTCATGGCAACTTCACGCACTGAGGATTGGAGCTGGTATCCGGTCAAGGAGAGTTCAGGAAACAGCAATAACTGCGACCCCAAGGCCGCAGCTTGCTTTATGTAATCCTGATGAGTATTCAGATTGGCATTCACATCGCCTAACTGGGCGTTGATTTGGGCCACACTGACTTGCAGGATAGCCATGGTATTACCCCAAGTTATGCTCAGATAAGAACTGGCTTGCGACTTCTGAAATCGAACGTCGCTCAACATCAACTTGTTGATTCAATGTCGACATCGTATCGCCATCAATCGCCGCAGAAAGCGCGTTCATTTGCTCGGCAAGTTCTGGGTTCGCATCTAGCGTTTCTTGGCGAACGACAGGAGTGATCGCATAATCAGGGAAGAACTGTTTGTCATCCGTTAAAACGGTAAAACCGAATGCTTTGATACGACCATCTGTTGCAAATACGAGCGCAGCATCGACTTCTTTCCCTTTTAGCGCATCATAAGTTAACCCCGTATCCATACGTTTCACTTGATCTCGTGAAGCTTTGAATTTGTAGGCTTTCTGTAAAGGTCGGAAGCCATCTTTTCGAGCATAGAACTCTGCATTCAAAGCAATGGTCAATGGCGGCTCTTGGCGCATTCGCTCGGCAAAGTCGGATAAGGTTGAGATGCCACGTTGCTTCGCATCGTCACTGCGCATAGCGAGCGCGTAGGTATTGTTCGCCTTTGAAGGGTTGAGCCACACTAGGCCTTTCTTCGCATCCAGTTCCTTAACGCGTTGATACACTTGCTCTGCTGGGAGCTTTTCTTTGACTTTGTTGTAAATGATCAGTGATGTGCCCGTATATTCCCAATAAAGATCAATCTGGCCGTTTTCTTGAGCTTTACGCAAAACCGCACTGCCCATGCCCGAACGCTTATCAACGTCGTAGCCTTTTTTGGTTAAATATTGAGATGTAATCTCCGTTAAAAGCTGTTGTTCTGTAAAGTTTTTACCACCTACGACGATTTCCGCAGATGCGTGAAAACTTGAAAGCAGTACACCAACGGCCAGCAAGCGGCGAGTAATTTGCTTCAACATGTTTGACTCCTGTCTGTGTTCAATTTTTAGGATTGTTATTGTCTAGCTCTAATAGGGTTACAGCCTTTAGGTACAGTGACATAGGAGACGGCTCCTACCACACTGTCGATAGCGATAGCCAGCATCGCTGTAGGAATAGCGCCTGCCAGCATCATGATGGGTTCATCCAGATCAATACCGGTAAAAATGAGCTCCCCTAACCCACCGCCACCAATTAAGAAAGCCAGTGGAACGGTGCCCACGTTGACAGCTAACGCCGTTCGGATACCGGCAAAAATGACGAACAGCGCATTAGGAATTTCAACCTGAAACAACATTTGCAACTCGGTCATACCAATGCCTGACGCCGCTTCTTTTAAATGAGCAGGCACTTCTTTCAGTCCAATGTAGGTGTTTCTGACAATCGGCAACAACGAGGCAATCGTCAGTCCAAATACCGCAGGCACGGTGCCAATGCCAAGAAAGCTCATTGCCAGCGCGAGAATAGCTAAAGTAGGAATCGTGGTCCCCACATTCAAAACCTGCATCGCCGATTCTGCGACTTTCTGAAAACGAGGACGGCTGAGCAATACGCCGACGGGAATCGCGATTAAGATCGCCAATCCACCAGACAGCAGCACCAGTTCAATGTGCTGAACCGTCAAATAAACAATGTCTTCTTGATAGTAAAGAAAATCATCGATCGTGCCCGCGCCTTGTAAATAAACACCCAACGCAAAGACACACGCCAATAAAACGAAATAGTAGGTTTGTTTTAGCTGGTTGGTCACGATGCCTCCTTAGCCTGATGCAATGGTTGTGGCTGGCTAGGAGAGGTATCGCGCTGATAAGTTGCGCCTAGATAATGGGTAATGCCGCGTTGCGTGACTTCGCCCACTAAGCGGCCATTCTCATCAACACACGGCATCCAAACAATGTCGTGCGTGAACATTTTAGACGCCACCTTACGCAGATCATCCGTGGTTCGGGCTATCGTTTTCAGACCGACATAATGTTCGCCGCAGTACCCCTTCATATTGATTGCGGTAGCTTTTGGCACATAACCGATAGGTTGGTGTAGGTCATTCACTAATATCACGGCGTCGCGATACCCATACGCGTCAATTTTGGTTAGAGCCTCGGCAAGCGTATCGTTAGGTTTCACGTACGCAAAGGTGGTCTGCATGACGGATTCAGCCGTCACTAAGCGAAGACGTTTAAGTGCACGATCATCTCCGACAAAGTTTTTCACGAAATCATCTTTCGGGTGTGCAAGCAAATCGTCAGGCGTATCGTACTGAACTAGGTGACCATCACGGAAAATCGCAATTCTATCGGCCATTTTGACTGCTTCATCAATGTCATGACTGACAAACATGATGGTCTTGTTGAGCTCTTGCTGCATTTTAAGGAACTCGTCCTGGATTACTTCACGGTTGATCGGGTCAATCGCGCCAAATGGTTCATCCATCAGCATGACCGGAGGATCCGCCGCTAGCGCTCGGGCAACACCAATTCGTTGCTGCTGTCCACCAGACAACTCATTTGGATAACGATTAAGGAAGATACTAGGATCAAGAGCCACCATCTCCAATAGCTCTTTGGCGCGCGTCATGTACCTTGCCTTATCCCACCCTAATAACTTGGGAACCACCGCGATGTTTTCGCTGATCGTCATGTTGGGAAATAAGCCAATTTGCTGAATAACATAACCGATGTTGCGGCGCAGAGTGACCGTATCCATACCGGAGGTATCTTCACCACCAAGATAGATCTTGCCCGATGTCGCGGGAATAATTCGGTTGACCATTTTCAGCGTGGTGGTTTTGCCACAACCAGACGGGCCAAGTAACACACAAATTTCACCACTGGGAACTTCCATCTCAATGTGATCTGCGGCAGTCACCGGGCCATTAGGTGTTTCAAAAATTTTGGTTAGCTTGTCAATTTTGATCATTTGAATGTCCCTATTATTTGTCCTTTATCGAGCAGCGGTGAGGCCCGGTGGCGTTAATCTTTTTTGTAATCGAATCAATCCATAATCTGTGATGATAGCCAGAAGGCTGACGGCGATGGCACCAACGATCAGTTGTCGAGGATCACTTTGCGAGATGCCACGGCTGATAAACACGCCCAGTCCTCCCGCTCCGATATACGCGGCGATCGCCATAACGCCAATATTCATTACTACTGCTGTTCTCACACCCGCCATAATCACCGGAATAGCCAACGGAATTTCCACCATTTTCAAACGCTGAAAAGGTGTCATCCCGATGCCGCGAGCAGCCTCTCTGAGTGACGGTTCTACGTTGTGAATGGCGGTATAAGTGTTGCGAATAATAGGCAGCTGAGAATAAAGCAGTACAGTAATCACGGCGGGCACGTAGCCAATCCCATGACCAATGGTCGATAAGAGAGGAATCATCAAACCAAACAGTGCGATTGAAGGAATGGTGATAATGATGGACGCTACGTAAAGCACCACTTTCGCAATGCGCTCATTTTGTGTGATAAGAATGCCGATAGGTACGCCAGTTAAGATGGCAAGCCCAACAGCCAGAGCGACCAAAGAGATGTGCTCCATGGTAAGCGTACCTAGCAGCGCTAAGTTATCTATGGTGAAATTTAGTAAGTCCAAGTAGGTCTCTCCCCAACTGTGATTCGCAACCTAGTTAACAGGAGATCAAATTACGCTACTTTTTATTAACAGTGTTGTAAAATAGCGACACGTTGAGATAGAAATACGAAATATTAATAATTAAACTTGGCGTTGTTGATCAAATCAGCGTCAAGTTGAACGAACCATATACCTGTTCAACTTGAAGATGTAGGTTTCGGTAGTTGAAAATTATCCGTAATTCGAGATATCAGCGAGCCTTGTGCACTTTTGGTAACGTCACATCAAAAAATTCGTTGCTCTCAGATATCCTTCTACTTTACTGAATTCAGGATGCGTGGATTCCATATAGGTTTGGGGCTGAACCTTCTTAGCCGATCTTCTTACACAACACGTCTCTGGACAGAAATGTGTTTAAAGTTGGTCTAGTGAATGTCAGGAAATGGAATAGAATTACCGCCCCCAGCCACTAAATTTCTACTACGCTCTGCACCTGATAGTGATAGAATCTTCGCACCAAAATTATCGAGCAAATCTATGTTTATCCATCATGTTAACGGCATCGACTGGCTGGTGATTACAGCTTTTGAAGAACTGAAACCTATATTCATCGAAGACGCTGGTGAGATCCCCTCTTGCTTCTCTATCGACAGCGATTTGAACCTGATTGATCAAGCCAAGCGTGCTTATGGATATTTGCCAACACTCAGCGGCGTGATCACAGATACTGGCACGTTTCAAAGCCAAGGTAACGAAGAAGATTTAAACCCACAGCTAGCATGCCTAGTCGAGGGGCGTGGTCGGGTGTTTATCTATCACGGCGGCTTTGTAGCTTTTGTGGATGATGATCAAACCTTTATTACACGAATGGACTGAAAGTTATTCAATAAGAAAGGCAATGCTGCCATTAGCATGCGAGGTGCATCACTAGCAAGGAATGGGACTTTTTTGAGCTAGAAAGTGCCACGGGTAAAGATTATACCTATGAAGGTTCTAGACAATTTTGAGTTACCAAATTCGTTTGAACCTCAGTGAAGACAGCAAATCATTTTTGTTTGCTAGCCTTCGTTATTAACTGAAACTCCATACCAGAACGTTTAGTGTTACGGGTTTTATAGCGCGTAGGATACTTATCGAAAAAGTCAGACAACTTCTTTAATCCGTAATTTCGAGGGTCAAAATCTGGTTTCAATCTCTTTAAATATTTGCCAATTTCACCTAGTTTTGCCCAACCCGATTCATCTCTATAGTTCTGCCAAGCTTGATGCATTAATCGCCATAATTCTCGCTCTGCGTCTTGATTAGAGCTTGATTGTTCCTCCCCAAGATCAACATCAGCGTTTAAGTTCTCTATAGCGACAAAATCGTCACAAGCGTTTTTAAACGAGGTCGGAGTCGTCGCTTTTCCAACACCGATGACGTGTATCTCCGACTCTCTTAATCTCGTAGCAAGACTTGTAAAGTCACTATCACTGGATATCAAAGCAAAAGCATCAAACCTTTGGCTGTACAGGAGATCCATTGCGTCAATAATCATTAAAGAGTCTGTCGAATTTTTTCCAGACGTATAAGCGAATTGCTGTTTAGCTTGAATCGCTAGCTCATTTAGAGGCTGCTTCCAGTTTTTTAGTTGTTCAGCAGAAAAATCACCATATGCACGTTTAACGATGATCTGCCCAAAACTAGATAGCTCTTCAATAATCAGGTTTAGCTTTGAGTGTGGAGTGTTTTCTGAATCAATCAATACAGCGATTTTTCTGTTGCCCATAATCCGTGCGTGACCATTTTTATGTAGTTAGTTGCACTATATAGGCATTAGTAATATTTGTTCAAATGGGAGTTATTCATAAATGTTATGAGTAACAACTCTAAACAGAAAAGGGGCACAAATGCGTTGACCCGTTTGTGCAATAGACTCTTGCACAATTGGCGAAGTAACTAAGCCCATGAGCCAACCTTATTAAAAAAACAATGCGATATGAAAAACTGAGGGGCAGAT
>JABXHY010000068.1 GCA_013373375.1 Gammaproteobacteria bacterium
CGGCGGTGAATCGACCAACTTGAGTATCGATAGCGACCTTGTCTTTTGCTGTGAAATCACGGGTTGTGGTTGAAAATGAGAGTTCTCCAGCCGCTAAGCTTATCTCGCCATCAGACAGTTGGACATTTCCTTTAAGTAACTGTTGTCCTCCAGATTGAATGGTACTTGGTGCGTCGTTGGTAGAGTCTTCCTCTGTACTTTTAATCGAACCGGAAGCACTGTCTGCGGTAAGGGTAAAGTGTCTACTGTCGGCTTTTTTTGACTCTGAAAGGCTGCTTGAAATAGCGCTTTTTATTTCATCATTACGTAAGCAGGTGGCGGGAATTTTTAGCTCTCGGGTCAACCAGAAAAGTTGTTCTTCTGTGTTTTCCTTTTGCGCTTTGGATGCGGTCTGTTTATCATCCTTGGGCGTTTGCGACGACGCAGGTGATTGCGATGCTGCAGGTTCAACTGAGTAACCCGTCTTGCTGGCGAAAACACCAGCGCATAGCACTAAACAGATTCCAAAATTAATCGAGCGCAAAACAACTCCACAATCAACAGTAGCAATATTGGCAGTAAAAGGTCGCATGATAATGCAAAATGGCAGTCAATGGGGAAGCAAAAGTAACTTTGTGACGTAATTAAATGACAGACATACGAATTGAGCAACTTTCAAAGTGGACCGCGCAACAATTAGGGCTAGCTTCAGCACCTTTATCGGTTGTCAGTGGTGATGCCAGCTTTCGACGATACTTTCGGGCAAATGATAGCAAACAGAATCGTTCATTGATTGCTGTCGACTCACCGCCGGATAAAGAACCTATTGCCAGTTTTGTGCAGGTTACCGATCTACTGTCCTCTGCGGGCGTATTGGTGCCTGAAATTATCGCCGCCAGTCACGAGCAAGGATTTATGCTATTGCAGGATTTTGGCGACCAATTGCTATTGCCGGTGTTAACGGATTTTGAAACAGCCGATATTCTCTACAAGCAGGCGATTGATACTCTGATTCAGCTGCAAAGCAGTATTAATAGTCATTCCGTTGGTTTACCTCCTTATGATTCTGAATTGTTGCATCGTGAAATGGAGCTTTTTCGAGAGTGGTTTATTGGCCAACATCTTGGATTAGAACTGAGTGAAAAAGAGCATCTAATGCTCGATAAGTGGTTTGATGAAGTTGCGCGAAACGTTCTAAGCCATCCTCAGGTGGCGGTTCACAGAGATTATCACTCTCGAAATCTGATGATGGTTGCAGGTGAAAACCGGCCCGGCGTGATCGATTATCAAGACGCAGTTGTCGGATCTTATGTTTATGATTTAGTGAGTTTGTTAAAAGATTGTTATATCCGCTGGCCAAGAGAGCAACAACTGCAATGGGTCGATTACTTTCATGCCCAGAGTTCTCAGCACAGTCTATCTTACCCTGCTTTAGCGGCAGTGGTTCAGGATTTTGACTGGATGGGCATTCAACGGCATATCAAAGTAGCGGGTATTTTTTGTCGGTTGAATTATCGTGATGGCAAATCGTCTTATTTAAATGATATTCCTTTAACACTTGGGTATCTTGTCGAAGCGCTTAAAGACTATGATGAATTTAGCCCTGTAGTTAAATGGTTTGAGCAACGCCTGGCACCTGTTTTAAAAGAAAAAAACTGCATGTGGCTCGATTTCAATGATCAAGACACAGGTAAACAACCATGAAGGCATTCATTCTTGCTGCTGGCTATGGAACCCGTATGCGGCCACTCACCAATCATAAGCCCAAGCCACTATTGAAAATAGCAGCCAAGAGTTTGCTTGAGCACCATTTAACTGCTTTGGCTGATGCTGGCTTTCAGCAGGTGGTCATTAACACGGCTTATTTGGGTGAGCAAATAGAAGAGGCTATCGGTAATGGTTCAAAGTGGAACCTCAAAGTTGATTACTCTCGAGAAGGCGAACCGCTAGAAACTGGCGGGGCAATCGAACACGCACTTCCAATACTTGGCGAAGAACCCTTTTTGCTGGTTAACGGAGATGTATTTTGTGATTTTCCGTTTGAGCGCCTGTCCAATCTGAAACCAGAGTTTGCGCATATTGTGTTAGTGCCTACGCCGGAATTTAAACAAACGGGCGACTTTTCGTTGACGCCTGAGGGAATATTAAGTAATCAAGCGCCGCTAAACTACACCTACAGTGGCATTGGAATTTATTCTGCTAAATGGTTTTTAAATCATCGTCATGGAAAACCTTTTCCATTGGGTCCGGTACTCAGGGAGCAGGCTGATAACGCTCAAGTTACAGCCGAATTGTTTCAGGGAGTCTGGCACGATATTGGAACTCCGGAGCGATTAGCAGAGCTGAATCAACAATTTTAACAACAAAAGAATTAATTTAAGACAGGAATATAAATGAATTGGTGGGGAAAAATACTGGGTGCCTTCCTCGGTTTTGGCGTTGCGAATATTTTCGGCGCGATCATCGGAATTTGGATTGGGCATCAATTTGACAAAGGTTTATCGGCGGATTTTTCGTCAATGAACGCAGCCGACCAAGAAAAAATTCAAGCGTCGTTTTTTGCAACGACTTTCCAGTTATTGGGGCATGTTGCAAAAGCAGATGGTCGAGTAACGGAGAGTGAAATAGCAGCTGCGGAAGGTGTGATGTCACATCTTGGGTTAAATGCCGATCTAAGAAAGTCAGCCATTGAGCATTTTAATCAAGGTAAGCAAGCTAATTTTGACTGGCGAAAACCGCTTAGCGAATTTGCAGAACTGGCCAGACGACAACGAAACTTGAAACAAATGTTCATCGAAATACAAATTCAGGTGGCATTTGCAGATGGTTCAATAGAGGCAAAAGAACAAAACTTAATATTCGAATTTGCAAGAGTGTTGGGATTTTCAAAACTGCTTATTCAGCAGTTAATTGTAATGATTCA
>JABXHY010000079.1 GCA_013373375.1 Gammaproteobacteria bacterium
ACCCCTGTTACCGCCGTGAAAGGGCGGTGTCCTAGGCCTCTAGACGAAGGGGACTGAAAACTTCAATCTCGTTAGAGGCGCGCATTCTATATAGGGCACTTACGCTTGTCAAAACTTTTTTTCGATTTTTGTTTATTTAGACGTATAAATACACAATACTCATTTTTGATGCGTTAAAAATCAATTCAATGGCTAAAAACGTCGAAAAATTGCTCAAAAAATACTTATTAAACACGAGCTTACTGAGCATATTAGCCGTATGGACTACTTCAGGGTTCTCCCGCCCACTACACAATTACGAAATAGCGCAAACAATTAGTTTTGCACCTAACTTTTCAACCGCCACTTTAAACATTTGCAATCAAAGAAAGACTCCTGTCGAGTATTACTCAACCCTTGATTCCGCAGCTCGCTATTTAAAACCGATATACACTTCTAATTCTAAAGCTTCACATTTCATTAACTCAGCTGGCAAATTAGTTATCCGTCAAAAAGGTTGTTTTGAGTTTTTGGTTAACCTTTCAAAATATCGGCAGTCAGCCCCTTCTTCCAACCGTCAACATCATTTGCTGACAAGTGGATTATTATTTTGGTATCCGAATTACATCGACACAACGGCTGAATGGATGGCATTTCGAAAACATCATCTAGTCCAGATAAAGACCAATAGCACCTACTCTTTACCCTTCACTGAAATTTCAGAGCATCATTTTCTCTATCCGCCCTATTTACCCTTTATGTCACAGTCGATACCTATCGGCGAGTTTGAGCAGGTTAATCTTGAATTCAATCATTCTGAAAAATTGAAAGCGCGACTTAATTTTCTTGATCCGTTTACAAAGGATGAGCAAAGCGCCATTACCTCTTGGATTTCGATAGCTATATCAGGTGTTAACCAAATAGCTGACCTCCCCAGCGATACCATTCAAGTTAATTTATTCAAAGCATCTCACTACAGTCGAGAAGTGACACCCTTTGCACTGGTTGAACGTGGTGAGGGAACCACTATTTCTATGAAGGTTCGGGCAAGTGCGACTCTGGAACAATTGATTAGTGATTGGACTGCCTTTCATGAGTTTTCACATTTATTACTTCCATTTATTCGTCGGCAAGATGCTTGGATGTCGGAAGGGTTTGCTTCGTACCTGCAATATTTTGCTATGCCCTATTCCGAACTTTCTGCCCAGCATAACTCTGATAGTCAATCTAAAGATAAGAGTGAAAGCGCAGTCGACGCTTTTAATGATTTTATGGGCGGCATAGATCGAGGAATTCGAAATCATAATCGACACCCAAACAAGTCGCTGCAAACTCTATCTGAGCAACTTCGCTCCACGCGAGCTTATAGAGCCGTTTATTGGTGGGGTGCATTAATTTGGTTCGAAATCGACCTGAGTTTACGTGAGCAAAGCACATCATTACCCGAACTCATCGACCAGTTTAATCGCTGTTGTCGATTTCACAGAGCTATGTGGACAGCGACAGAGCTCGCCAAATCGCTCGACAAGCTCATCGAGAAACCTTTCATCCTGCAACTGATTCAAGAACGTCGACATCAATCAGATTACCCAAAATACAGCTTATTGTTGAATAAAATTGGTGTGCAAGATGACGGGAACCGAAACATAAAGCTAGTGGACTCAGATGCATTCAACCGATTCTTTCGAATTTATCGCCCTTCTGACTAGGCTTACCGGTTGATTATGGTAAAATCTACCGCTTTTCTGTAAACCTCTTTTTAAGGAAGTCTGATGGACTTATCTGCACTCACTGCAATTTCTCCGGTAGATGGCCGGTACGGTTCAAAAACAGCCGAACTGCGCGAAATATTCAGCGAATTTGGATTAATAAAGTACCGAACTATCGTCGAAGTACGCTGGTTACAAAAATTAGCCAGTGAGCCCAAAATATCGGAAGTACCTGACTTTAGTGATGCCACTAACGCTCTTTTAGACTCTATTGTGCAAGATTTTTCTTTGGCCGATGCAGAAAAAGTCAAGGAAATAGAGAGCACAACTAATCACGACGTAAAAGCAGTTGAGTATTTACTAAAAGAGAAAACTCAGGGTAACGAAGAGTTGACCCGAGTATCTGAGTTTATTCATTTTGCCTGCACCTCTGAAGATATCAATAATTTGTCTTACGGATTGATGCTTAAAGATGCGGGCTTAATCATCGAAGAGTATCAATCGCAATTAATCGATGCGATTGCTAAATTAGCTCAAAAGTACGCTTCCATTCCAATGATGTCTCGCACACATGGACAACCTGCCTCTCCTTCTACCATGGGGAAAGAAATGGCAAATGTTGTTGCTCGATTGAGACGACAACACGAACAATTCAAATCCGTCGAGCTTCTCGGAAAAATAAACGGTGCTGTTGGCAATTACAATGCACATTTATGTGCGTATCCCGAGGTTGATTGGCCAGAGTTTGCACAAGATTTCGTAGTATCACTAGGTCTGACATTTAACCCTTACACAACACAAATCGAACCGCACGATTACATCGCTGAGTATTTTGATGCAGTCACTCGATTTAATGTAGTGATGCTCGATTTTGACCGAGATGTCTGGGGCTATATTGCATTAGGTCATTTCAAACAAAAAACAGTTGCAGGTGAGATTGGCTCGTCAACCATGCCACATAAGGTAAACCCAATTGATTTCGAAAACAGTGAAGGCAACATTGGTATCGCTAATGCTCTGTTCAGCCATCTTGGTCAAAAACTTCCTGTCTCACGCTGGCAACGCGATCTATCCGACTCCACCGCTTTACGTGCTTTAGGCATGGGTGTCGCACACTCTTTAATCGCTTACAAAGCATCGTTAAAAGGTATTAGCAAACTCGAGGTAAACGAAGCTTCTTTACTTGCAGAGCTTAATAACAATTGGGAACTTCTTGCAGAGCCGATCCAAACAGTGATGCGACGTTATGGGATTGAAAAGCCTTACGAAAAACTGAAAGAGCTCACTCGAGGTAAAAAAGTAGATCAAGCTGGAATGGCCGCTTTTATCGATGGACTAGAGCTTCCAGAAACAGTTAAGCAAGAGCTCAAACAGTTAACTCCTGCCAACTATATTGGCAATGCGATCGAGCAAGCTAAGGCACTTTAATTTACAACTCTATTTTCGGATGAGTTAAGTACTTTTCCGACAATGTCGCTGAGTTCAATAACATTAAAAGCCATTGAGTGTGGCGGTAATATCCGCCACACTCAATAAAGATAATACTGAGAATAAAGGCAATAATGCATCAACCGAGACTGAGATTCTGAAGCACTCAGTTATAATCGTTAAAGCATTACATTAATTTCTATCAGAATACTAATCTAAACAAGCTTACCAGCATTCAATAATTAACATCTCAAGTAGGATTTCTAATTGAAGGCAAACCAGTCCACTCTTGGCGACATTACTCTGGAAACTTTTCTGGCTGAATACTGGCAGAAAAATCCTTTGCTTATTCGACAAGGATTGCCACAGTTCGAAGATTTTTTGTCGCCAGAAGAACTCGCAGGATTGTCACTGGAGGATCATGTAGAGTCCAGACTGATTGCATTTAATAAAAACAAAAAACAATGGAATCTAAAGCAAGGACCCTTTACAGAACAAGACTATTCCAATCTGCCAGACAACAATTGGACGTTATTAATTCAAAGCCTCGATTTTTGGATTCCAGAGTCCCGTGAGTTGATTGAGCAATTCAATTTCATCCCTGGATGGCGACTGGACGACCTAATGGTTAGTTACGCGACTGATGAAGGAGGAGTCGGGCCTCATCTCGATCAGTATGACGTGTTTTTGGTGCAAGGTAAGGGACAAAGACATTGGCGTGTTGGTGTTCCCGGTCAGTCAGTATCGGAAGTAACCCCTCATCCTCTACTGAAACAAATAGACAATTTTCAACCTCAGATAGATGAAGTGCTTGAAACAGGTGATGTTCTTTACATTCCACCAAACACTCCACACTGGGGTAAAGCCATCTCCGAGTGCATTACTTATTCCGTGGGTTTTCGTGCACCATCTTCCGCCATGTTAATGGAGCAGTTACTGCTCGATTTACTTGAAAAGGATGAAATAACAAGTCCTAGATACCAAGATAATTTTGGTATTGATAAACTATCACAATCCTTGCCTGGTAATGTTAACCAATGGTTGGATAACATTACCGAGACAATTAGCGCGAAAGACAAGCTCATTGCATTTGGAAAGCTCGTCACACGATTAAAAAACGACATCGACGAAGTTGAAGATTCGATCGATCAAATAGTCTCCGAAATAAGTGAGATGATTGCAGATAAGCAACTCCAACTCCAACTCCCCCCCGAATCTCGAGTGACTTTTCGATTAGAGATTAATATTTGCCATTTCTGGATCAATGGTGATTACCTCTCATTTCCAGAAAAATTTGCTGAGTGGATTACTTGTTTATGTGAAAACCGTAATACAAGTGGAAAAAACGTGAATATTTCTCTTCAAGATATTGAATATATTAATAGAATTGCTAATCTGTATAAAAAGGGATGGTTGTTTTTTAACCACTCTTAAGTTTTATTAATCTTCGCGTTAGAAACTCAGGAAATAACCCTATGACTGATGAGTTTATTGTTCAAGAAGTGTCTTGGGCAAGCCATCACTCCGAACTACAAGAAGTACGGCAAAAAGTATTTGTTTTTGAGCAAAGAGTCGACCAAGAAATCGAAATCGATGGGCGCGATCCTGAATGCTATCACGTGTTGGTTAAAACATCTTTTGGCGAACCAATAGGAACGGGAAGATTGACTCCCGAAGGTAAAATCGGGCGTGTTTCTGTCCTCATGAATTTCCGCAATAAAGGTATCGGCTCAAAAATTCTGCACGAGCTGATCCAAATTGCGGAACGCGAAAAGCTGGAAGCGGTAAAACTGCATGCACAAATACACGCCGTCGAGTTTTATGAGCGACACCAATTCGTCGCTAACGGACCTGTTTTTATGGAAGCGGGTATCCCGCATCAATCAATGAAACGATTTAGGGCGAACTAAACTTACAATCGAGCCAACAACATTAAATACTGATTATGTCACTAGACGATGATTTACTAAACGCAGAACTGGGTGAAACAAACGATGTTTTTCGATTAAGTCGCGTCGGAGAATTAAAGTTAGCCAGCTATCGAATGTTTGCCCAAGCGAAAAAAACTATCGATATTTTTTCTTACGATTTGGATCCTAGAGTTCTGAGTGACAGAGAAATTGAGCAAGCTGTGTTAACGCTTGTGAAAAGAAGTCGACATTCGCGTGTTCGTATGCTGGTTTTTGAGACAACCGCCTTGCAAGGAGTCGATCACCGTCTCATCAGTTTACTTCAATCTTTCAGTAGTTATATAACGCTAAAAGTACTGTCAAAAAACTATCAAACTATTCCCTTCTCTTTCTACCTGGTCGATGATGCAGGATTGATTTATCGTTCTAACCATAATGAATTGGAAACCCAAGTGTTTTTCAATGAAAAGTTAAAAGTAAAAGATTACCAAAAACAATTTGACGAAATGTGGGAACAAAGTCGAATTGCCTCGGAGTTCCGAACTCTCGGAATATAAACAGAATAATTCAGTTTTTGTAACGCTGGCATTAACATATAGTGCTATTATCGGGATTTAACTTTTCCGATAAACCTATGTCGATAAAGCAAACCTCAGAAATTTCCGAGCTTTTTAAATTAGGCATTCCAGCGATCCTTGCACAATTATCGCAAATGGCTTTGGGGGTTATCGACACTATGATGGCCGGATCGATTGATGCAGAGGCGTTGGCAGCTATTGCGGTGGGAACCAACATTATTAATCCCATCATTGTGTTTATTTTAGGCGTTTTTTTGGCGCTCAATCCAATCGTCGCTCATTTAAATGGTCGAGGAAGCTTTGAGCAAATTGGTGTGGTTTTTCAGCAATCAACTCTTGCTGCATTTATTATGGCAGTACCGGCTATTTATCTTTTGCATCACACAGAAAGCATCATGCAATTTATTGGTATTCAGGAAACGCTTCATCAAACCGTTAGTGGTTATCTAATTGCCTGCAGCTATGGTGTCGTTCCGCTTTTTGGCTTTTTAGCTCTGAGATTTTGTAACGAAGGCCTTTTCTCGACGCGTGCAATCATGATCGTTTCGGTGCTCGCTATCCCTTTCAATCTATTATTTAATTACTGGTTTATCTGGGGAGGACTTGGTGTACCGGCAATGGGAGCCATAGGAATTGGCTACGCCACGGCTTTGGTCTGGAGCATAATGTTCATCGCCATGTTGATTTATTCGCTCTGTTCACCACGGTATCAGCACCTTGCAATTAAATCACGATGGCACGCGATCGATTGGCAGCAGTTAAAAGAATTGCTGGTGATTGGATTACCGATGGGAATTGGCGTTGGTATGGAAATCGCGATGTTCGCATTCATCGGATTAATGATTGGTCGTTTCAGCGTTGAAATAATCGCGGCACATCAAATTGCTATCAATATCGCATCAATGGCTTACATGATCCCACTGGGGCTTTCAATTGCAATTTCCGCACGAGTCGGCTTTTTTGCTGGCCGCAATGATAGGCCCAATGTTCAAATCGCTGCAAAAACAGGAATAATAGTTGCTGTAAGCATTGCCTGCGTTTCATCTCTTGCCATGTATTTGTTTGCGCAACCTTTAATTAAACTTTACACAACTGAGAATACCGTTCTTACCATCGCGACTCAGCTGCTCGTATTAGCCGCAATATTTCAACTCTCAGATGCAGTACAGGTAGCTCTGAGTGGAGCTCTCCGAGGAATAAAAGACACTCGAATTCCAATGGTGATTTCAGCGATTAGTTATTGGGCAGTGGGTTTTCCAATCGGCTACTTTGCTGCCGAAGCTCTTTTGATGAGTGCGCGAGGATATTGGTTAGGGATTGTTGCCGGCTTAACAACAGCCGCCATTTTGCTTTACTGGCGATATCGAGTTTTATTCATTCATCACTCACCGATTGTATTTGCTAAAGAACACGCTGATGTCCCGTGAAAAACTAATGAGTAATAAAGGCAATCCTATTAACTTATTCACATTCCGAGCAGAAACAAAAAAGCCCGACTTTTAAAGCCGGGCTTTTTAAATATGGCGTCCCCTAGGGGATTCGAACCCCTGTTACC
>JABXHY010000055.1 GCA_013373375.1 Gammaproteobacteria bacterium
CGATGGTGTAACCCATTTCCTGAATCTCTTTGATGGTAAGATTATCCGCCAATTGAGTAATCTCACCTCTTTCATTGCGCAGTTCCATGTTACCTCCTCTAGCCGAGCCACTACGGCATCCCACTAATCAGTATAGATAACACAAAGAATTGTGACATAGAGACTTAACTTTTCGCTATAATTATCCCACCAGTATAAAACGAATTCGCATAGAGCTTTACTAAACAACGCGTTAGTTGGCAATTAACTCATACTCAAGTTTGGTCAAAATCGCTTGCGTCAAGTCATCAATACCAATCGCACTGTAACCGTAAAAATTCGGACTGATCTGTTCACGTAGGTTCACCAGTGTGGAGTCAATATTCTCCTCCATCATCAGTTTGTCGTTGAACTCAGCTAATAATTTAAGCTGCGATTTAGAAAGTGAAGATAGGTACTCACTGTAGCCACCAATAGAATTGTACAGCATTTCGTAACGACCACCGGACGCTTCCTCGATATAATAGTTACCTGAACGAGCAATGTTTGAAGAAACCTCAAGCGGTTCCGTCGCGCTAGCAAAACTGACATTCAAGTAATCTTCGCTACCAGCATGATTTTTAATTTCAGGAACAAAACCAGGTTGTGGAAAAACTAAGAATGCGTCAATGGAGCCATTTGACGTGACCGCTGACAAGATAAATTTGCTGTCTTTATAGTATTTGACTTCTGTTTCACCATTTGAAAATTTGGTGTAAACCGGAGAGCCAAATGTATCTTCAAGAACGCCACTAGACGCTCTAATGTAAACTTTCGATAACCTTTCATTTGAAGGCGCATCAGAGAAGTTAGAAACAAAAAGATCCCACGCCTTTCCAGTCATATCAATTGCATCGTTAAACTGACCCGCAGCAATAATAAGTGCCATTGCAGCAAGGATTGGGTTGGGTGTTTTAGATCTTAATCTATCAAGAATATCTTGTTCGCTCTGCGATGATTGCGACGACGTATCTTGAGATACGTCTACCGTATGTTCTTGCATTGCTCACCCTTACTCAGCAACCAACTGTGGTGCACGTGCTACCACTCGAGTACATAGATACTCATCAACGTCTTGCTCAACTGACACAGACTCAGACACCCAAGTATATTTCATTAACTGATTTGTAAGTTGTTTTGTCGTGGATTTTGCTGTCACGGTGGTAGTCACAACGTTATCTTTACGATCGGTCGTCACAATTTTTTTCTTCTCCGACGATCGGTTTGTCTCTAACTCTTTCTGGATCATTGCTTCTAGGGATGCCGCTAATGCAGCGCGCGCTTCCATTGATGCGACATCCATATCCAGGGTCATATCACCCATGCTTTCAACACAGGCCACACCAGCAATCAAACCTTCATCTAAGTCTGCTTGAGGGTTCATTCTCCAGTCCGGAAATTCAGAGGAAGCAGACACTTGGAATGCAAGAGCTGCAAGCGTTGTAAGTAATAAGTTTTTTTTCATGATTAATCCTTAGATCATATTTTTTTCGTAATTCAGCTCAGCACTATTTACTTTCTTCAAATAGTTACGAGTTTCTGCTGCCGCATGTTTTTTCTGAATTGTGCTAAATACTTTTTCCGGAGAGAGTTGGTTGATGTTATTAATAGCTACAGATCGTTTACCACCAAAGATTCGGTAGATTGGTCCCATCCCACCATTGTAAGCAGCAATCACGCAATACTTCATGCTCTGCTCATCTTTGATGCCTTTGAAATAACGAGAACGAAGTAAATGGATATATGCAGTGCCGACTTCAATATTCTTCTCAGGATCAAACAGATACTCTCTGTTTAACAGCTGTTTCTCGCCAAACAAAAAGCTGGTTGCATCTAAACCTGCAGAGCTAGGTACGATTTGCATCAAACCAAATGCAGGAATATGCGAAACGGCAGTTGGGTCAAAGGCGCTTTCTGTTTTGATAATAGAAAGAACAAATTCTGGTTCCAGATTGTACTTACCTGCATAGGTTTCAACTGTATCGAAGAAACGCTGCTCTTTTCGATTAAGCCAGCTAGGTGGAAAGCTAACCTCTGCTTCAACGACTTTATTACCTTTGCTATCAACAGACTCAGTAATCACGATATCATTGAGTGCCAGCTTCATCTCCTCAATATGGGTTTCAGAATCTTCGGCAACAGGAAGGAGTGGTTTGTCGCTGAGCTCTTCAACATCTGTCGCTTTAATTAAGGCCGAGGTATACACATCCGCCTTCTGCGCCTCACCAATTGTTAAATCTGATGTTGAAACAATCTCTTCTTTGAGCTCTTCAATAGAGGTAGTGTCGCCCGCAATTGTAGTGACTTTAATAACATTTTTTTCGAAGTTCACTTCGCGTTTTAGCTCTAAAGATGGACTGTAGCTCACCCAAGAGTATTGATCACTGAAGTTAGGTTCGTCCCAAGACTTAGCGACTTCATTTTTGTAAGCGTCGAATGTTTGCTGCGCTTCAAAGACATACTGGTCAAACTCGCAGTTTTTCTGAACTTTGAATAAGTCATACTTTGCCTCGCTACACAATTTATACTTTTCAAACTCATCCTTCGCTTCAAACGGTTGACTGACAAAGTGGCCAACACTAGGGCAGCTGTTAGAAGTTATATTTATATCGCATGCTTGCTGAAGGGTTTCTGCATAACTGAATGAACCGGATATTAGCAACGCAAGGGGAGATAAGCGCCAGATAACATTTTTCATTTATTTTCCTTTGAGTAAATCCATTAGCTTTCACTAATGGTAAGTCTCTCCATAGCAAAATCGCATTGTTTAAGATAATTGAGAATCAGGCCGAACCCGGGAGTATCAGTAGAAAGTCTAGATTCGTCTAACTTCTCAAATCGAGATGTATCAATCTTATTCGGGCACAGTACTGCAATATTGGTGTCGTAAGTGCTTTTGCCTTCGTTTAATAGCGCTTCAATACCGTCGTAATCTCTTCGATCTGGGAACTCAATTTGAGAGCCTACATTTAGCTTTTTGTTCTCTATCAAGACGCCGGTACTGCCATCTTCATAAACCTGAAATAAAGAGAGATAACCTGTCTTTTTAACTGATAGATTAATGAAATAATAGTCACCTACCTTTAGCCGAGAGCTAGTAGACTCAATAGAGAAAGCAGAAGAGTGATGATTGAAGAAAAGATGGTTGTACTTCGCCTCTGGTAACACTAAGTGCCCTGAACTGTTTGTTAGTTGCCAACCTCCAGCAAACCGTTCAATATCAATATTTGGCAAGCATTGATGTTGTTCTACCCAGTTCTGAAGCATCGCGGTATTTGCCCAATAAGGGTGGAGCTCACTGTTGCATTGAGAACCTTGTAACCAATGTGACAGCTTTTGCGCAAATGACGTCGGGTCATACTGTACTTCAAGATAGAACTTGCCTTCAATTTGTTCACTCTTACTGATGGTGACATTGTTGCGAAATACGATGTCAGACAGAGAGGTCTTATTTGAAGAGGCGCTCTTAGTTAACTTACCGTTTGTGTATTCTTTGGATGAACTTGTTTGACTAATCACTCGGCTCTCGAGTGATTTAGCTAAGTCATGATAGGCATTATCTTTAGCTTGCTGATAAGTGTCACCTTGACCGAAACCGTAACTAAGGCTGGTATCGAAAGGTACTTCCCCATACCAAGATGGGGAAGCAAAAACACAAGAACTAGCCAAAGCAGACAGTATGGCTATGTATTTCATTAGTCTTCTTTCTTGCCTGGGTAGGGTGCTTGTCTAATGGTCCAATTGCCGTCTAAGCCTGATGAATCATAAATACTAATGGCAATACTCTGACCAACTTGGACGGCTGACAATATGTAACTATCTCTATAAACACCATAATTCAAATTACTTTCAGATGTTTTAATGATCTTTTTATAAACAGAGTCCAAAGTGACCGCAAGTTGATTGTTCTCAAGTGGTCCACTCAAAACTTGTCCGTTTCTTGAGTAGGAATTACTACAACCAATATTGTTCGCAGGCTTAAAAAAGCTCCAACTTAAGCGTCCATTGGACGTCACTGAAGGACCTTCAACAAACCAGCTACAGTTATCGGTATCTAGATAATGTCCAGCTACAAGTTGGTTTGCACTAGCAAACGCTACTGATTTAACTGAGCTAATATTTTTAAAGATCAAGTTGCCATTTTTATCTGCTGCAAATTGAGCACTCATATCGAAGAACTGAGTTTCACCAGTGTCTTTATTGGTAACGGGTACACGCAGCATAGAGATTTGGTTACCTGCACCTTGAAAGTGTGCTCCTTGAAATGCGATATCTAGATTTGTGTTGTCGATATCCGCTGCAAAAGTTGAGGTAGCCAAAAGAGCAGCAGAAGTAGCAATTAGTGTTTTCTTAAACATGGATATAAGCCTTAATCAATGTTCTTAATAAGTAGGTATTAAAGAGAAATTGTTTGGTTGCCTGTAATGGTAGGATGCTGACGCTTTAGATCCCCCATCTCAAATGATGCAGATTTAACTTGGTCATATACATCTTGGTACAAAGCGCCAATGTCACGATTACCGTCGATCATAGATTTCATCAGATAGTAACTGAACAAACGATGTCCCTTTTCTTGATACATGTTGGAATACTCTTTGTCGCGACCTGCAGTAATAACGACCATGCGCTCTGGGTCAATACTGACTTTCTTTGGTGCAAGTCGAGAAGCGGCAACGCCTTTAATGACAGAGACGCCATCGGTCGCTCCGCTAAAGCAACTATCAACCATCACAACAATCTTGCTCGCTTTACTGCTAGAAAGCGTTTTGTATAGGTTATCTAGCTTAAAGAATGGGTCATCTGTGATGTAATCCGGTATTTTGTCTTGTGGCAAAATGTACGGCTCATTCTCAGGGATGGCAGGGATACCATGACCACTGTAGTAAAAATACACCGTATCGCCTTCAGCAACGTTATCGAGCATTAAACGTAATTTATCTTTAATCGCTCCGCTGGTCGCATCACGGTCTATCAACTCATAAACATGCCTTTCAGGTACACCTAGTACTTTTTTCGCAACGTCAGACATAATTTCACCACTGTTGCGTGCGTAAGCGACTTGATCTGAATTAGCATAGTCTTCGATAGATAGATTAAAGAACCAATTCGTAGAGTTGGGCTCTACGGCCGAGACTTTATCTAGTAGCCCCTTAAGTTCATCTGCTGCAGTATTATCGGCAACAGATAGTCGTGAGTTCACTTCAAAGCTGTCAATCAAGTTAGGGTTTTGCATTTCTAACTCAGGCATTACAGTGGAAGATTTGCCGTCTAAAACAACCTCCAGTGCTTCTGGTTTATATTGGCTATTAGCGATATCCCCTGTGAACTCAGTGTTGTTGTATTTGGCTTTAATATTCACCAGCTCCAATTGCTGCTGGTCATAGGTATAAAAAAGCGCCAAATCTAACAAGTCAACATTATCGTATACTTCACGAGCTTGCTCTAATGGCACGTTCAACACCAAGTCCCTTTGATAGTTTTGGTTTGAAGATTTGAATAGAACATGCATTTGCTGCTTTTCCGCATCATAGCTCTTTGCGGTAACAATAGGTTTGCCCATCACATCTCGAAAAGCTTTTGCGACAAGTTGTGCTTTTTTCTCTTCTAAATTGTCTTTACGCTGTTCAATATTATTTTGCAGCGTACGAATCTTCTGATTTCGTGCTTCAACCTGCTGACGATACTTCTGTTGAATCGCTGCAATCTCTTGCTGACGCTGCTGGCGAATCAACTCGACTCTTTCATCAAATTGCTGCTTAGTTTCGAATTGGTCTTTTACAACTTTGGGGGCTTCTGGTAGATCAGGTTCAGGGATAGGCGCAGGGATATCAACACTACTTAAGCTGGTGAACTGCTTTTCATACAAAGCAGCAACAGCGCCGACCAAAGCAATCGGATCGTCACTTTGAATACAACCAATGGCTTGCTTCATGTAATGTTGATTAGAATGTGCTCCTTGATTAAAGAATGCGTCAAAAGAGCTTGTAGAGGTAGATTTGCCTTCCCGCGTAAGTAGTGAGCCGTTAATACTTATTGGCGCATCAACTTTCAGTTCACCACCAAGCAGCCATACATCTGGGTTTTCTGAACAAACAGTCCCATGTTGGGTCTTAGAAAACTCGAATTGATTACTTGGAGAGGCGAAGGCAATGGTCGGACACAGGGCTAAAAGGATGCCACTGAAAACACGGTTCCGCTTCATTAGATTGAAATTCCATATGGTATTGATATCACACTAAAGCATTAAACTATATATTCAATGGAATGAATACAACTAATCGCATTCATAATGAGAAGGTTGTCAAGTAAATACTTGTAAAGCCTGAATAAATGTTGTGTTTTACCACACTTAGGTATCTAATTCTCGAGTTTAATTAGTGATTTAATCCGTAAACCTAAAGCAATGAAGGTGTCATACCTAAGTTCATTACATCTCAATCTCTTCAATACATTTGTATTACTTCAACGTGATAGTGACGTTCTTAAATTAGATGTAAACACCGAGTAAAATTATTTCCCAAAGCGTAGAGACAATCACTAGAACAATTGATGCACAATATTGACGTACGGATGCTAACCCATGCAACTCACTAAGTTTGATCGTTTACTAGACCAACTCCATGGCTGCGAACGGCTCATCGTCCAAGCACATGATTTCCCAGATCATGATGCCATTGGATCTGCATTTGCTCTGGCTTATTTGTTGCGCCAAAAAGGATTTGCCCCTTTTATTTCCTACCAAGGCTTTATCGACCGGATATCCATAAAAAATCTAATTGATTGGCTCGACATACCTATCACAAAGGCCCACAGACTGGATCTCAAACCCAATGACAAGATCATTGTTGTTGATGGCTGTATTGGTGAAAAAGGTGTGACTGATCTTCCTGGTCTTGAGGTTGCTGTCATCGACCATCACCAAGTAACTGCACCTAGCTTTGTTTGGTACCAAGACGTTAGACCAGAGTATGGTTCAACAGCGACGATCATGGTTGAGTATTTTAATTATTACGATATCACCATTCCAAGCAAGATTGCCACAGCACTACTCGTTGGACTTACATTTGATACCGCAAACTTTACGCGCGCTGTTAGTAAATTTGATATTCGAGCACTTCTGCAGTTGCAGATGTTGGCTGATATGGAAATAGTAAACAAAATTTGTCGCAACCAAATTGAGTATAAAGAGCTCACATTGTTTGACTCTATGCTTGAAGCCATGAAGAAAGAAGGAAACTGTGCTTTTGCTAGTCTGCCGAACGAATGTCCACATAGCATGCTAGGTGTATTAGGTGATTTTCTTCTGTCAGTGGACGAGATCGATATCGTAGTGTTGAGCGCTCGAAATCGCGAAAAAACATTTATATCTCTACGTTCCGAGTGTAAGCAAAACAACGTTGCTCATATTATTCGAAGAGTACTAAACAATTCCGGTATTGGATTTGGTGGAGGACATCCACATATGGCGGGGGGCGTCATCAATAAATCGTTCCAGTTGTCTAACGAAACCAACTATATCTATAAGCTGTTTAAACCAGAAATAGAATTAACTCTTTAGCCTAGGTGTTGAGAACATAAGCGTAATAACTCTTTACAGTGTAAAATTATGTACGCGATAAATTCCTCAGTGAAAACTCAAACAAGGCGAAAACCTTATCAGCCCTGGCGAATAAACAATTTACCGAGCAGTTTTTGCGCTAAATGTCGGTGTCGTAGCAGTAATCGACTGCGTGGTAACCAATTTGAAGAGTGGGGTACCGTCTTCGCTTTAGAAAAGATCATAAAGCCTTCTTTTCCGTAGTAGTGCCCTAAAGACTCACCAATCCCAGCAAATGGCGCGTCGTCTACGGTGACATGTAAAATCGTGTCATTAATCGCGACACCTTCACTGTGAGTTTGTTCGATCACTTGACGCAGCAATACCTTATCATTTGACATCAAGTAGAGTTCCAGCGGGTGCGGCTTTTAGCTGCTTAAGTACATCGACACGTTGCTGATACTCAGGGTAAGGCTGCTCGTTATAGTTTGACTTCACTTGCTCGAACAACGCGCGCAATGCGTACTCTGAGGTATCCTGCCCGGTTTGCCAATATTGAAGATCGACGACTCTTTCCATCTTTTAGTCAACTTTCTCTTGAGATTTGAAGATCATAGTAGTCATAACGGCTAAGAAAATCTTGTACGCCGTCCTCATAAATTCCTTGAGAATTTCAACTCAGCGCGCTCGAGTATGGATAGAATTTGAAAAGCACTGATTGGAATGATCGCGGGGGTGTTTGGAGCATAAACCCAATCAGTGCTGGGTAGTGTGGTTAACCACAATTGTTATTCTGGCACTAAACTAGGATTATCAATACAGAGAAAATCCATTTGTTTACTTCC
>JABXHY010000037.1 GCA_013373375.1 Gammaproteobacteria bacterium
CCGCACTCAAAGTTAAACGTTGAACAACTGCACCATCGATGACAACATCCACACTTGAGGTTCTTTGGAGAGTGAACGATTGAGCAGCTTTCGGTCTGACGTTTCTTGTCGGAATAAGAGAGAAGTCTCTTGTCAACCCCAGGCCAAGTACGTCGGTACCATCTTGAAACAGTTTACCGCTGTTATACATATCGCCTAAGACGAGTCTCGTCCCTTGACTCGGAAAATCTACGTTGAGTCTTGTCCCTTCACGTACGTACTGTTCATTACTTTCTGCACTCGAGTCAAACGATGCTTCATATTCGATGTTGGCAGGTCCAGCACTGAGCGCTGATTCTAAACGGTGATAATAGTTGTTTTGTGTTTCTGTATCTTCTGCCCTTACTTCATTTGCCGACATTGAAATATTCATATATCCACTAAAAAACTCTGGTTCAAGATAACTTCGATGGGAATTTTGATTGGTAAATCGAAGTTGCTGAGTAAAGGCTAATTCTGCTGGGATAGAGATGATGCACTCGAAGGTTGATAAATCAAAATGCATGTCTAAACCAACAGCATTAAAATCAGCTTGAGAAAGCAGCGTTTTCTTACTTGTACTTCTAAGTTGTTCAAGAATATCTTCCGACAGGAGCGAGCTAAGTAATGCAAGAGTACTTTCTTTGGGTAGCAACACTTCATCACTTGCAGTAATGGTTACCAACGCTTCACCTAGTACACTGTCACTAACTCTAAGCAAAGTTGTTAGTTCAATATCTCTGTCCGTTGGGTTTATCTTGGCAGCATGAACAACTGAAGTACTGCCAAGTACATAGGATAGGGTAAATAAGACGAGAACGATGAATCTATTGAATGGGTTTTTCTTAGCGTTCATTTCCATCATATTCACCAGCGGGAAGGTTAACTGCAGATGGAGCGTCTATACTTGCGTTTGGCGGAATAAATAGTGTACCAACTTTATCTTGGATCATCTGATTATGTTGAGAAAACGTCAGTAGACTACTGTACGTGTACTTACTCCCACTGTTTACCAAAGTGGCGTTACCATCATCTCCAACTTTAAGTACAACATTTGCTCGATTATTGTTTGCATAGACGTGTAATAGCGCGTTGTAATGAACTTGCAACGCGATTCCTGACTGGTCATTGCTTTCTAGTGGTGGTTGGCTAAAACGAACGAAATAACTTCTAGATTGACGAGGTGTCGTAGAGGCTACCCACTGAATGCGAAATACTTGGCTCGCTCCTGGCTTTAGGATTGCAGCTGGCGGAAACACCAAAAGATCCAAATCGACAACGAGTTTAGGGGTAAAGCTGCCATCTTGTTTAAAGTTAAGCTCTAGTAAGGTGGCTTCAAGCGGTAGCCTAGTGGTTGTGTTATTCGTTACCACTATTTGAGCAGAGTTGTCCTTTTGTACGTTAAACTCCACGATCGACGGGGACATCACAATAGCGTGTGATGTCCAACTGATAAACAAAAGAAAAAAAGCGTAGAGTATTCCATTATGCATTATGTGCTATTCCAAGGGTTCTATATCTATAGATAACGAATTTACGTCAAAACCTTTTAGTGGTTTCATAACAAAGTTACGTTTGGATTTAGGTAGTACTAAACTGCCTTCTACCAACTTCCCTATTTCGGAACCTTTATAAATGGAATTATTGCTACTATCAGAAATCCGCCAATTCGTTTCATTGACTCGAGCGTAGCTTGCGCCAGTGTTCGCTATTTCAACGAGCCAGTTCTTTCCGTTTGGCTTGATATTCGTGACCTTCAGATTCGGCTTGGCATTCTTTGGTTTTACGTTAATTAGCGTATTGAACTCGAGAAGTAGACCTACATTAGTGGCGTCTGCTCCACTTGCACGTTCAACATGGACTTGTTGTACCGTTACGCGATAGGCTTTCGATTCAGAGATAGACGGGTCACCAAAATAGCGAAGCATAACAACTTGTGATCTACCCGGCTCTATCGTTGCAGTCACTGGTATAATAAGCAATTCGTCATCTGCAGGTTGAGTAGTTTCGTTGCCCATCTCATCCATGGTCATGGATTTTGGAATTAATTCGACGGTAAGTGGTTGATTACTGGTATTGTCTATACGCATAGTTAATTGCGAACGTTTGCCTAAAGGTTCCATTTCGGCAACCATAGGTTCAACACGGTATGCGTGTACAGAGAAACTAAAAATGACGGATAAGAGGATAATTATGTTTCTAAACACTCATTCACTCCTTGAAAAATTGGGAGGCTCTTAAAGCCTCCCACAATGCCAAACAATTAGTTATTTGCCGTAATACTAATTGTGATGGTGTCAGAGTAACCACCGGCCCAAACTGCGGTGCCTGTGTTGTTTACTTCAAGCGTAGTATCGATACCAGTGGCTAGAGCTTCTGAACCTGCGTAAGATTTAGGTGCAGATTCAAAGTTATTTGTCCCAAAGCCGCCTGGTGCATCTAAAACTAGTGGCTCTAGACCATCAGGTGTAAAAGTTGCTTTATATGCAATCGCAAAGTCTTCTGCATCATCCGATTCAAGACCGCCTTCTTGGCTGATCAGTTTTACAGTTGCACCCTGACGATCATTACATTTCATTGTAAGTTGGGTCGACGCTGCGCTGTCTGTTGTAGCAGCAGAACCAACCGTTAGCTGTAGTGCACTACCTTTTACTTCACAAACAGCTTGGTTTTGTGCAGTAATTTGCACCGCTACAGGGTTTGCCATCACTTGCGTTGCAAACGCACCAGAAATAACAACTGCACAAACTGTTAACTTATTCATAATTGCTCCTTAGAGAGTTTTTTACTGACTTACATGTCGTAGCCCAGATACGTTTGGGCAGATTGCGACTGACGTGCTCACTCGCATGAAGTAA
>JABXHY010000061.1 GCA_013373375.1 Gammaproteobacteria bacterium
CGATCGGTATCGGCATTATCACCAATACCGTCACCATCTAAATCAGAACTTTCATTAGGATCTTTCGGAAAGGCATCGTTTTCATTTAAGACACCATCACCGTCTCGATCGGTATCGGCATTATCACCAATACCGTCGCCGTCTAAGTCTGACGATTCATTTGGATCATTCGGGAATGCATCGTTTTCGTTAAGAACACCATCGCCATCACGATCAGTATCGGCGTTATCACCAATACCGTCGCCGTCTAAGTCCGACGACTCATTTGGATCGTTCGGGAAGGCATCGTTCTCGTTTAGAACTCCATCGCCATCACGATCGGTATCGGCATTGTCACCGATTCCATCGCCATCTAAATCTGACCACTCCGTTGGATCATTAGGAAATGCATCATCTACATCTTTTACACCATCACCGTCTCTGTCATCACCCCACAAGAGAATTCCACGACTTCTGCCTTCGCGTCCCGCAATATCATTCCCGCGAACAGAAAAATGATTTTCACTCGAATTTAACCCTTGAGTTAGTTCACAAGACATTCGATCTTCACTGATCGCAGTACAAGGGACATCGTTATAAACTCGACCATTTACCCAAAAGTAAATATTTTCCGTCGGAAGAGGATTGTCATCTGAAAACTCGAATACAACTGTCGTTTTATTATCGACTAAACTATCCCCATAAGCAGGTGATATGATCGTGAAAACCGGTTCTTGTAAATCTATATTAACTCTTTGAGAGAATCCTTTTTTATTACCTGCATTATCAATGGCAAGCCCAAACACTTCTTGATTTTGACCTGCGGTACCTAAAGTAACCTCTGAATCACAATGGCGAATTCCACTAATCGTATCTGTACATTGAAATACTGCTTTTACAGGCTCTAAGTACCAACCGTTACTACTGAGTTGGCCAGAAATTGTTGCCGAAATTTCAGGCTTAACAATATCAATTAATATTTGAAAAATGAGTTCAGATGTATTGCCGTAAGTATCAGTTGCTTGAACCGATACTAAATTTTCTGAGGTCTCACCACTAAAAGACATTGGCGCAGGACAAGACTCGACCTGACTCTCTGAGTCTTCACAAGTAAAATTAATATTTACTGTTGAGTTAAACCAACCATACTCACCTGAATTACTATCTTGTGTTACTTCGATTTGTTGCTCTCCGCTAATTACTTGAGCAGTTATTTCAGGAGCAGTAGTATCGGGAGGAGTTAAGTCGAGAGCTGTCATAACAAGAGTAACAGCACTTCCAGGTTTACCAGCGAGTCTAATAGACCAGTTATTGTCCTCTAAATAAGAGACAGGAATTTCTAATAAGTTAACGTTTTTATCTAATCGATCACCGTCTTCAATTAAAACACCATTTAAATATAGTTCTAATGAGGTTGCTTCATAACCGATAACATTACCATTTTGATCTCGTCCATTGTAAAGCTTTACTATTCCGGAGATACCTGATTGAGGCAGGGAAAATAAACCTGTTTCTGTTTTAGGCTTTCCTTTTTCGCGCACAAAAGAGTAAGGACCATCCACTATTTCTGAATTACTATCATCGTCTTCAGGAGGAGTAGAAGTAGAAGCGGTCATGTCAACCATAACGGCACTTCCTTTTTTGCCTTCCAATTTAATAGACCAGTTATTTTCTTTTTGAAAGACGACTGGAATTTGAACAGAACGTTCTTTCCCTTTTAATCGTTTACCATCTTCAATTAATTGATCATTTAGGTATAACTTGAGCTTTTTAACCTTCTTACCGATTTTATTACCGTCAAGATCTTCACCATTCGCAATTCTTACATGCCCAGGACTTCCGGAAGTGGGCAATGAAAAATGCCGTGTTTCAGTTTTTGGTTTTCCTTTTTGGCGCTCGAATACATAAGGTCCATCTACTGTATACTCAGCAGCAAATGCACTTACAGAAATGACTCCTGCAAAAATAACTAAAATCTTCCGACAATAGTTCGGAAGATCGTAAAGCTTACGAGCTAAAGATAAAACCACAATGTTAACCTTAAATAGTTTGGCTTATTCCGTTAATTGTTATTTGTTTCAATATCACTTTGATATATAACTTCTGCTTCTTTGAGAATTTCTTCAGAAGCTTTTTTTATTGCTTTTCGTAATTGAATTGGTGCGAGTGATTTACGAATTTCTGAGCGAACTTCGGCCAATGGTTTCGGACTTACCGACTGACTTTTGGTCACTCTAAAAATCATTGGAATGCCATCAATAAAGTGTACCGAAGAAACTTGATCTTGTTCTAAAGTCTGGATGATCGAATCAATTTTTGACTTCAACACACCTTCTGTGACAGCTCCTTTCGAAAAAGATACGCCAAAACCCGAATCGGTCATTTGTTGCGTTGCCTTTTGCCAATCTGAATCGAAAGTTAATTGATTCATTTTTTCCATAAGCTGTTTTCTTACATCACCGCTTAACTTCGAATTCGCTTTGATGACTTCATAAGTTCGAATTGTTTTTCCGCCAAACTTATTAGGGTTATCGCGATAATATTCTTCGACCATTGATTCTGAGACAGGTACTGGAGTGATGTTTTGTTGCAGGTATTGTTTGGCTAATAACTCTTCCCGATAAGCCGTTACTTTTCTTTCAAGTGCCGCGGTATCTTCAGGGCCCATATTGCTCAATTGCTTATCAGCCATCGCTTTACTCAGAACTAAGCTTTCAAGCACTTTTTGGCGACCGGCTTCATCAAGTTGAAAAGCAGCAAGCTCTCCAACCGTTCTATCAATAGCACTATCAAGGTCTTCCGCAGAAATAGGTTTTCCGTTAACTTTCGCTAACCATGATGTCGTTTGCAATTCGGAACCTTGGTTCGATGAACTATTTTGTTCAGAACACGAAATTAAACCGAGGCTAACCAGAACAAATAATATAATTGAGCTTCTACGCATTGTTTAACCTTTACTAACGTTTATGGTTTTCAATAAACGTTCCAGCTCAACCTGTTTTGCTTCTTTTCGCAATTGATGACGGATATCGCCACGTACCCGCTCAAGCGGTTGTTTAACTACTGCAGGCCCTTCAATCAATTTAACAATATGAAAGCCAAACGAAGTTTTGAAAGGTTCTGATAACTCACCGGCTTTTAGCTGTTCAAATACCATTTTAGAAAAAACAGGATCAATCGCACCTTTGTTGATCCAGCCAACAACCCCACCTTTTTTCGCCGATACTGTGTCTTCTGAATAATCAGCAGCAAGTTCATCAAATGACTTACCAGCATTCAATTTACTGTAAACTTCGTGGATGCGAGTGTATTTGGACTTTTGCTCTTCTTCAGACATTTTGTCGTTGGTTCGAATAAGGATGTGAGCGACTTGAGCTTTCTGACTTTGGAACTTCTCAGCATTTGTCGCATAGTAATTACGGATAGCTTGGTCAGAGACCTTCTCATCCAGATATTGATCGAAATAGCGAGAAATAACCATTTGCTTTTTAAACTCTTCGAGTTCAACCTGGATTTTCTTATCATCCAAAACATTTGTGTTTTCAATAGCTTGTGTAAGAGCTTCTCGTTCTAGGTACTCATTTAAGTAGCTCTCACGAAGGGTTGCATTAGATTTATCGACTCGTTTAAAGTCCAAAAATGTCTCAAATTCAGACTTAGAAACACGAGTATCGCCCACTTTTGCCACACTCTCTTCGTTACTACAGGCAACGACTAAAGCTAATGTAGGGGCTAAAATTAAGGTTTTTGATAAAAAATTCATTTTGCTCTCTCTTACTTAGGCAGCTTTCTTGCTGCTATTAATTGTATCCCTGTTGACCAAGCGTTCTGCGAGGTACCTCCATCGAGTCACATACTGCTTTTCCATGGAGGAATGCTTTGGATTCAAAAAATCTCTTGGGGAGATTGATTTTAAAACAGACGCTTGGGTGTTGGGAATACCAGTGGTAATACTGCCAGCATTTATATTGCTAGAGTCATCAATAACTGAATTCGCAGGGTTGAGAACTCTAACATGGTCTTCACCGAAGTCCACGTTAGCGCCATTAGTAATCGATATTCGGTCGAATATATGGACGCCGATGAAGTTATTTCCCTCGAATAGACTCAAGTCATCATTCGTTTCAACTACTACTTGGTATTTTGTGTTTGAAACAATTTTATATAATGCAGATGTATTATTAGTGATATCCAAGCTAATGAAACTTCCAACAATCTGGTTTTCCATCCAAATAGCTTCTGGAGCAGCATTTTCTCCTTTAATATTCATAGTGTAAGTTCCCGATGAACCTGAATTAGAACCTGCTACTGCTTCACTACTCGAGAAACTATAAGCCCCAACTGCCAATATATAATCGCCAGCTTGCAGTACGCGACTTATTTTAGAAAGCCTCCCAGCACCGCCATCGTCGTCTGAAGCCACGAGATCGCCAGTATCTAGAGAGCCATCGTCCCTAAATAAATGCATTTGGGTATCAAATGTCCCCACAACCGCTTCTAAAACTATTGTTTGGTCACTAGTAACTGTAAAAGAATGATACTGAACTGAGCCTGTTCCACTCGATGTAATACTTCTTTGTTCATTAATCTCTTCAAAAATATCCATGCCTACAGATGAAATTTGCCATAAGCTATTTCCTAAACTAGTAATCGAAGTCGCAGGATGAAGACCTACCGGGTTAATCTTAGTCAAACCAAAATTATCCAAACCCGTTGTGCGGCTCACTCTTAAAGAACCATACTGCTCTCCTGGCTTCTGATAAACAATCGTTCCTGAGCCTGCAATATCAGATTCTTGTGCAGGGTAAAAAGTATCAGCTTGAACCGTTCCTGAAAAAGAGTCGATAGAATTAACTTGCACATTAATTCGGCCCCCTGATGATGGCTTATTGTCATTTAGAGCCAGGTCGTAGCCAGTACCTTGCGCTTCAATAACGCCTGAACCGAAAGACTCGTTTACAGTTATATTAACTCCACCTCCTGCTCCCCCGAACTGATTATTCGATGATGCTTGACTGCCGTTAGCTCGAATAATGCCATCCAATACCAGAGAGTTTGCTTTCAGAATTAGTAAACCGCCTCCCGCTGCGTCATATCCAGCACCTGCAGTGTCAACGCTCCTATAATTTCCATATACACACTCTAGGCTGTTCAATCTCGCAGTTAAATTCAATCCACCATGACAGCCTTTCTGTTCAGTACTATTGGGGCCAGAGTTTAAATAGCCTTTGCCATTTAAATCGATCATTGAAGGAGTATTATCAATGGATACCTCGCCGCCAACATCTATATTAAGGGGAAATATCCCTTGCTCGGTCGCATTCGCCGTCGTTAATACAGCGCCACCAGACAAACTCAAATCACCAAGTATTTTTAATTGACTTCCAAGCGATGACTCAACAACTGAATTACCCTCAATAATTAACGAGCCTTGAACTGTAAGGTCAGAATTAATATCCAATTTAAGCTGTGTTCCATTAGATACAGTTAAATCACCTTGAACTCTCACGCTCCCAATTGAAGAAATAACTTCAGACAAACCGCTATTAAAGTTCATCGATGAATATAATTTTTCAGCGTTAATCGTCACACCACTAAAACTTGTTTTTAGATATTCAATTAATTCCGAAGAACTTGATGATAAATTAAGACCTGAACCAGCTCCCAATAATGAATCACCTAAGTTCAAGACAACAACCCGATCGTCGCCAAAATCGACATACGCACCACCAGAAATCGTCAGTGAATTTAAGACATGGACGCCTATTAATTTTTCTCCAATTACTGGTTGAGTGTCAGATTCGATAGTAAAGGAACATTCCATGTTTTCTAAAATTTGATACAACGGGGCATTAGGGTTATCTGCATCGAGACTCACCTTTAAACCTTTCAGACTTCTGTTTTGTATCGAGTTAAAGTTCCAAGGACAGCTTCCTTCAGTTTGAGTAACGTTTACTCTCCACTGATTGCTTGTGGATATTTGTCCTAAACTATCAATCGTATGTAAACCAACACCATGTATAATAGTGGTCGCTACTTCAGACATATTATCTGCGTTATCAACGACTAAATCTCCTGCAGTGCCGACTTCTCTTGCGATAAAGTAAGTACCTGCACCACCAACATCAGAGTTACTTGATGAAAATTCACTACCCGTCGCGACCGAAACGTTCCAAAACTCTGTATCAGGTGAAATAATACTTACACGTCCACCACTGGCAACTTTATTGTTTGCTTGTGAAACATTGTAACCAGCACCGCGAACATTAATGAATCCATTTCCGGATATACTAGGCGCAGTAATTTTTACGCCTCCTCCAGATCCACCTGGCTGAGAAGAGTTATTTGAAACACCTCCATCAGCATCAATAGAACCATTTAGCAATACTTCAGCTGCAGATATCTTTAAGTAACCACCACCAAAAAACTCACTACGCCCTGATCCTGCAAACTGAGAATCAAAGTAATTGCCATATGCACAATCAAACTCTGCAGCTCTCGTATCACTTGTCGTTCCAGCATGACAAGAAAATGCATCTCTAACGCGAGGAGATTCATTCCCTTTATTGTTTAAATCAACTTTAGAAGTCTGATCAATCTCAACAACTCCAGTAACTTCAAACTTAATTGGAAAGTAAAGATAAACCGGATAGTTATACTCTAAACTTACTTCAGAGAGCGGGTCGAGAGCCGTTATTGTGCTACCATTGAGCGCTCGAATATTTTCGTCAACCAATATTTCGCCTCTTACACCTAAGACCAACGACGAAGCACTATCTAAAATAATAGAGCCCGTAACATTAAGATCTTCAGATGAGAGATCATAACCTTTGTAGAAACCCTCAAACCCATCTGTTTGAAGTGTTAACTTCGCACCATTGATTAGGTTTATAGATCCATCAATTGTGATTCCACCTTCAAAAGCATCCAGAACCAAATCAGAGCCAGCTCCATCTAAATCGATATCACCTTGTACATGAATATTTCGAGCAGAATATTCTTCTGCAACAGAACCACTAATGCTAGTGCCCGCAAGATAAAGAGTATTATTCAATAAAATTTTATCATTAGCCTTGAAGTGCTCAATTACCTCTATTGAACGTTCCGAAACGGTCAAACCACTGTTCTGATCGATTACAGAGTTCTCAAGATCGTTAACAATTAAAATATCTTCACCAAAGGATACATTCGCTCCTCGGGTAATCTTAATCGTTTCAAGCTCATGAATACCGATCAGTTTTTTACCGACCAGATTTAGAGCAGTCAAATCATCGGTGGTTTTAATAACCATTTCGGTATTGCCAAGACTTCGGTCAACAGTATAAAGAGGTCCATTAGGATCGTCTGCTCCAAGTTTCACAGTCAATCCCTGTAACCCTTTTACCCAATCTAACTGTCCTGTCGCTAACCCCCAACCAAGCCATCCAGATTTTGATTCAACTCCTATAGTCCACTCTCCCGTCGAAGTATTTTGAATTACAGAATTAATTACGTGTTCTCCAATTGAACGAATTGGCGTAAAGCCTCTACGATCTGTCCAGCCGTTATTATCAACAATTAAGTGGCCCGGTATGGACTCGCCAGTTGTAATATAGGCGGTACCGGCTCCTGCGACTTTCTGTCCAGATTCCATTTCTGTCCAGTAACTCCCTTCTTCCGTTTTTGGTTGATACTCGCTGCCGACTTCAAGACTGAAGTTCATAGTGCTGGTATCCGGAGAATAAATGCTTATTCGTCCACCGCCGCCAATATCATGCCCTTCAGTAGAAGTTACGCTCCCTGAACCACGCGCAAAAATACTACCGTTCCCTAATATTCGAGTTGTTGCCTCGAGGTGAACACCACCGCCAGCGCCTCCTCGACTCCCGGCGTAAGTATTTATTCCACCGTCAGCATCAATAACGCCATTAATTTCAATTTCGTTTGCTTTCAACCAAAGTAGGCCACCGCCGCCAGCACCAAAAGACTTACTGCCAGCAAACTCAGCTTTGCGGAAATCTCCATGCGCCTCAGCATATCCTGTTCGGTTATAAGGTTCTCCTCCGTGCCCACCAGAAAGGCCCGACTCAGTTTGCAAACCTTTAAGATCTATTTTAGAAGTAGCATCAACAGTCACTTTACCTGTGACTTCTATTTTGCCTTTTACTTTATTGATCAAGGTAGTACCGTTGGTAATATTTAAGTCACCACGAATTAATAATCCTTCACCTGTCAGCTCATGTGTTGCACCATCGGTAAAGTTACGGGTTGTCATATACTGAACACCATTAATGACTATACTTTCCGCAGTTGGCTCAAAATAACTAATGAGTGCTGTTGAAGAAGGCGATAAATTAATTCCCGCATTATCAATCTCAGAGTTAGCAAGATCATCGACCAGGACTCTGTCACTTCCAAAGTCAACGTAAGCCCCACCAATAACTTTAATAGTGTCAAAGTGATGAACTCCTATTAAAGAATTGCCAACGAAACTACTGATATCGTCTGAAGTTCTTATTTGTAAAGAATTATAATTATTGCTGATAACCTCATAAAGCTTTGCACTTGGATTGTCTGAGTCCAAACTAACCCATAATCCTTTAAGACCTGAGCTTGGTTCTGAGTTCGAAGAAGTCCAATTAGGATTTGAAACAATTACACGCCACAAATCATTCCCACCGTATGGTTGATCAACTGATGTAATAATGTGTTCTCCGACATTTCGAAGATAAGTCGATGGGCGAGAAGTTAACTGCCCGTCATTATCAACAATTAAATTTCCAAATTCTGAACTAACCGTTTTATAGAAAATAGTTCCTGCACCTGACGGTTCATTCGATCCATATGGAAAGTCACTTGCAGTGACAATATTGCTAATATCAAATTGACTCATATCATCCACATCAAAGCTGATGCGCCCACCACCAGAATTCAAGTTATTGGGGTAATATGTTTTGTGACCTCCAGCTCCTCGTGCAGATATAGCTCCCGTTCCTCGTAAAGTTTGAGCTTCAATGTGAACGCCACCTCCAGAACCGCCATAATAACTTGAGTTTCCAGATCCGGTTCCGTTTACATTGATCGAGCCATTAAAGGAAAATTGGCTGGCACTGATAGTTAAAAGCCCACCGCCATCACCATATCCGTTTCGACCTTCAAGACCTGAAGTTGAAACAACCCGATAATCACCATAGGCACATTTAACTTCAGTTGAAATTTGAGAGTGAACACCTCCATGACAACCTCTCCAAGAGGTGTTAAAAGAAGTTGTCACTTTGCCTTCTAAATTAATAGACGACGTTGAGTCGATTGTTAGATCACCTTCAACTTTCAAAGAAAGCTGTTGATTAGTGGTACTTAAAATACTATTGACCAATAAATCTAGATTACCTTTCACGGTTACAACATCGTCAACATTTAGATTCAAAGTTGATCCATTCACAACCTGAATATTTCCACCAACTTTGAGAGCACCATCGATATTTAAATTAGCAATTGTTGATTCACCGACTAATAGGTCACCTACAATATAAAGGCCTTCGTAGTAATTAACTGTGTTATTGGTTCCGTTATCAAGCTGTAAATAATCTAAATAACGTAAACCATTAACAGCAAAACCAGTGCCGAGAGTGTCAATATAATTTAACAGTTCAACAGAACGAGGTGATAAATTTATTCCACTATCACTCGCCAACTCAAACTCTGTTAACTGATTGATAACAACTACATCATCACCAAAGTCAACATAAGCACCATTTCTTACTTTTAAACTTTCAAATGTATGAACACCTACCAATCGATTACCAACAACATTAGATAAATCAACGGTCGAATCAATAACTAAAGAGTCATACGAATTTGACACTACTTCATACAATGGTGAGTTAAGGTCATCAGCATTTAAAATTAAATGAAGTCCTTGTAATCCATGCCCTTGCATAAGATCTGTTTCTCTCCAGTTTGAATTGGTAACTCTAATTCTCCAACGATTTGAAGTACCAATTCGCTCAACAGAAACAATTTCATGCTCACCGATGCTTCGAATTGGTGTTAGTGGTTCTTCATTCAAAGCACCACCAGAGTTATCTATGACTAAAGAACCATAAGGCAACGACTTGTTTCGAGTGTAAATTGTCCCTGCACCACTTGGGTTATCATCAAAATAGCGTCCATAAGAAGAATAGGTTCCAGCAAAAGTATCAACATTACTGAGCACGCTGATACGTCCGCCACCGCCTTGACCATTTGCTTGCAATGACCCAGTGCCAGAAAAAGCATCAACATCAATATGAATACTTCCACCGGATCCGTTACCATTCGCCAATATTTGTCCATCAATCAAAGCAGAATTAGCCAGTAAACTGAATACACCACCGCCACCACTCTTTCCAGGGAACTGAGCATGGTCATAGCGTCCGTATTGACAGTCGCCAAATGCACCGACGTTGATTCCCGCATGACATGCATCGCGATCACGCCAACTGCTTAATTCACCTTTATTTGAGAGATCAATTTGAGCATTTGCACCTAACGCAAAACTGCCCGAAACTTCCAGGTTAATCGAGTGAATGATATCAGAACTGTTTACATCGCTATTGCCTTCTAAAGGATCAGCTGCACGCATAACTGCACTATCTGTGAGGCTTACATTACCTTCAACAAATACAGTACCTGTTGTTGCAAATATAAGTTCGGCGTCACCCGCTAAATTGATATCGCCTTGAACCACAATGTTGTCACCTGACACCGTTCGACTCTCACCAGCCGACATTGTGATCGCATCAATTAGTTGCTTTCCGTTAAATGTAAAGCCAGGTTGATTTTCGATGAAATAATTAATCAGTGCAGTCGAGCTTTCAGACAACTTAATAGCGCTGGTCCCATCAATGGAAGAGCTAGCCAGATCATTAATAACCACTCGATCATCGGCAAAATCGACATGTGCACCATTAAGAACATTGAGTGTTTCAAAAATATGAACACCTATCATCGTATTGCCGATGAACGCATCAAGAGGAGTCGAAGACTCTACGGTTAATGACTCTGATGTATTCGAAATAATTCGGAATGTATCATCAATGTCATCATTCGCATTGAGATCAACTCTTAATCCTGCAAGTGCACCTTCTTCCCAACGATACTTAGCAATATTGCTATTTACCGTCAATGAATAAGAACCTGTTGCATTTGAATTGTCATCGTTTATTGGGGGAAAGTCGCTATCCCATTCACTTTCACCGTTTCCTAAATCATAGTAGCTAACAGGCTCAGAAGTCACAGCTAAAATGTAATCCCCCGCCGGCAGCTCGATACTCATCAGCGCAGGCTTAGTTTTGAAGTTATTTTGCGCAACAAGATTGAGAGATCTTTTCGACTCTTCACTATCCCACCGAGGAGGCCCATCATCGTGCCCGGACCAGATATAAAGCCAAGGGTCAAGTCCGTAGCCGTAATCTTTGAATAGGTAAACATAAGGCGTAATGCCCATGCCAGTTGCATCGATTTCAACCACCTGTTGTTGTTCAATTGTAAAGTTGTGTTGACCGACTCGCTGTTCCTCTTCTTCTCCGATAACGCCAGACTCTTCAATGTTAATTTGCCCAACATTTATGACTTCTAACTCAGGTTCTACTAACCAGGTACCATCACCTAAATCAGTTACTGCGGAGATAGCTTTTAGGCCAACGCTTTGAATTGGCGTAAGTCCTAATGAGTCTTTATTGCCATTGTTATCGATTGTCAAATGACCAAACTCAGAGTCATTTGTTTTATGGAATATGGTCCCAGCACCAGAGTTAAGACCACCAGAATGAGCAATTGTATTTGCTGTAGTGATGCTTCCAGTAAATCCAGTTTTGTCATCGACATAGAGGCTGATTCTACCGCCACCACCAGCGACGTAATAATTATCTTCGTCAGTATCACCTCGCGCTTCTATTACACCAGAACCACTCAGTAAAGCAGTTTCAATATGGATACCACCCCCAGCGCTTCCAGGCATCTGCCAACCATCACTGTAAGGACGACCATTTGCCAAAATCGAGCCGTGAAGTACTAGTTCTCCAGAGGTAAGAGATAAATTACCGCCACCGCTAACAGCGAAGCCCCAACCATCATCATAACCATCGCCGATACTAGCAGCACCGGAGTATTGTGCTCGGCGATAACTGCCATAAACACAATCTCTCGGATCTTGCTGACCGGCTCCAACACCACCATGACAGGAAGCATTAGTTTCATTACCGGTTGGCAAGCCGTATCGGTATGTACCGCCCTGAACATGAATAGTAGAATTTTCATCGACAGTTATTTTGCCTTCGACTGAGATATTAAACGATTCCTCAGGACAGTTTTCATAGCAGTCTGACGGATAAACATTCGCGTTAGTAATATCCAAATTGCCACCGACTGTGAGTTTCGAGAATAGAATAGTGCCTCCATTTATTACGACATTACCCAATACCTCAACACCTTGTTCAGTGTAGAACTCACCGCCATTAGTAATTAATAAGTCACCTTCAATAATAACTTTCTGAGCATAAATAGCGGTGCTTGCTGACATGATAAAATCATTTTTAACACGTAACTCGCCGTCTGTTTCAAACTCACTGCCAATAGATTCGATACTGTTAGCGACTACATTACCGGTGAAGGTTAAATATTCTTCTAACCAAACTGCATCGCCAAGCGCTGTTGCGCCTGTTACTTCGAGCATTACAGAATCCGCTGTCGATGCGAAATCAACTCTTAACTCAGCATTACCCTGACCATTCACCTGAAACCCAGTCGGTAATGGCTCTGCAATTGCCCAATCTGAACTTTGATATGTCAATGCAAAACGCGATGCATCGCTAACATTCACTTGATACGTTTGACCATTAACTACAACATCGGCAATCACAGTTGGCACAATCAAACCAGTATCATTGTTTGAATCGTACAAAATACTGTCTTCAACAATGTTAATGCTTACAACAGCAGACTCATCCAACGAATAACTGTTTTCGTTCACTGGATCTGAGCCGAACTGAATTTCTAAGTAATCACTTAATCCATCGCCATCAGTATCGGCAAGAGTCGGATCACTGAAGTATTGATTCACTTCATCGCCATCACTTAAACCGTCGCCATCGCTGTCCGTGTTGTTTAGATCGGAGCCAAGTAATACTTCGGTCGCATTTGACAAGCCATCACCATCGTGATCTTCTTCTCCATCACTAACACCATTGCCGTCTGAGTCTGCTGCCGTTGGATCTAGCCCGATATCAAACTCTGTTCGGTTCGGAATACCATCACCATCAAAATCACCATCAGTCGACAAAATACCAAGAGAAATGGTGTTGGCAACTTTTAATGGTTGCTGTTGATAAGTACCCATTAAGGACACGACAACTTGCTCACCATCCGATAAATTCGAATCTGTAAACATAGGGACAGTGAAAGAACCTGTTGCAAAATCGAAATTGGTTCGCTGCTGATCTAACATAATGTTTCCATCTGTTAGCTCACTCAATGCCACACCGTCAGCAACATTTAGAGTTAAACTAGCAGTGGTTCCTTCCAGCACGTAATCCGACACTTGCTCAGGAATCGAAATTTGTGGCGAACATATCGACAACTCTTGCTCAAGCAATTGATCGCTCTCAGCAATACCTCGAATATTTGAGTCAACAGTGCTCACCTGATAACACTTATTCAAAGCAAAAGGCGTTTCTGGAACAAATTGCAATTGCTGTGACGTTTCAAGGTTGGTGTCACCTACAACAAGAGCTCCATCGAGTTCGACCAAAATAGATCGTGACTCACTTCCAGAAGAATCAACAGGCTCATTAAACTCTGCCATTAAAGGGAAGTTAATAGTGTCGTGAACTTCTGCGAAATCGACAAACGAAATTGCCGGCAATCTTTTAACGAATGTCAAAGCATGCGTTTCCGTTATTGGCAAATCGGTACTTAGTTGAACCGGCTGAATAGCTCTTGGACCAGGCCCACTTGGAGGATTATCAATTGGTTCAACAAGCTGTATGCTGATCAGCACTTCTTCCGCAACAGAGTTAGTTACATCAAAAGTCGCTCGCCCCTTTATCATCTGAACTGAATCTACAGCGGTTTGACCGTTAATGCTTGCATTACCGGAAACATTTAAAGTAATGCTAGACGAAGCATCCACTAATTGGTTTTGCTCGTTAATGTATTGTTCGACGCGATTAAAATAATAATCAACCAAAGTCAGAGAAACCGTTGCGACTTCTTCAACTTCAAGAGTATCGGCTCGGCCTAATGGATGATTCGACAACTGCTCTGTTTTAAATGCATAACCGTATGGATCATTCGCAATGACTTCAACAGGAATTTCCGTAACAACAAGTTTATCCGTTGTTAGGTTATTATCGTGATCGTAACGAACATCAATGCTGTCGATCGGCTCATAATCATTATCTAATAATGACACTTGAATCGGATAGGTGCCTGATTTATTTGAAACCGATAGCGATACAACTGCTTCGCCACTATTCATAGTGATAATGACTGTTTCGCCGATAACATTACCAGTCGAATCGTACACAGTTTCAATGATTTGATTCGCTGCAAATCCAAAATGGAAGCCAGGATCGTTGACGAATAACTCAACTTTCTGCTGGCTGTCTTTGATCACTAAGTTTTCAAATTCATCTTTCAAACTAAGGCTCAGCTCAGTCACTTCACTGGCTTTAACCGACTCAACGTAAGCGACATCTAAGTGCTTAGCAATTCCCGGGATTAACTCAACATCCAGTCGAGCACCTTCAAATTGATCGAGTAAACGAATCGATGAAGTATCCAAGTCAGCTGTTAAGATAACGTCTCCGGGTACTGTGTAGCCGCTCCAAGTAAATGCAGCAAGTCCATCAGAGTTTGTTACCGTTGAAGTCAGCTCAAGTGAGCTTTCATTAGTAATAACGCCCCAGTTAATCGTTTGATTACTGACCGGACGACCAGCAGAATCAACCAATCGAACTTGATAGGTGCCAGGATTCGATAGATCAACGACTCGCTGATTAATCGTAGAGTCACTTGCTGTATCGAAATACAACTCGTTCGGTAATTGTGTTAATTGAATTGCGAATTCATTGCCACGACTCGACTGTCCTAAGATGTCTGTGACTAAAACCTCATAATTAACTTGATCGTTTAGTACAGGAGAAAGTGGCAACGTTAGATTTTTCACTTCTCTATCACGACAAGTGTAAATACGGTTTCGATAATCCACTTCTGATGAACATACCGTTATAACTTCAACTTGCTCATTAATCTGACGAACGATATCAAACGTAAGTTCTCGAGTTTCACCATCATCGGCATTACTTAAATTCCTAAAGTAAGCTTGCGACGTGTTGCGATAGAAACCACTTGCTGGAGCATCGACGACAACATTATCAGCCACAGGCGCTTGGTCAACGATCACCGAAACAGTATAGGTTTCCGTAACCGTTTGATTAAAGTCATCTGTTACCGAAACGATTAGAGATAAATCTTCACTCGCAGTCAAACGTGTTTGACGTCTGTCTCTTAACGAGAATCTGGATACCGCAGTGTTACCACTGCTTGATATATTGGCAATGTCAGACTGTTGTTGCCACTCGACTTTCACTTGTGATGGCTTAATATCGTCTGACACGGTCACAGCAACTTCAAATCCGCTTAGTTCTCGAACTGTCGCGGGATAGTCAACCGAAACGATTTGTGGGAATCCATCTTCTGTAATACTGACAGTCAAATTATCCGTAGATGGATTACCTGCTTTATCGTAAACCACAACTTCGTAATCATAACTTGCACCGTTCAATGGTAACGACTCAGTAAACTGCATTTGATTCGAATCAACAACTGCAGAAATTAGTTTTCCATCGCGACTTAATAACGCGTAATCCACTCCGCTGCCAGTATCACTCAGAGCAACATTGACGACATAAGGTCGTTTTGCAGGATAGATATTGCTGCCTAACTCAATTCCATCAATGGATATTTCTGCGCGTGGTCGGAACGCATCGGAAATTCTAGTTATTGGCGCAGAAACAGATTCTGTCCAGTTACCATAAATATCAACGGCTCGAGCTTTAATGACACTTCCGCTATCACTACTGTCCATCGCATAAGTAGCGGTATATATCGGACCATAGTGCTTCTTAATTAAACTAAAGGGTCCTTGCGCAGAATCACCAATGTAAAACTCGACTTGCTGTACGGGTTGAGTAGAACCACGAACCAAGGCTTCCATTTCAAGTGGACGGGGCTCATAGGAAATACTGTCGACTAACAAATCGATACTAAATGGATTTCCAGGCTGCTCTTCACTTTGTAAGAACAAACGTTTATCAGTTGTCAGATACTCATTCCCAAACACATCTACGATGCGCGCTTTAAAGCTAAATGCGGTACCGTTTTTCAGATTCGCCGGAATCAATAGCTCCGTTGTAAACGGCGCTTGTTCTGTTCGAGAAACAACCTTATCGTCAATTAAGTATTCAACTAAAACGACTCCTTCGCTGTTCGAAGGAGCAGCCTTAATGAATTCACCTTGTTGATAGATCTGTCCTATATTTGGCATAGCAAGGCTTGTGTCACTGGTTACCACCACTGAAGGAATTTGAAGTATCTCAACTCCACGCGTGCCTTTTGCCAAAAGCATACGATCATAGTCAACCGATAGACTATTAATGTTGGTATCAGCCTGATAGAACTCCTGAGCCTGTTGCCAGTTGTCCATTGAGACAATATAAACAGTGTTACCTGCTGCATAGAAGACATTATGGCCTTCAACATCAATACCCTTAATATCCGACGTATTATTTACTAAACTTTCGACATCATTGCTCGACAAATCGAATCGGGATAAAACTGTGTCACTGGCAAAAATTAATTGATCGCCAGAAACGGCTAAGTGTTCAATACGTTCGCTTCCCTGGAATACCGGTTCAATTATCAAAGTAACCGGATCAATTGGTAATGAACCAAACGTAACTTTATATAAGTCACCGCTTGAGGTAGCAACGTAAACAGCGTCTTTATAAATCGTCAAAGCAGAAATTTCATCGCCTTGCGCTATAACGATATCATCTGATAATTGCTGACCAAGCTGACGAATATACAAACGATCTCCAAAGCTCGCAGCAATATATTTGTCGCTCAATGCAAACTCGGTGAATAACTGATCCCTCAATACTATTTCAGAACGGTTCAAGTTTTCGAAGTGCGATCGTTCAATTTGTTTGAAACTTTCATTTAATAAGTAAACATAATCGCCGTAAACTTTAACTTTCGATACTCGCGCTGTAAATCCAGGCGCTGGAAATACTTGGGTTGTTACTGGCGAAACGTTCAAGTCAAAATTAACACTTCCAAAACTTTCATAGGCGCCAATGGCAAGCCCGTTATCCAGTGCTGCATCACCTGCAAACCCAATAACATTGCTTTGTTGGTACAAAGTAATAAAGCGATCGTTCACTCTTTCGATATTAATGACCGTACCATTCGGCAACCAAAGCTCACCATTAATAATAACCGCTTGTTCGAAATCGTTACCAATCGACAATTCAAATAGGCCAATCTGCTTTGGCACTCGATTATTACGGATATCGATCAAACTAAGTGTTTGAGAATCACGATTAAGACCAATGATATAACCTGATACTGGGATAAGTTTATCAAAGTGAGTAAACATTTTTTCAGAATCAATTCGTGAGCTTTGAATCGATGCTAATCGTTCACTCTCTGTTGAAACATATAATCTATTGCTAACCGCTTTTAATGACGTAATTCCAGTTAGATTATCGATTTTTCGAGTCTGCTCAAAAGACATTGAGTAGTACTTGATAAATTCTGTACCAGCAATGACAAAAGTATCATTTTGTACGTCAACAGCTAGCACTTCACTCGACTCAGTCCAGTTACGAATCAAGACAAGTTCGTTTCCAGTCACTTCAAAACCTAGCAACCTACCGGTTGTAGTTTTTGCCAACAATCGATTATTAATGTAGGTTAACTGTTCCAAGTGATAGTTGGATGGCGACGTAGCCAATACAGAAAAGTTATCATTAATATCAATGAATTGTATTCCTATTCCTTCAAGCGCTACCAATAGACGGTCATGAATATAAGTCATTGCAGTGACATCGGCATCGAAACGATGCAATACATTACCTGCTGCGTCAAATAGTTGATCACCGCGCGACAACCAAAGAGAATTTGCCGTTACCAATGACTGTTCAAAAGGCGTAACGGAACGGCTTTCATTAAACGCAAATGGCTTAATAACTTTTGATTGCTTTTCAACGGTTCTCGAGTTACCAAAACCATCGTCGACCGTTGCTTTAAGCATCAAGCTCTCGACTGCAGGAACTTGTAAGCTAACAGATTCAACACCTGATGCCAGTAAATTTCCTGCTTCATCAATCACCTCCAACGAGGAACTTCCACCCGATGGTATTTCTGAAGTAATTTCAATATTAAGAATACTGTTTTCAACAACTTGGTTATTGATACCAGACACAGTTAATGCCAGTTGTTGATAAATTGGAATGACACGAATGCCTACAGTTTGCTCGCTAAAGAAATAACGGTCAGAGAAATAACCTCTTACTCTAAGAGTGTAATTGTCTTGCTGACTCAAAGCAGCGAGTCTGAAGGTTAATTCACCCGATTGTTGATCGCTACGTTGTTGTGCGACAACATTTTGATTGAAGTCTAGCAAACTTACTTCTGCAAATTTGAAGCTGTCATTTGTGAAGTTTTCAATCAAGTACTTGACAGACACTTCATCACCTTCAACAAACTGTTGATTATTAAGAGGTGAAATAATTGTTGAGTCTAATTGCTCAGCGAAATTGTCTACTAACGTAATATTAATAGTCTCAGCAGTTGCCTGATTAACAACAAAATCCCAGGAAGTTGCATTTTCATCATCGAGCGTTAACCAATTGGAAGCTGTGATAGTGCCCGTTAGCAAGTCATTAGCAACACCCATATGGTTAATAGTTAAATCACTCACACGCGCGTCACTGGTAAACTTAATAGATGCAGGTATAACAGCACCTTTGGTTAAACTTGCCATATCTTGAGGTAACGTTGATTCAATGTCCGTTACTACTAAGCGATCAACAATGAAGGTTTGGCTCGAACGCGAGGTATTACTTTTAACAATATGTACCGTTATCTCGTTATCAAGTGTGGCTGAACGTAAAATAGATAGTGTCGCTTGATCAATATTACTTAATTCAGATGCCACCAAATTATTGCTACTGTCAGTCACATAAACTTGCGATAGTGAGTCTGTAATATTCGAAGGAAGGTCAGTAATTGTCCATCCAAATGGTGTATCAACAATAGTTGCATTTAGTGATATCGCTTCGCTCGTAGCACTGCGTAATTGTCGCTGCGCAGATCTTGAACTGCTCCAAATGTATCCAGAACTATCCAACGCGAGCGATTGATTACCACGATTAACGATGGCAACTATTTCTTCTTTATCAAATCCAATCCACACTCGACCCAATTTAGAAGAATTAACTTTAGTCCATAACAATTTGCCATCAAGTATTGAGTCGACAAAATCAAAGCCAAAATCATACTCAGCAACAGACGCAATACTGTTATCGCTCAACAATTGATATACCACAGTCGAGTCAGATTCACTTACGATCAATCGATCGTGAGATGCTGCGAATGAAGACACTAGCATTTGCGGATAAGTTGCGATTGTTTCAATGCGTAACTCATCAACATCAACACTCAACATTTCCATGCCGCCAATTGTCGCAACAAAGACGCGATTCTCAATCGTTTCGATTTGTGTGATAGGGTCATTAAATGCATGGCCAATCAGTGCAACCAATGACTGCTCAGTGATCTTGTAACCGGATACGAGCTGTCCAAACTGCATAAAGATTGTATTACCATGAACTCCTAAAACATCACCAAGAACAGGCTGCTTGATAAGCTCTACCAAAGCACCATTTTTAATTGCCCAAACAATTAACTGATGATTACCTTGGTTTTCAATTTGAGCGACCAAGTGAGTTCCAGAGAATTCGATAAACTTAACTTTTCCATTCGCATTTTCAAATAGCACCTGTCCATCGACTTCAATTTTGTAACCATCTTGAAGGTGATTTAAAGTATTTAACACCCGATCGTTAACAACATTTGGTATAACAACTGTTTTGTATAAGAACCAATTATCATTATTCGATTGGAACACTGTTTCAAACTGATCGGTTAACCAATTGACCTTATTCAGCTGCTTACTTTCGGTAACCGTGTTTTCCGATACATCACGTAAATTCGCGTCGACTGACACTACACCAGCATTTCCAGAAACATTAATGTGTTGTCTCAAGTCTTCCATTGGATAACTTGTGGTATCAACACCTGAGTCATTCACTGTGACATTGGAAAGTTCAGAATAATCAACCATTTCAGCAGGCTTATCAGACTGAATCCAGAAACCCGTTCCTGTGAGTAGATTACTCGTTGGTAACGTTGTCACTGTAGGGCGCTCTTCTATTCCATCATCTTGAAGTGAATTAATGAAGATTTTCGATTTTAATCCATCAGCGGTTTCAAACCGGACTTTTAACACAACCGTTTCGTCTGTGTCAGGAAGTTTAACCACTCGACTAATTCGAATTGGATCATCCTGTAATCGATTAACGACAACAGGAGCTGGATTGCGAGGATCGTTTTCGTCACCACCAATATCAATAAACAGTTCCGCCTGGGTTACACTTTCCATCAAGAGCTCAAACTCGACAGGTTGACCTTCCCGGAAAGTTTCACCACCTTTTGGAGAAATAATGTCAACCTGAGGTTGACCTTCTGAACCATCCACTGATTTTAAAGTTAAGGTTTCAGATAATCCTACCAAGCCATTTAAGTCAGTAGCCCTGGCTTGAACAGTCACCTCATCAAGAGTCGTCGGGGTAAATTCAAAGCGATTAATTTGCGCAAGTTCTTGCCATGTCGTACCGCTATCTAAAGTTACTTCAACTTTATCTATTCCATATTTATCAAACGACTGAATAAGAATATCAACTGGCTCATTGATGTTGATACTGTCGCCGTTTCTTGGAGAAACAATATCAACCGTAGGAGGCGTCGCATCGAGTAGCAATGGATAGGTATCCGTAAATGTTTTTTGATTGGTATACCCGTAATCAACTCGAATGGTAACTTCAATAAAGTCTGCTGGCGCAATTTCCGATAAACGCGGATTCAAGTAAGAAATTTGAGCGATGCCTTCTGAACGACTCAGTAATGTATATTCTGCCTCAGTCCAGCGTCCAGCGACTTGCAAGTATACTTTTTTAACTAAATCTGAGTCACCAGTGATGTTGAATAAAATATCGCTACGCGTCAGTTCTTCGACGTCAGCTGGACTAGTATAAACATTAGAAATATCAATTTGAGGATCAACTACCGTTGCATCAAAACGCTGGGTCGCAAAATTACCGGCTTTATCCGTCACCTGGATAATAAGAGAAATAGCTGAGTAATTTTCTAAAATGGCAATAGAAGCAATATCGTTTCCAACAGCCGAAATGAAAGGACCAAAAGTAAGTCCGCCATCAACCGAGACTCGGTACCCAAATTTCAGATTACCTTCATAGTTATCAATTGCGTTGGTTTCGAAACTATAGCTACGGCCACGCGTTAATTGGGTAGCCGGTGAAATTGTTGAGCTCTCTCCATCCAAACGTAAATCAATATTACGAGGTGATAAAATATCTTGAGCGATATATGTATGGGTCAATATTCCATCTTGAATGCGAATACCACCATTAAATGAATCGTTAACAGGTAGATTACCCGCCAGATCACGTATATCCGAAATTGTGAATTGATAATGCGCGTTCTTGTCAATTGAGAAACCCGCTTTTAAACCTAATCGCAACTCATCATTGCTAACAATTAATTCAAATCGTTCTGAAATATCGATATCAGAATTCGAAGAATAATCTTTAAAGGTTTTAATAACACTGAAACTGGTAGCCTGAATGGGTTCGTCAAACACAACCGACAATGGCTTAACCGAATTAAATGCTGAGCCATTTTGTGCATCTGGTTTCGTATCATCGATAACCGTCAATATTTGACTGGACCATATTTCTTCATTGGTTGCTTCTCGAATAATAACGACACGGTAAGCGCTGTTTTTACTTCTAGCAGGACTTACAAACTCTATCGATTGTGCTCGAATGTTGAAGTCAATTTTATTCGAGTTGTTGGGAACATAAGCATCTCCAACCTGCACCAGATGAACAGACAAGTTACCTTCAAATCCACCACCAGTGACCGTCACATGATCCTTACCACTGTCACTGATGTACTCATTACCTTGTGGATTATCGGAAACTACCGATGTAATTGATACCGCTTCGGCAACCAATAAGCTAGCAGGAAGAAAATCATAATCCCCCGTTTGCTGCGCCAGTAAATTGTACAGGCCTGGCTGCGTAAATGATTGGCTAAAGGATATTTGAGTACCCGCATCGTTCACTGTAAACTCTGCAGACGCTATAACCTGGCTGCCTAAAGTGATTGATTCCACCGATTGCAAGCCGGAACCTTGAATCACGAAGTCAGTAGTTCGTCCAGTAATGGTATTGCTTGGATAGAGTCGTTCTAATGTAACGTCAGTCAGACCAAACAGTGTATCCGTACCGACAGATACGGGCAGATCAATCAATACTTCGCCGCCATCAATGACTTGATTTGGTTGATTAAATAATTCGACAGAATAACGCTCACCCAGCAAATAACTATCACCATTAACAGCAAACTGAAGTTGGTTACCGAGTAATTGCGTGTAACCCGTCAGAGCTTGTCCTGAAGATTCAGGAATAATATTGAGCGCGACATCATCCCAACTTAAGCTGTCACCCATCACTTCTAATGCAAGTATGCTGTCTGCGGAACTGATCGACGTTGGAATCACAGCCGTAATATTGGCAAGAGGTATTTTCGAATTATAGTAAGCAGAACCAACCTTCCACTCGAGTAAATCACTTCTAAATTCAATGTTAGTGAAGCTTGAAGTGGACGCCTGCTCAAAAGCTATTGAGCCAACAAAAATTGTTGATAACAAGGTTCCACTATTTTGATTAATGTCATAAAGGCTAATATTCGAATCAGTTGCAACAACCGCAAGCTCTCCATTAATCGCAAAATCATTAATGGAAGGCGTTCCAATTGCCCGAGTCCATTGACCAAAGAATTCTAAAGAAGAATCATTTGCTCTGTAATTGAATAGGCTAACTTGACGAGGTGAATACACCGCAAACTTACCCATTGAATAATCAAAATCAGCAACCGAGCTCATGTTGTGTGAAATTGAAAACTCAACATTCGCAGGATCTTTCAGATCTCGTACTTCTATTTCATTGCTAGTAAGAACAATTAGTTTACGGTCATGAAGGATCGTTGATAAGTGATCAACAGACACTTCTGTAAAGTCTGCACCAAACACATTACCAATAAAGAGATTGTCAACGCCGGTTAAAACGACCGTTCTGCCACGAGTGTTAACATTATTATAAGTGCGCTCGAGCCCATTAAATACTCGATTCACTAACTCTAAAGAATAAGGGTTCGAGTAATCATAAACCGCTAAATTACCTTTCGAATCGAGAACAGCTAAATATCCGTCAGCCGCTGATAACGCAGTAATAGATGACTCTAAAACGATTTCACTAATCCGAGTTGGGACATCACTTGAACCAGTTTCGAATAGCTTGATTGCGTTTGCAGTTTTAACGAATAAATAATCGGCATCACGAGCTAAATGAGTGGCACCAGATAGCTGCTTTTGACTATCAAACTCAGCAGTAAGCTGATCATTGTTAGCCACATCAACACCTGAACTTCGGTTTGAAAGCGTAACATTAAGTTTACCGATGGTGTTTGAAGGCAATGGGAATACCAAGGTACGAGGACCAAGTAATTCCACCCTACTTACTGGCCTTCCATTAACAAGAACTTGAGTTAATGAACTGAATCCAGCACCTTCAATTCCGATCATCTCACCAGAGTTGAAGATGAATTGTTGGTTCGCTGGATAGATCTCCCCTGTGGAAAGATTATACTCACCGATACTGTCGATTCTTGGATCAGCAATATAGTTAAATGATGCTGGCTCAAAAGCAGTCAGTGAAACATTGCTAACAGTTACACCAACTAACTTATTTTCACCCGGCGACTTAGCCAAAGCAGGAACTTTAACTTGTAAACGATTTGCATCGAGCAGTTCAATATTATTCGCGCTAACATTTTGCTCGCCAAATGCTACTGTGGATTCATTGTTAAAGCCATTCCCTAAAATAATGACTGTATCACCACCACGCCAGCTACCCTGACTTGGCTTAATAGAATTAATAGTCGGTTGTTCTTGGTTAGAAGCAATAAACCTGAAGGAATAATCTTGACCTAAACTTACTCCACTAAGATCGCGTAGTGCAGCGGAAACAACGACAACATAACGCTTACCAGCTTCAAAATTATTCAGCGGTCGGAACAAAATTCGCGTGCCATCGTTATTCGTTTGTTTCGATACAAAACCAGCAACTTTTGCACCATCTAAGGTAACTTCAACAAGTTGATCCGCTAATCGCGCAAACTGTTGATTGTCTACAATACGATTGAATTGAATTTCAATCGGTTGACCAAGTGGCAACACTGCTTCTGAGGCAGGAATAGTTTCTGTGATCATAAATAAATCGTTTACGATCGTATTTAAGCGACCACCCAATCCTCTCGGGCTTTCTCCAACCGGTACTGGACTTTCACTAGGCTCTCCATTAGAACCATAGATAAATGACGTACCGGCATAAATCGCATCGCTGGCAAACTCAATTGAATTAACCGCACCGTTTAGCGCAAAATAGTGTTGCATCTCTATTGGTTGACGGAATGTATTTTTGAGCCATGGCGAAATATCAAACAGCTGTAAATCGCCATGTCCAGCCGCAACATATAAAGTTTGGCCGTGAAGCATTAGTTCACCCGCAGAGATATTGCCATTTCTAATGAGGTAAGATAGGCGCAGAGAAGCTACATTTCGCGCTCCTTCATCAGCCGATGTTTCGAAAACTTCAACGGTTGCTCGTCGGCCGGTTGATACCAATACTTTATCTTTTAAGACAACAAAATCGCTTGATGGTAATTTACGACCAAAACGATCTTCTAAGCTGAATCGTTTTTCAATAGTGTAGTTACCGCTTTGCAAATCGATTTTCAGTAACTGGTTTTGCAGCGGTAACAATGCCCACAACGAACTGCCATCAACTTTTAACTTAGTAGCAGTACCACCAATAGAGTTAGCATCAATGGTTGAAAGTTGTCGAAGTGACTGGTCCGCATTAACTTTAAAGATCTCTATACCTTTTGAAGAACTCACGTATACGACATTTTGTTTCGCTGTAAACGCATAATATTGCTGTGGCGAGACCACTTTTTGTTCTTTTATTAAATTCGGTTCTGCTGGCAATGACAAATCAAATTGCAATAATCTATCCGCAGCTAGCACAAATAAATTTCTGCCATCACGTGCCAAGTCAATAAAGCCTGTCGGTAAAATATTAGCTTTGAAGTGATAAGGTTTTGTTTGACCAGCCAATTCTTTGTTAATCACTTGAGGAGCGACTGGATCGGCAATGTCTGCTAACACTAATTGCGCACTTCGCGTTGTAGGGTTAGAGACTATCGTTCCATTCGTATTGAATACCTCGTAACCACCACCAGTAACTACGTAGAGAAGTTGACCGTATTTTTCGATTGCAATTACAGGAGATTCCTCATCCTTTGATAAATCTACCGAGCCTGTTTCTTTACCTGCGTAGAAGTATTCTACTGGTGCTGTCGCCACTTCATCTGCGAATTGTGGATTTACAGCCGTAACGGGTGTATATCCAAATTCACCTGAAGGCGCGCGAGCAACAAGCTGATAATTAGCTAAAACTGTAACGCCGTTTGCAAGGTTATTACCAAAATAAACTTTTGTGCTTGGTGTAAACCCAAACCCATATAGATTAACTTCGTTTCCACCTTGAGGCGGGCCAGAAATAGGTCGTATATCCTGGATTCCAATTTCAGGCATGATAATAACCGCGCCTATTAATGAGTCGCTTACGTTCTCACGAGAAAGTGTAAGGTTAAGAGGTAACGTTTGATTGCCATAAAACATCTCTGGCATCTCAAACTCAATAAGAGAATCGCTGAAATTATTTATCGCGTCAGTGGGTATTAATGTGTCACCAATCTGAATCGTTAATCCGTCGATTGAATCACCAAAATCTAAGCCAGTAATACGCGCTAACTCTGTCCCATTTGCATGGAAGTAATGGTTAGTCGAAGCTCCATTGTCTACTCGTGTAACTGATTCAATAAGCGGGCGAGTAGACGCAGAAACTCTGTAAGAGACTGTTAACGCTTTGTGTAATTTAGGGCCAGCAAGCGAACGAATTTGATCCGATAAGTTAACGGTGATTGTATCGCCAGTCACACCATTAAAGTCGTTAAATGTAATCGCAATGAAAGCACCAGAAATCGTATTGATCGCTTCAACTGAATAATTGGCATCCGTTAAAGTGAAACCATTTGCATCAATAATTTCGATTGCTGCGAGGATCTCTTCATCGGTTGTATTAATTTGCTTATTAAATAAAACAGAAATTTTATCGCCAAGTGTTAAGGTTGTGTTTTCTGCTGGAGAATACGAGCTCACAACTAAATTTGGCGATGGTACAACTGTAATACCATCTGGATTACTAACGAATGTACCTCCGTTATTTGCTGAAATTGCACCACTTGAATCAAACAACTGCTGCCAATAAATAGTGTCGAAACCACCATTGGCATTCTCTTCGAGAATTAAATATTCTAACCCAGTTGTTACCGAAATCTGTCCGAATTGAACAAAAAGATCAGCCGACAATACATCACCGCTTAACTCACCTCGGTCGATACTGTGAACCTGATAATTTAAGTTAGATCCAAAGTCGTTAAATACGGCTAAGAATAATTTCCCATCGCGCAAGAACAGCACGTGTAACTTTTCACCCAACCATTGAAGTTTAAGTGGTTGACCTAGCAGCTCTCCTTGATTAAATACAATAGTCGAATAATCCGATGGCTGTTCAAGCTCGTCATCCATTGCATTGAAGAATCTAACAAACCCGTCGCCCATGTCTGAGCTTGCAGCAACAGCCAGTAAAGTCTTACCGTGATGCAAACTAACATCATTGGCTTTATAGCCACTCAATGCATAATTGGAAATAATATATGGCGTGTTAACGTCTCGAATATCAACCAAGGCCAATCCATTGGTTCCATTTGCCAAATAAGCAATATTATCGAGAAGCTCAACTCCCGAAACAGGGTGCGACATTCTAAGTTGCGAGCGTCGAATTGGATTTTCCCAAACACCGATATCGTAGATTTCCAAACCGTAATTCATCAAGAATCGATTTTTATCTGTTGGGTTTGCACCTTTCCGAACACCAACATAAAGCAAATTGTTTCGCTCTTTCGAATCACCAATTACCATTGGAGGATAATTCGGTAACTCAATAGAGAGCCCTTGTTCCATTAAATAAGAATAACGACCAACGGCATACTCAATACCGTTCATAACCAAATAAATATCGTAAACTTCAGGATCAATCACGCCAGGCATACGGAACCGCATGGTGTTCATGGTTAAAACATCATCGGCTAAATTGTTGATATAAGTCCCTTCGTCCGCTAACTCAGTATAAATCTCTTTGTTACTTAACGAACGCAACAACACTTTCGCGCCAGGAAGTATAACTTTTTGAGTACTAGAAATTGTATTGAAGCTACCGCCTGACACAGGACCTGACTCAGAACGTAATTCAAACTCAGCTTGTTGGATGTTTTCACCCATCACAATCGCACCAAGATAGTCAGTCGACAAATCCCCCTGAATAAATCGAAGGTGATGCTGCCCCGGAATTAGCGGTAGTAGATTTAGTGTGGCCGTATCGACTGAGAGTTCGGTTGAACTAATCCAATTAGAGCTGATCGGGTACTGATTAATATAAAGTTGTCCTGACGCATCAAAGCCCTCACCTAGAATAGTGATTGATTGGTTAACACCTCGATGGAAAGTGTTATTTTCCAGTGAACGAATAACAGGTTGATTTAATCCACTTGTTGAAACAGATATTTCTCGCGAGAAAGGAATCCACAGCGAGCCACCTCGCTTGTTTCGACCTTCAATAATGTCAACTCTATAATTCTCGCCAGCATTTTTATTAAAACTTAAATCGAATGTATCACTGAATCCATCAATATCATTTGTTGGAATCCAACTAAAACTAATCGATTGATTGTCACTTAATCGAGTAATTACAATTGCGCCCTGACTGATAAACTCATCAATGCTCATCACTTCATTGAAGCGTACTTTAATAATTTCATTTTCCGAAATCACTTGGTTCGGCTCAATGTTGATTTCCGATACAACAGCTCCAGGAAGTTCGAGTAATGTAAGTCCAGATTTACCGCCACCAACTACTAATCGATCTTTGTAAATATCTAATGTCTCAACATTTTCAATATTACCAGCAGAAATTAATTTAGGCTCTCGTATATCGGTAATGTCATAAACTTGAACACCACCGCTGGCACTTGACACAAATAGCGCATTGCCAAAGATTTTTAATTGAGTCACATCCGACGCATTAGATTGAACAGATTTGTCAGGTGTTAAGAACCATTTAAACTCTGGCTTTTCTTGATGCATTATCGCAACACCGGAGTCTTTTAATGCGACGAGTAAATGGTCACCGTAAGAAACAATATCAAGTATGTTATTGGTAAATTGATATTCACGAATTAACTCACTGTCAAACAAATTACGTGATTGTACTGTAACGTAATCAGGGCTTTGCTTACTCGCACCTAGACTACTCGCTCTATCACCAGTGTACTCAGGGTAAACTAAGCAAGGACCACCAGGCTTCCAGTTGTGATTTGTGTATAAGCCACCACCATAGATCCAGCCATTATTAAGGTGTAATCCGTATACAGCTTCTAAATTAGCGCCCTGCATATCAACAGGATCGTTTAACTCAATATAGTTCGCAGAATAAACTCTACCTTTTGTTTCAGCCGGCACGGTTGCATGTGCACAGTCGTCACTTAAATCTACTGATGTACCAGTGCCAACACTCGCAAAAGCAATGTTATCCTGCTTGAGCATGTTAATGGTTTGACCATAACCACTGAAAATGGAACCCAGTAATTGAACCCCATTCTGGTCATCCAAATTCAAGCGCGCGATACCACCATTACCGCTTGCGACATACAGTCGTTTGTGACTGACATTATCTTCAATTTCATTAACCATCTGAACATTGATTGAGTCCAATCCAAACGGTAATTCTGCTACGGCAAGATTCTCTAAAATTTCAACTTCTTCTGGCGTTAAAGGAGGGCCTTGACCAAGTACTGCACTTTCTTTTTTCGCTTCTAAAGAAAGGCGTAAAACAAAATCTCCCAATTGCTCTTGTGCTTGCGGACCACTTGGTAATGTCGGAACACCACCGACAAGTATTGGATTGTAAGGATCTTGAATATCAAAGGTTGCGGCACGTGTGTTCTCTGGTAAAGGAATACCTTGGAATAATTGCAAGCCATTACCGTCTTTAAAGTAACCACCTGACGTTATCGCCAGTCCAGTTTCTTGATCGACGACAACATCCGTTGGAAAAACCAAAGATGACTTAATGTTCGACATGAGCTTCATACCATAACCGACACCTTGTTCGGCAGGTAATTCAAATACATCACCGTAGCGATTTATTGCACGAACGCTATGCAATCCAGGTGTACCTCGAGGTACAGTTACTTTCATAAGTTCTGTTGAAGGTACTTTGACGCTCAGCGCTGGAGTAGATCCCACAAAGACTTTAATGCCATCCATAACCGTATTACCAGGCTCAAATCCCTTGCCTTGAATGACAACTTCGAAACCGCCTTTCACTGGTCCCCATTGTGGAGTAATCTTTCGTAACTCCACAGAGTTATCAACTGCGAGCGCTCCAAACAAAGTACTTTCTTCAACTACTCCAGCTTTTAAAGACTTAACTGTAACGTCGTAGAAGCCAGCGTTGCTAATCGCCGGAATGTCCGCATTAATTATCGATACGCGTGAATTATCTAAACTTTTCTCAATACGATTGATTGTAGCTTCATAAGGGCCCACAAATAATTGCGTATTATCTAGTGTAGAAGAGAGACCAAATGCACTGACTGTTATGGTATTTTCAGTGTTAACTCTTACTCGACGAGGAACCACATCAAATAACTCTAATTTGTCTTCTCTCGCACCTCGATAGGTGAATGATAATGTTTGTGTGTTTTTAAGTCGGTAAAGTACAACTTGCGAACCATTCGTCAATGGTTTTATCGCTGCAAGTCCTTTTAGTATTGATAAATTCAGCTTTTCACCCGCAACTAATTTATCCGTTTCGGTTAAATAAACAATCGCATCATTGTTAACAATCGAAACTTCCGTTTTAACCTCTTCGCCATTAGTTTTTTGCAATTTAAAGTAATTTAAATTGTCAGGCCATCCGTCAATCGCTTTACTAAAACGTAATCTTAATTTTGTTTCACCTAAAGCATCTTTATCGATAATGCCAGAGTCAGGCTGTACACTGCTCAATTTAAGTAAAACATCAGGGAATACCTGAACGACACTTTTTCGATTGTCAGCAACGGACAGATCTATCCCGGATCCAATAGCAGCGTATTGGGTCGCTAGTACATTTTCAAATCGAACACGGCCCTGTACTGCCATTCCACCAGTTGCAGATGGATTTAGAGGATTGGACATGTCAAAGGTTAATAAGCCTTCTTCGCCACGCGCGATGTAAAGAGTGTTCATTATCAAATCAATATCGAAAACTGTGCCGATATCTGAAATTCGATTAACAACGCGTGGATTTGTTTTGTTACTAATATCGATAATATTTAATCCAGCATCACCGGAAGCCGCATAAATATATTGTCCGTGCACAACCAACTTAGATGCAGGTACATTAGCCCGTCCAATTATCGCTAAGCCTTGCTCAGGACGCTTCTCAACAATAAGAACTGCACCATCTTGTTCTGCGTCGACTTTATTGTCGTTAAAACTAAATTCTCCAGTCGCCAGAGCAAATAAACTGTTCTCTCCTGCTCGATTCGAGATCTGAACTAAATCATTAACCGGATGCTCTTCATTAAACTTAAATTGTTCAGCAATATAAAGTTTCGTGTGCAAGAAGGAGTCAATAACCGCAACGCCTTCATCTGCAAGTGACACCATCACTCGATTGTTAATAACATCAATGCTATTAGCGTATCGACCTGGCAAACTTATATTCGCAACAAAAGTTGTATTATTAATGTTTTGGCTGTCAAACGAGATAATGAATAGTTTAGAACTACCCTCTATAGGTTCTCCGCTACCGTCTAGCTTTGCAGCAGTAACAAACACACGATCGTTGAAACGCTCGAAGAAAGTATCTATTGCTAGAGCACTATAATTATCAGGAAGATCAACTGATGCAAGGACTCGATCGTCGACGCCATCACCGTTCAAATCAATTAATTTGATTAAATCGTCACGATTGTAAGTTGCACCATCTCCACCGGTATAGGTTGATGCGTCAATATTGTAAATCGCGACTTTCTTGCCAATTGCCGCAAATAGATAGGTATTGGTTGGATCCAATGCCATATCAAAAATTCGACCAGAATTTTGAATACTCGACTGTGAAGGCTGCAAGTATTCATAAGCGCGAGGTAATACTTGTTTGTTTTGACCAAACTCAATAGAAACATCAACTGTGCCTAAGTAGCCTGCTGGTGTCACAAGCTCAATTGTCTCGGTGTCGACAACGGAAATAGTTTCAGTTAATGCGGGAATACCTCCAAACGATATTGATAAGTTTGAAGCTGAGCGGAAACCAGTGCCTTTAATTGTAACCTTAGTACCGCCATTTACATTTCCACTCGCAGGTGAAATTGTTTGTATGGTAAGTGGTTCAATATATTCAAATGCCCCTAATCGGCTCACTTGATAACCAGAACCGTCAATAACTTTTAATGTTGCAGGACCAGCAAAGTTAGCAGGTGCAAGTAATTCGTAAACTGAATTTGAGCCAGTCGTATCCACTTGTTTAATAGACGCTGCTTTATCCGCTATTAAGAAAACTGGAGTTGTTTCATTTGCAAGCTCTACAAAAACCGTTCCACCAGTTACAGGAATTGAAGCAGGAGTGTTCGCGATCAATTCCAAGCGAGTTCCCGTTCCGCTACCTGTTTCAAATTGAATTTCATGATTGACCAACCCAATCGTTCTACGACTGGTCAATTCTGAGGTGAGAACTATTTTGTAATTTGATTGAAAATCTAAATTTTGAGTGACATCGATAACAACTTTAGACGGATCTTGAGTATCGATTGTCAAATTTGTTGCAATAATTTGACCTGACTCACTTCCATCATCTTTTATCAGCGATAAATATCGAGACAAATAAACCGACGCTTCTTCACCGTTAGGAATATCTATCGCACGATTGAATTTAACCCATAATGGAGAGTTAACCGGAACACCGACTTCCTCATTAAAAGGCATACTATCAATAACGTCTAGCGCATAATGATCCGTCATGTAGAGCTTACTTATATTGATAGGCTGAGCTATTTCGGTTGCTACTAAAGCATGCCCGTCATTCGACAAATGTATTTTTTGAGGTCGACTTAACTTTTCTGGATTAACCGGTAAGTCGGCTGCTACTGATGTAAAGTTTTTCGCTTTTACACTCTCAACTGAGCAAGAAAGTAATCGAGTAGCATCAAACAATGAAATGTTTTCTGGCGAACTGATATCAAATAATGAGAGGTAAACTTCACAACCTTCTTTACTTGACCAAAAACTAATCGACCCAACCAACGAATCGCTTACATCCAGATCTTGAGTGGTACCAGGAATATCAAAACCGCGATTAGAGTATTCGGCTTGTTTTTGCGGATAACGAATGTTACTGATGTCGTAAAGCTTGAGATCTTGGTTTCCAAATTGATTCATTCCAACTAAAGATGAACTACCGTCGATAGCCTTGGTAAACTTATCGCTAGTGAAAGCACTCAATTGAGGAGTAGTAGGTTTTCCTAAATCAAATACTAGTTGACCTGTCGAATCACTGCGTGCTCCTGGTACGCGATACTCAGCGTTAACTAATAATTTATCATTGCTAATTTGAAGATCGCTTACTTTAAAGTTAACTGATTGTCCATCAACAACCCCTTCCTTAATAACTCGCATAACAACGGGCTGGATAGGATTACTCAGGTTGATTAATGCAAATCCATCAAACTTACTCGCGACGATCATAAGATCACCGCTGGTTACAATGTTTTCAGCAGGATAATCGAACGGTAAGTTCAATGAGCCGACAATGCTCCGATCTTTAGATTCATCGGTTGTACCCGGTAATGAAGTTTCTCTCTCAAGTACCAGCAGCTTAGATTGACCTTCATTCACAGTATCAATGTTAGGGAAGTGATAGCCCATAGCAGTGACGTAAACGTGCGAATCAGTCATGTGTATTCTTACAGGTACTAAGTCACTTGGTAAATTCGCATAACCCAAATTAAGCATTGGCGCTGCATTTTCCAGATTATTTTCTGCATAATGAACCAAAGAAATCCAACCCGGCGCATAGAAGTTTTCAACTTCTTGAATTTCCGTGACATCATCAGGTTTTGCAGAAGCTGATAGCAACCCTTTCCCAAGTACATAAACTAAATTCAGCTCAGTATCGGTGGTTAAATCAACAATTACACCTGGAGGAAGCTTACCTGGATCAGGAGTATAAATTTCTTCTCCAGACTCGAATTCAATTATCTCTTTACGCGTGAACGCTCTTTGAGTTTCTAGTGTGCGATTAGCACTGAGGCGCCCAAAGAATAATGCTCTTGGCAAAATGGCTGAACGACCTCTTTCATCGGTAACTTCAAGGTCAATAAATCCTCTGAAGTCATCACCAAAATCAGGAACTACCCACTCCATTCTCTCGGCGCTGTACAATGTCAATCTGTCTTGATCAACGACGTCCACCACTGTATTGTCCGGCTCACTAGATCGATAAGCGGTTAACTTAACGTTACTATTGAATCCATAACCCACAATCTCAACACGATCGTTTTCGCCAGCTTGGCTGATATTCACAACAGCAGGAGAAACAAATGATAAACGTAATTGATCAACGTATCTGAACGCTCCTAATACTGTCACCGATAAGTTTTCATTATTAGTCACTTTTACTGCTGCCGGTCCAGCGTAATTAGACACAGTTGTCGCGTAAATTTTTTCAAAAGGATCTTCTGAAGTGGCAGCTTCTAATTTTTCAATTGCCAATAACTGTCCACCAAGCTCTACAACCGGTGAATCACCAAAGTTTGTGCCTCGAATTACAATCGGAGTTCCACCAGAAATGTCTCCTTGTGATGGATAAATAGAAGAAAACTCTGGAGCCAGTTCATCGCCAGCTGCTGAAGTTACAAAGTGCATCAAGTAATCGTGTGACAATGCAAATCCAGTTAGCGGACTTAGCCCTGCTTTTAACCGTACATAGTAATGAGTTGCAGGAGATAATTGACTATTCTCTACAGGCGTTAATTCTATAAATCGATAAGCTGGCTGATTATTACGTTGAGCAAAGTTAATATTAAATTGATTCGTGACATTTTGACCGATGATAGGATCAGACACGAGTACTTCGATGTAGTTGGATAGATCTATCGACGGAGGTAATACCGACGATAACTCTATGGAAATCTTTTGCAGATTTGTTGGAATATCGAACGCATCCTGCATTGGTTGATGACGTAAAACAGTCAATGCAGGCATTTTTACAGACTGCACACCTTGCTTACCGCCAGCAATTTGTAATGCTCCCCGTGCTACAATTAACCCTCTCGCACCAGGCTCAACTTCGCTTGGCGATTTATGTGTGATAATCGGAGTAGTCGCATCCCGTGACGTATCATCTATATTACCGAGGTCAATTATTTCTACGATACCTTCAACAGGTTTATCTTCTTGATCAGAAGAATACACACTGACATAGGCGAAGTTTCCAACTACTGACACATCATAAACACCAGAGGGCTGATAATCTTCACGCGCAGGCTTTAGGTCTATACTTTTTGTCAATCGTGGCTGATAGGGATCTGCAACATCAATAATGTTAAGTTGAGAAACGAGTCCATCACCCGACATATTGGTGACAAATATTTTATTACCAAATATTTCAACTTTATTAGCAACGCCTAATGTATCGAGCGAAGCAATAATCGGTAAGCTTGGTTGCGTTAAATCGGCAATCACTAACCCTTCGTATGAAGCTGCAATGAAAGCAAAATCTCCAGCAATTTTTACATCTCGGCTAAAGCCATTCGGCTTGATATATCCAATATGATAAGGCGCATTAATATTACTTAAATCAACAACCTGAACTCCACCAAAACCATTAGCAACAAGAGCAAGGTTATCTTTTCTATCGACGCCATACACATCTTTATAGGGCATATCGACTCGACCAGTTAATAGATATGGCAATCCAAATTGCCCATCTCCATTTCGTGTATTAAATACCAGTAATTCACCCGAGTCATTTTCAGGATAGATCTCCCCTGTGTCAGTGAACTTTTGTATTTCGGTGTTTAACTCTTTGGCAAATATTGGCGAATTACTGTCTTCGATCTGTCCACACGCTAAGACACATCCGAACTCACCTGACTTTGATGCGAGAACAAATGAGCTGTCAGAATGAACTTCTGTAATTGTTCCACGAAACATTTCTGCAGCACCATTTAATAGTCCAGAGAATATGAATCGTTCTCCACTTTCTGTCGCTTCAGATTCATCAATAGCATCTGCCAAGAAAATACCCGTCCAAGCAGGATTACGATTTCCCAACTCTGAGTAATTTGACATTGTGCTAAAGCCCATTTCCGCCTGAGAAGGACTAATAGTTGACCAAGCACCAACTAATGCTCCATCACGAGTTTCACTTTGAAACTGATCAAGCGCAGAGTAATAAACTGATTTAGCGATGTCTTTTTGCATTGAAGAACTTTGAGAAACTGTTTTCCCATCTTCTAGCGAAGGTATCAAGAAACGAGTTTCCGTAATATCAAGCCCAATTTCATGAGTGCTTTCATTTGATACTGTATGCACTGGCGTATAAACAGTGGTTACAACTCTTACTCTCTCATTATCGCCACTGCCTCTGAATAAAATATTACCATCAGAAAAATCGGCCCAGTAAACATAGTAAAAGTTGTTTTCATCACTTGCAGGTAAGTTCTTGTTCTCTGCACCTTGGTCATCTCGGAACAACTGTATTTCACGTTCCGCGATTGTTATCCAAGTACCAGTAAAATCACGGTATTCACGAATCCATTTTTGTCGAACTTCACGTTCAAATTCAGAACCAATATCTGTCACGCTTACAACAGCTGTTAAGGTTTTTCCTGCTGTAAGAATTTGTTTGTTAAATGGTTGAAGAATACTGAGCTTTGGTTCTACAGTGTCTTCAATAATTCCTACTCTTACGACATTAGACTCAGTACTATGCCCTGCTACATCATAAGCTACGGCTTGAATCACAACACCTTCAACGCCTTCAGGAGGAGTTAAAACAGCCCTATAGATACGATCCAATGAGTAGCCACCTGATGTTTCACCATAGGATTCATAAGCGGTATAAACTGGCGTATCGTTCAAATAAAATACGACCCGATCAATACCCGTCGTTCCCAGATCGTCACGCACCTCTGCAAAAATTTCGATTGATTCTCCATCGATTACAACCGATTCATCATTTGATGGCTTAACGATCGATATTTCTGGCGGTAAGTCTTCAACTACAGTGAAGTTTCTTGCTGACGAGAGGTCCGATTCGTAGCCATCAATATCAATTGCAATAGCTCGATAGCTGATAACATCGTCTACTGATAATTGCTTAGCATCTTCATTAAACTGGAATGGTGCAGCACTGTCTTGACCTACCAGTTCGTAATCGGATTCACTTTGCGGGTTTACTGCCTTGAATAACTTGACTCGATCAACACCGACTTCAGCATCTGAAGCGATGACATTAATTACGAACTCTCTCTGTTCGGTTATCTTTTCCACGTTACCGAGCAGTATTCCCTGAGGATCAAGCAGTTGAATTCGATCGACTTGCGGAGGTGAGTTTCGATTAAGTTGAACAACTAATTTGTCTTCACCAACATTTCCAGCACCATCATTTGCTTGTATAACAAAAAGTAACTGTAAGGTTTGCTGGTCTGAATTCTCATCGCCAATATATTCAGCAATAGTTCGAATTGGAAGGCTGCCACTATAAGGAGGGCTCATCATATAACTTTGTTCAAGCAACTCGTCATTAGACAAAGAGTTATCACCGTCTCGATCAATACCAAGTAGCGCGGTAGCTCCCTGAACTCTTACCGTATCAGTAATCGATGCGACAAATGGAAGAGTTCCTTTTTCTACTATCTGCGCACCTGTGCTATTTGGTTGCTGAATAACAACAACTGGTGCTTCATCGTCTTTTTCAACTTGTAATGTCACGGTTTGATTAGTCGTAACCGTTCGAGCTTCACCCGATGCCCGATACTCTGTTGCTGTTGCCGATAAAACAATGTCTTTCCCAGCTTGTCCGTAAGGAATCTGTAATAAAAATTCATAAGGCGCTCGACTGTCGGTTAGGGATTTTGCTCCATCAATTAATCCATCAGCATTCAGTACAACGTGCTCAATTCCAACATCATCGATAGCATTTATTTGTACGAGAACACTCGAACCTTCAAGATGAGCGGATTGATCAGCTGGAAGACCAATAACTACAGTAGGAGGCATATCTTCAACGATTTCTAAATTAATTTGCTCAACTGCACGATGTTTATCAGGATCACTTCCATTAACACCATAAGTGTCGATGGCCTCGGCATAGATCTGTAGCGTGTTATTATTGGAGTTCGCTGAGTCAAACTCAGGAACGGTCAAAACAAAATTATAGGGAGGCTGTCGTAACAAACGATTAGCGATTTCAACTTGACTGTCGCCAAAACGAGCAATCATACGCACTTGTTGAATACCAACATCGTCAAACGCAGTTACAGAGATAGGTAACTGACTTAACTCAACAACTTTTTCACCATCAACAGGAGTTTGAATATCAATCGTTGGTTTTTCATCGACACGCACTGGAAAGCTAACTTCAGCTTCAGCTTGATTACCATTCGCGTCAGTTGCGACAATTCTAAACCATACATCAAATTGCTCGTTCCCGGTCACACCAAAACTTGAGAATGTTTGAACCAAATCATTTAATTTTGGAACATTCACAAGATGCTGGTACAAAGGCGTATCAATATTTTCCGTGGAGACAATCTGGAAATCTTGAGCGGGAATTCGGTCAATATCTCTTACTGGCAATCCATAATCCAACAATTGATAATTTGATTCCGATATTCTCACGCCATATGATTGGAACAGTTGTAAACGCTCAACTTTTGCATTATCAAAAGCTCTGAAACCAACAGTAAAGTCACTTCCCTCTACTGCACCGAATCCAGCTTTAGGATCGGTTAATAGTACATTTGGTTTAATTTCATCTTCCGCTCCGATAATAGTAATTTCATCAAAGCCTTCCGCGTTATCATTATCTTCGACAGACGCGGTCAAAATGTAACTTTCATTCTGTTTAATTAATGAAGCAGGAAAAGAAAGGATCCAGGACTTTGTTATGGCATTTGGACTGCTTCGAAGTCCGTACTCATCAGCTACCTGAATGCCGTACTTGTCTTCAAATTCATCATAAATTTCATTAAATGCCTGTTCTATGATCGCATCACCGCCAGCGTCAGAAGCTCCTTCAGCTAATGTCACCTCATATCCATCGATGAAGAATTTAACATTTCTGGTATTTAATGGGCGATCATCTGCTGCTGCAACCGCAACTTTGATTCTGAAGGTACCACCAACAATAAATTGTCCTTCTGCAGGAACCGTAAACCTTACAGCAGGAACGACATTGGAAAGAGGATGAACAATAAACTCTCGTCTCGAGACTTGTGCTAAGTTGTCAACCAGTTCCAGTTCGTAAATCGTACTCTCAACGTCATTAAACTGTATAGTTGTTGAGTCAGATGTTCGTGTAACGGTTTCTTCAGGACATTGAGTGCCATAGAACTTTTCTGTAACCTTAGTTTTGCTACCATCCTGATTTAACTTCCAAATTCTGTACTCGCTTAAACCTGAGTCATCAGTTAATGCGGTTCGAACTGTAAAGTTACCACCCGATCGGACCCAAAACTCACCGTAGTTTAATCTCTCAAGATCCGTAATCGAACGGTCAGCAGAAAACTCTACTAAAGAAATTATTGGGAGTTCATTATTGTCTACGGGCACTTCAACAGTTGACGTACTTGAGTTTCCACTTGCATCGGTCGCAATAATTGTAAAATCAACAGTCGAGCCTGCTCGTAAATAATCTGGCAAGTCGTGTTGTATAGAAAAATCGTCTTGCTGATAAAGACCTCCTAACTCACGGACTAATTCGCCGTTAACGAGTAACTTAATTGACTCAACACGACCACTGTTATCCGATAATCTACCCGTTATATTTAAGCGCTGTGCAGCGACTACGCTTAAGTCCGCACTAGGAGAAGTAATTTCAAGTGTAGGAGGCTCTTCATCCGTCACTACTTGTTGAGAATTTAAACTGTTGAGCGCGAATTGGCCTCGTTCTTCAGTAAACCGATCTGAAACGACTGCATACACTGAATATTTAGATAGGTGAGTTAAATAAGGTATAGGTGACAAATACGCGGTTTCAATTTCTAAATCTTCTTGTGATGAGAAAAACCGGTTATTTCCAGCATGAATAAATGCAGATTCACCATTGTTGTTTTGATCGTCTAATAACAAGAAAATCTTATGGTCATTTTTGTATACCGTTTGACGAGTATTGCCACGTCGATAATTATTTACGCTCGACTGATTCTTTGAGAAAACTCGAACACCTTTGATAAAGCTTTTAGTGCTAGTGCCTCCTGTAAATTCAGGAGTAATGTCAATTGCAACAACTTGGCCACCAAATAAGCTACTCAATACCACCCCTGAAGTTGAGTCTATGACTTCTTCTTTCAGCAATGCAGTACATTGCTCATCTCCGTAATACTTAACTTTGTAACTAATGGCAGTATTGTCAGTAAAATCAAAATGTAAGTTAGATAATGAAACCTTGGGCTGAGGATGAACTATGAGCTTTCCATTTTTAAACTGAATGTAATCTTCGTCATTAAGCTTTAAAGAACCCTCAACGTCTAAACTCTCTGGGTACTCCCATTGAGTCGCGTAATAAAGGAATTCGCTCGCACTATTTGTTACTCTAATTTGCTGAGGGTTACGCGAAATTTGACCGGACTCAAGCTCGAAATTTGAATATAAAGGGTAGAAGTTAATTCTTTCTTCAAGGTCTTTTCCAGTATAATCATCAACTACCGAGAAAGTTTGATAACTAGCACCACCATTTATAAGCTGAGAATCAGGGGAAATATCAGAAAGACTAACCTGTGGCGCTAAATCCTTTTTAACTTTTATTACGAATGGATAACTTATAGCATTGCCACTTGTGTCAACTGCTTTCACTAACAATGTGATATCCATACCTTCATCAGGTACTGGATTATATTGGTTTAAATCAATTTCAAGATTAGGTGTCTGTTGTGTCTTAGTTATTCTCAAAGACTCTTCATTCAAGCCACTGTCACTAGCCAGTAGAACCGGCACTTGATTATCAGAGTTTAAATAAATTTCGTAACTTTCAACGCCCATATTGTCATTTATACTGACAATTACAGGCAACACCTGTCTTTCCACCACAGTGGACTTAGGTTGATTAACAACAACTTTCGGAGCATCGTTATCGGCTTCAATAGTAAAGTCGACTGAGTTTGAATTCTTTTTATTGACGCCTTTATCGGTTACTACAACTTTAAGCTTAAATGTATTGCCAGCTTCACTAATCAAATCCTTTGGCAATTTTATTTCGCCTTCAAAATCCGTTTCAAAACGTGTTGCAACGACAACTTCTCCAATCGTAATAGGGTCAGGAACTGTAACAGACTCTTCTCTATCGTCACGAATCAGTGTTGCCCAGGCAAGTTCGATTTGAGTGCCGTCTTCTCGTTCTAAAATAGGTAATACATCATTAATTATAATATTATCGTTGGCTTCACCTGATACTCGGAAGGTGTTTCCTGGTAACACGCTTAAAGCTTGCTTCGGCTCAAGCATTACAACGTTTGGTGCTTCTAAATCATCTAATATATCAATATCTACTAAAGACTCGGCTTGTAAGTTTGCATCGTCAGTAACACGAACACCGATTTCAATGTCTCCATTCGAATCACTCGAAGGAACTACAATACTGTGGGTCAGATATTCATCTGGCCTAATTTGATTGCGGCTGAATGTGTGTGAATAAATAATGCCTTTTACGGTATCACGTATAAAAAACTCAGCTGACACAACTTCAGAGTCATCACTCACTTGCGCAACTAAAGTAAATCTTTCTCCTTCATACAATCGGCTTCCATTTGCAGGAGAGCGAATAGTGACACTAGGAGGTATTTCGCTTGCAACTGAGTAAGACCAATCAGATGTTGAAACGTTATCAAAAGTGTCGGTAACATCTACTTTAAATGTTACGTCAGTCGTACTTTCAGGCACAAGATAATCAAAACTACCGTCTATTTTTTTCAACGACGGCTGTTCACTTACAACAGTTGAACCATTGATAGAAATAGAAACCGATTTTAATTTTGAGTTATCACGAGCTAACCATTTAAACTCGTAATTTCGACCTGCGTAAAGTGAAACCGAAGGCACAGGCGAGTTAATCTCGCCATAAGGCGCTGTTGTGTCCGCAGTAATAGTCGCACTGGAAGTTTTATCTTCAGATAATTGATCGGTGCTGTCTGTCGCCTGAACGACAACTCTTATGCTAGAGTTTTCATTAGTTAATCTAAGTTCACCCAGCTTTAATTTAAATTGAGATGTTGAATTCGGTGACGCCAGCAATCCACTTTCGGTGTCTTTTACAATTGTACGAATAGCACTCGTTGAATCGCCAATATAAAAATCCGCTTTAATACCAGTAACACCACGATCATCAGTAGCAAATACGTTAAGGGTTAATTCATCATTAGGAAAATAATTACTTTGATTAAAAGTTACCTCTTCCACCACTGGCCTTTGATCAGAGATAACTCCTATAACTCGTTCTTCTCTTGAAAAGTTACCGACTTCATCATAGACAGTAACAATGATTGGATAGCTGTCGTATTCGGTGTTCGGCAGATTTGAAAAGCTAGGTGCAGTCACTAATCGAATTGCAGAATAAGCGTTTAATCCACCCGGAACCGACTGTATTTTAAAATCGTCGCCACTAATTATATCGCCTGCATTACCCGTTAGTCGAAACTCATTACCAACTTTAATAACACCAGCCAACTCTATATTCGTGGCACCAACATTATCGTATCCGGTTGCTTTGATAACTATTTCACTATTTTCTACAACCTGACTAATATTATTAACGCCACTTAAGTTCGTAAGCTCAGGTGAAACTATATTTAATACGGGCTTTTCTTCATCCTTGCCCAAGGTGATTGTATTAGTTTGACTGCGAGCCGTTTGTCCTTTTGTATCCTTAGCAACTGCATAGAGATCCATTTGTTGCTCGTTTGATGTTAAAGTTTCCGTTTCAAATACAGTTGAAAAAGGTGCACGATAATCAGTCCCAATCAATCTTTCATTGACGTAAAACTCGACTTGAGTAATACCAAGGTCATCTGAAGCATCAGCGCGTAATTCAATTGGTAAACCGGCAACCCAACTGGTTCCAGAAGCCGGATTATTAAGTGCTACGGTTGGTAATTGATCCGCTTTAATCGGAACAGTAACGGGTTGCGATTCGGAAATTAATCCGTGAAAATCAACGACACGACCTTGCAAAGTTATTGTTTCACCAAGGTACTCTTCAATAATAGGTAAGTTAAATTCTGCGGTTGTTGAGCTGACTTGAAAGCTGCCTTCCTCAATCGCTTCTGGATTCGAAAAATTTCGAGTGTTAATTACCGCGCCGTTCAATATAAGCTGAATTTTTGTGCCAGCAGCAAGAGTATCGTCAGAGGCTGAAATCTTTATTGATAAGCTCTGGCCAACAGTCGCTATGCCTCCAGTTTTTGGGGATACAACGGTTGCACTGGGTGGTTGATTTTTTAATACACGGACTAATTTTGCTGGAGCGTTTTGTGCCGCATTTCCAACATGGACCTTAGCTCCAACTGCCGCAGAGGTCTCATTGGTCGAAATATTCGGAGCTTGACCACTAAAGCGCCAAAGCTCGTATAGGTACTCTATCGTTTGACCACTTGGCTGTTTGAATTCTCTAATTTCGTATGTTGCAAAGAGTGACTCACCTATCTTTTCACCATCCCAAGTGTATTCAACGTAAGAAATTCCCGAACGTTTTTTCAAAAGTTCTGGCTTTGATAGATCTCCAAGATTATAGGCAATTTGAAAAATAACTGGGCTGTTTTCGACGTAACGCTGGTTATCAATTGGTAACTCAAACGAATAGTCAGGAAAAACTGTATTATTTGCCGACACAATACTTAATGTCTTTGTCGACGAAAGATTACTTTGTCCAAACGAATCTGTAGCGATAGCCGAAAACGCTAACTGTCGTCCCAACATATCTTCTGTAATCGGGAATTGAATTTCATAAGGTGTCTGCTTTCGTACACCGATGGTCGTTCCATCAACTTTAAATGCGACGGATTCAATCGCAACATCATCATTAGCTTTCGCTTTTAATCTTAGGGTGTCGCCTGGCGAAAGTTGTGCAGGAATATCCAATTCAATACTCGGCAATGCATCTTGTGCAACTACGGGTAATATGAAAGATAAGTTAGACTGTCCAATCAAAGAAACAGTCAAGTTAATTGGAGACGACTCAGGAATTCGGGCTTTTGCTTCGATTGTTTTATCTTGAGATAGCAGTAAAATTCCTTGCGCCAAGTCAGGTAAGCTATATCGAATATCAAATTGAGTACCAATCGCTGCCTCAGTACCATCATCAAAAACACCAATGACTTCAGGAAGCAGTACAGTTGTATTCAATGAAGGAATAACAAAAGATTCACCGCTACTGACTCCCTCTAAACGTATCGAAGAAAGTACTTTTGTGTAATTAACTTCTACGGGGATAACGAGCGGTGCTAAACCAGGATATCGGACTTCTATTGCGACATCTACGCCATTGGTTTCTTGAATAGGGTAAGCGACACCACCTGCCGATACTTTGACATACTCTTCGTTTGTTGATGCATAACTGACACCGGTGCCAGGTCCTGGCAGTGGTGTTTCACCACGAAACTCAAAGTTTACCGTTGGAACGATAGTAGCTTTCTCTAAAGCATTGGTGAAAATAATATCTTTAGGCAAAGCACTTAGTGATACAGGATTGTCACTAATACTATCACCAGTGAACGCAATCTTGGAGAAAGCTGCTTTATTACCAAAAGCGTCAACTGCGTAAATATCAGCAAGAACAATTGCATCTCTCGCGATGGCTTGATCGCTCAATGCGTTTTCTACAGGTAGTAGGAGTCGAAAAACATCTTGATTATTAGAGTTAGGATATACTCGAGCAACACCATTGGTTGAAGCGAAAGCATTCTGTTTAGCGTTTTCAACCACCCCTCCCGCTTTGCGAAGTTCCGAAGCTCGAATACCCGTTACAGAGAATCCTATGTAACGAATATCTTGATCATCATTTGCCGTAACCTCAATTGATAATTTTTGGATATCACGGTCGTTGAAAATAGAAGCAGATTTAAAACTGACTGTGGGATTTTGAATATCGTTGCTATAGGTTTCGGAATGAGTTTGTGTCGTACCATCAGTGAAAAAAAGAGTCGCACTAGGATTAAATTTGGAACTACTTGAATCATTTATTGTGAATTGACATCCATTTGGTTGAGACGTCGACACAACTGCATCGGTAGAAGAAAGCGTTAAGTTACCGTTAGCTGAGTGATACACAACCTTTGACAATGACTGACAATCATTAACAGCAAGAGTAAACGATGTTTTCGAGGCGTTTAGATCAAGCTTTTGATTGGCTCGAAAATCCACTTCAACATCTGCAGCAGCAGTCGCGCAAAAAAAGACCCCAACCAGAGCGGCAAGCGCACCTAACTTATGAAAGCGCATCAAATTTTCCTATCAGATCAAATAGTTAACTCATTCCTGCTTGAGCAAATAACTCACTACTGCAAAAACTTCCTTAAACTAGCTAACTTAGAATGGCAACAAATATAAGAATGCGAGATATTACCTAAGAGTTATGTGATTTGCTAGGCTAATAAGTAGTCAATATGCACATACAACTGCGATTGTTGAATATTACCAAAATGACTCAGTCCGCTTGACAAAACCCTGCTTTAACGTCGAGTTGTAATCTATTACTAACTAGACAATACCCCAAAATATTTTCCTTATAAATTAACGCGACGATCATAGATTGAGAAGCAGGATGGATCAAGATGATATTCCAAAAAAGCATGGGTGATATTCAATTATATGGAGGAAGCGGAAAGCTTAAAACGACCAGTCATAGAGTAAACTGGCCATTTAAATTAAAAACTGCGTTTTAGTCTTGATAGTTATAAATATTTAATTTGTTTTAAATTTTCACGATTAAATTTAAAACAGAAAGCTAAGTCCGACCAAAGCAAAATCTTCAGGCTCCCCAAGAGTACTTGTTGACTCATTTTGACCGCCAACAGCCGCGAATATGCTGAGCTGGTCGGAGTAAACATAATTCGCCGTTAACTTGTAATCGTCTTTCGAGTCATCAAAATAAAGTTCTTGTGTTATCCCATAATGGACCGAAAAGCTTAGCTTCTCATCAAGCTCCCATAAATAACCATATTCGAAATACTCGGTGTCCTGAGAATCATCACGATGATAAATAGCAGAAAAGTTAAACGCCGCTAATCCAAAATGCCATTCACCTGACGATCGAGCTTCTGATTCATAGCCATAATGTTTATAGCCAAATAATACATCAAAATATTTTTCAAACTCGCCGCGATAATTTAAAGAGAATTCTGAGCGACTATCTGTATCGCCATTGACATCATAAGTACTAAGAAACAGCCGATAATTCCAGCCGAGATCGTTCCCGACATTTAGCCCAACTTGAGCAGCTGGCTTTCCGTCACTCAAGGATTCGCCTCGAAATATAAAGTCGGATACTAATGTTGCATCTGCGGAATAGTTTAGTTGTTTTGCTTGTAGTGCATTAAAAAATAAAGCAACAACAAAAATAGGTTTAACGATTTTAGATATTTTCATTCGAAGTCCAGTTCTCAAAATTTTCGGTCGCGGATTATAAAGTATTCCAATAAACGAAAGAACCTGTATCAAAGGTTTAATCGGCTTCCTACTCAGTAAATAATACCAACCAGTATTACCAACAAATATTACGAGTCTAGTTCTCATCCGTAAGAAGAATCAGAGGGAAACAATGGTACTGCTTATTTACCTTATATAAGTGATTTTAAATTTCATTTAATGGCAAATGAATTCTGAATACTATGAAGCTTGAAAAATTGAATAATACTAAAAGAAAAAGGGCTAGAATCTAGCCCTTTTCAAATCATCCTTAAATATTACAAAGCCAAGTAGTCCTTTGCAAAATCCTTTACTTGAAGATAAAGCTCGTTGCTCGAATACTGAATTAGCGCCATAAAGAAAGTGACCAACCCCATTCTTCATCACTTCTAATATCAGTAAAAACTTGGGCAAATCCTTTGCCGTATAATTTCCAATTCACTCTATCTTCTTTGTCCTGCTTTTTCTCTATCCTGCTTTCTACACTGAAATTTAAGTTTCAAGTAGCCAAGTGTCGTTTCCCTAATGACATGTTCAAAGTGTATCTAAAGCTTTCTAAAGTTGTTTCACTAAATCGGTCAATATATTCACAGAATTAAGCAGTTCCAAACTAACTCTTTGTTTTTAGTATGATTTCCCTTACTAACTTTCTGATGGTTTTTGCTAACCTTTTGAGAGGTAACTCTCAAATTTATACTAAACCAAACAATTAACTAAATATCTGTGTGTATCAACGGTGACTGCAAAGTTGGCAATTTGCTGCCTTTATTACTCACTAATATTCGTCGAAGTTGAGTTTGCAATGGCGCAATCAATATTTTTAAACTAAGGCTTTTAGGTTGTGGAACCTCGAAATAGTTTTTAAAAGTAAGTAATGAAAGTAACAATAACTCGACCTCACTCTGCTCGCTCTTTGGAGAGGACTTGTTCATTTTCTTTACCAGCCTATGAAGAGCATCAACAAATAACAACGCCTCATTTGCGTAATCAAACACGACTAAGGGCTGCATTTCTTTTAAATAGTACTCACATGCTAATAAATGACACTGATCTTCCGGCTCTTCAATGTACGACTCTACTGCGGAAAGCGCTTGCTCTAAATAATAATGGAGTAAGCCTTTCTTAAGCCTCCTGGTATTCTCTGGTTGTCTTTTCATCATTTGAATCTCCCTTTTTTTGAAATGATGATTCATCTCACAGAGCAATTTAGCTTAATGAACCAGTTCATGGTTTGACCAAAATGAGCCAAAACTTCACAAAAACAATCAAGATCAAATGACACTTCGGTGGTAAATAACATATTTTCTTTTAAAAACAACAAATTAAGGAGTAAATCTAGAACTTTAGGTAGGTTAGGCTTTGACTATTAATTAGTCTTTAACATAATAATGAATGAGATATTTTACGGTGCAAGCGCACCATTTTGATGCATTTCAGTCTCTTTTGGCTTGCTAATAAAAGCGTTGAACGCTCTTGAATCTAGGCCGTTTTACTTTTCGCTCGTGTTGGCGGGTACCCAAAGTGCTCGCTGAATGCACGGCTAAATGCAGACAAACTTTGAAATCCTACTGCATAAGCAACCTCACTAACGGACGAAGAATGAGTTGTCAGTAACTCGAAAGAAGTTTCCAGCCTGCGACGCTTTATCAATTGAGCGGGAGAGCAGTTGAGCAGCTTTTTGCACTTTCTCGACAGTTTGCTTTGCGACAAGTTGAGAATTGAGCTCAACTCACTTACGGTAAACCCTTCATTATTTAAATTTTCATTAATTTTAGAATATAGCCTCTGTAAAAAACGCTCATCATCCGACTCAAAACTAATACCTTCAACGGGCTTTGCTCGCTGTTGTTGAAAATCCAAATAAAGTTTTTGGGCCAAACGTTGCTTTTGAGCAAGATGGCTACCAATACGGGCGATAAGCTCAGGGCTTGAAAAAGGCTTTATAACATAGTCATCAGCTCCTTTATCCAATCCCTTAACTTGTGACTTTTCATCGACCTTTGCTGTCAACAATATTAATGGAATATGCGCAGTTTCAACCGATGACTTAAGATGGGAGGTTAACTCAATTCCGTCCATAACAGGCATCATGACATCCGAAATAATCAAATCAGGTTGATTTACTTTAATTAACTCAAGTGCATGTTCGCCATGTTTTGCTTCGTCAATCTGATAAAACGGCTCCAAAGTATGTCTTAACAGCTTTCGAATTTCTGTATTGTCATCGACCACTAATACTCTTTGTCGACTGGTATTGATAGCTCTTATTTTACGGAAATCTGGCCCGGAGTCTCCGCTTTCAAACAGTTCGTGTAGTGAGTTTTTAACCGCGGAGACCCTTACGCCCTCATTCTGAAACAATTCATCACTCGGAGTACTGTCAGTAGGCTCTTCATCTGAATCGGGTATGTCTTCAAAAACATTTAAAGACTTATAATGAGACTTGTCTTTTTTCAGTTTGACCAATACTCGGCATCCACACCCTTCCCGACTGTCAATTTCGATAGTACCTTGGTGCAATAACAGCAGCTCACTCACAAGTGCCAAACCTATTCCCGTTCCTGGTTGCTGCAATACAGCTGAATTTTTTCCTTGATAGAAGCGATCAAATACGTGGGGGACTTCGGATTTTGCAATTCCAGGTCCTTGATCAGAAACAGCAATCATTAAGTGGCTTTTGTCTTCTGATATATCAATCTCCACGACTCCGCCAGTGGGCGAATACTTTATTGCATTAGAAATTAGGTTAACAAAAATCTTATGAAAATGATCAGGGTCGAAATAAAATTTTGAATGACTCTCCATGCCTAATGTCTTTAACTCTATTGAGCGTAGCTCTACTTCACTTTGAAATCTTTCAATACACTCGGTTAAACTTGTTGAGACATCCATTTGCTTAACACGCACAGGCATATTTTTGGACTCAAGCTTTTCAACATCCAAGAACTGATTTAAAAGATGTAGCATATGTTTAGTATTATTGAGTGCAGTGCTAAGAAGCTCTCTGCCGCTTTCCTGTTTGATATAGTCTCCAAACTCAAGCTCTCGAAGAGGACCCGTTGCAAGAGTTGCTGCTGTTCTAAACTCATGAGAAACATTGGTTATAAAGCGAGACTTAGCTTCATCCATTTCTTGTAATAGTTGGTAGTTTCGACGCTGCCTAAGTTTTTCTCGCCACTGTAAAATCAAGATATAAACTAACAGGATTAAAAGTGCTAATATTGCAGCCATTATAAAAATAGTCTTATTTTTTTCCTGCTTAGTGAGCGATAGTTCAAGTTGTTGCTGAATGTTTTGAATACTTAATCTTTCTTTTTCTAGTTCAGAGGCTTGTATTTGAATATCTTTTTTCAGCCGCTCTCTCTCAGCTTGATTTTCTTGCTCGATACCGTCAAGCATTAACTCTCTTGAGCTTTTCAACGATTGATATGCCTGCTCAAAATCACCTTGCTGTTCTTTTAAATTAGCAAAGCTTAAATACCATTGACTTAATACTCTGCTTTTCACTTCGTTGCCTAACATAGCTCGATAACTATGAAGTGTTTGTTCGGCTTTATCAAATTGCCCGAGCGACATATAAACTTGCGTCGCGACATCATAAAGATTGATTTTCAACTCAACATCACTGAAATTTTGAATTAACTTCTCAGCTTGGTTAATATTTAACAATGCTTGTTGTGTGCCTTCCTTTTTTAAATTAATTCTTGCGCCTAGGATAAGCGCATAAATTTGCATTCTTACATTTCCAACTTGCTCACTTAGCTTTCGACTACGCTCTAAATAAGTTTGAGCGTTATCGTATTCTTTTAAAGAAAAGTATTTACTTGCGATGTTATAAAGCAAAATAGAACGAGAGGCGATTTGATCTTCGCCATAATATTCCAGAGCTTGTTTATGGTAGTTAATTGCTTGGCGATAATTATTAAGCTGAGAGTAAATCCTTCCTGTTGTCGACAGCAAAAAGCCAAGAGCGTCAGAGTCATTTAACTCTTTTGCATATCGAAAGGCTTCTTCTAACAGTTTTATGGCTTGCTCCGCTTCCAGCGGTACATCTAGAATACTGGCGTAGTTGGTAAGTGCCGTGAGTAATAAATGCTTATTGTCGAGTAGCCGGGCAATATCCAGAGCTTTTTTGGAAGTCTCTTTTGCCGCAACAGCCTGGCCAAGATAACCCTCAGCATTGGCGACAGAGATTAACAGTCCTGCATAAATCTCAAGTCTAACTTCACTCAACTGATCGGCACCTGAGTTATCAGGATTAATGGCTGCAATACCTCTACGAGCCGCCTTTAATGCCTCATCTGGCATAGAGTACCCGTTGTACACTTGAGCTCGGACCGTCTCAAGCGTTGCAATCACTATGCCTTCATCAGGGTCAATTTCCGCTATTTTCTTTTCGATTCTAGCGAGCGCTTCCTCCGGGTTGGAATAGGCTATGACCTGAATATCCTCCCCAAGAAGCTCCTCTACCTTAACCCCAGTTTCCCCCCAAGTTAAACGGGTCAAAACTAATGAAATAATCAGAAAAATATACGAAGTTACCAGTCTAATCTTAGATTCAATAAGCAAAACAGGCCTCTTTTGGTCCACATATTTTTACTTCCCTTCAATACATCATATCAGATAATTAAATTATCTGTATTTTTGTGGCATCTTTTCGATTTTATCGTGCTAACAACTCGCAATGCGCGAGTCTGAACGCCTATTACCTATTTAAAACCTCTCACACACAAAGAGTTTATTTGAGAGGTATCTAATAGTGGTGGAAAGCTATTACGCAAAAGAGTTATCGGGACATCAATTTTGCTTTTCCTTTTAACATTGCTTTAAATTTTCTTTATAGAGACAGGTTCTTAGAGGGTTGGTCTCTCTATGTATGTAAAGTTTATTTAAATCTTAGAAAGGTAAAGCAGAGAAAGCGAATCAGATAAACTATGAGCAATACGCTCACAAATTCAATTCATAAAAAGAATAACTCTTACAATAGCCTCAGAATTTGCTGTTAGGCATCAAAATATAGTTGCGTAGAGTTATTGCTGAGTAGAGTTATAACTTAATAGGCCTTCAAGTAATCCGAATGTAAAACGGTAAATACATGTCGGACTGAAAAAGCGTCATACACCCACCAAAAGCCCTTAAGCGGCAACCCCAATTATAGGGTGCATATGCACCGTTAATATTCCCAATTGATCAATTTAGCTCTTAAATCTTGATATACAATCATTCCTCAATTATCAACCGACGACTTTTAGTTGTAGCGTCAAAATTGGATCTACCGTAAATGATGCTATCCAGCCGAAAACTAAAAGCTTTCCACATCTTGTCTCAACACCTTAATTTTTCAAGAGCTGCTGAACAACTTTGCTTAACTCAATCTGCATTGTCGCAAAGAATTTCTCAGCTTGAAGACTGCCTTGGCGTTAAACTTTTTAGGCGACACCAATCCAGTGTTGAACTTACCGACTCTGGCCGAAAGCTTTTAAAGTACTGCAGAATTAAACATTCATTAGAAAGTGAAGTTCTCGAAGATATTGTGTATGGAAACCAGCAAGGCTTATCAGGTAGTGTCACGATTGCAGGGTTCTCATCCATTATGCGCTCTGCTGTAATGCCAATTCTTGCAAAATTAGTGCGGAACAATCCCTCCATTCAATTGGATCTAAAAATCCGCGATTTACACGAACTCCCCGATATGCTGTTTCACTCAGAAGCAGACTTTATAATTGGACAAATTCCGATTGAGCGACTGGATTACGAATCGGTTTTATTAGGTGATGAACACAATATATTGATTCAGAGTACCTCCGACGATGCAATCGTAGACGTGCTTCTTGATCACAATATTCATGACCACTTCAATGAAGAGTATTTAGTAAAAAAGAACCTTATGTTTGATTTTACTCGCAAACGTGCATTCGTAAATGATATCTATGGAATAATTGATGGCGTAAAACTTGGGCTCGGAAGAGGTGTGGTGCCGAAGCATCTAATTGAAGGCATCGATGGTATAAAACCAGTCGAAGGTTGTAGCGAGCTGAGCACACCATGTTTACTGCAGTATCCAAAGCAAGAGTATCGAAGTAAGCTCCACTTAAAAGTAATTGAAGTACTCTCAGAAAACGTCAACAAAATGCTAAACCAATAAGTTTACAGAAGAAATTCACCTGGCATTTTACCCAAACACTCGAGGCACAATTTTATTAGATAATTTAGATTGGTTACGCGATAACTAATACGCTTTTTAATACGCTTTTGCCTAAAAGCAGCATGAGCTGCTTTTAGGTCTAGCCACCAAAGCTGACAGCTTATTTCGGCATATTTTTAGAATAAAAAATTTCTAACATTTCTCTTTCGACACTTTCTTTAATTTGCGTAATTTCTTCTTTTGAAAACTCGCTCTCACCAGAGCCAAACATATAATCATCAGCGTCAATTTGCTTTCGAATCATTTTGGTATGAAAGGTGTTTTCTTGATAGACATTAACGTCAATCATTTGATAAGCATCTTGAGTATCATCAGACAAATAGTTTTGTATCGAGTTAATTTCATGATCGATATAATGTTTTGTTCCATCCACATCACGCGTAAAACCTCTTACGCGATAGTCCATAATAACTATGTCTGAATCGAAACTGTGAATAAGGTAATTTAATGCTTTCAACGGCGAAATAACACCACAAGTGGATACGTCGATATCAGCTCTAAAAGTACTTATTCCATTGTCTGGGTGACTTTCCGGATAAGTGTGAACCGTTATGTGACTTTTATTCAGATGAGCGACGACCGATTCTGGAAGAGGTCCAGGCGTTTCATCCAATTGATCTTCTTTCGGCTCAATCTCATGTTCAGCGATTAATATAGTCACTGATGCGCCATGAGGATCGTAATCCTGCCTCGCTACATTTAATACGTGAGCGCCAATAATGTCCGTTACGTTTGTTAAAATCTTAGTCAAACGCTCAGCATTGTACTGCTCGTCAATGTATTCTATATACTCTTCACGATGAGCTTCTGTTTTCGCATAGTTAATATCGTAAATATTGAAGCTCAAAGACTTAGTAAGGTTATTAAAACCGTGAAGCTTTAACTTTTTATCCATCAAACTGAAATCTCGTCGTACTCACCTAAAATTAAGCCGGCTATTTTAAGGCAGATTGCATCGATTTTACAGGTAATTCCACCACTGAACGTCACACAAAGCCTACAATGACACAACTAATACATGGGAATAGAACTCGATCAATCGTAAAAAGGCTTCAAGACTTGACGTACAGAGCTCAAATAAGAGCCTCCAAACAGGTTCAGGTGATTGAGCAAGTGGTACAAGTTATACAGTTTTGCGCGCTCCCTCCAACTCTCAGAAATACCACTAACCATTTGATATTCTTGATAAAAAACATCGTCAAACCCACCAAATAAAGTAGTCATGGCAAGTTCTGCTTCAGGCCATCCGTAATAACACGCTGGATCAAATAATTTAGGGCCTTCCGCCGTGTTCATTAGGTTACCGGACCACAAATCACCGTGAATCAATACAGCTTTTTGAGCCGGCACCAACTCCGGCAAACGAAAGCAAACTTTCTCTATCGCGCTTAAATCCTCACTATTGAGTCTTCCTGAGTCATACGCAATCCGAGCTTGATACTGTAATCTTTGCTCGGCAAAAAAACGGTAACCATCCTTGTCTGGTTTATTTTGCTGAGGAGTAAGGCCACAATAATTATCTTGAACGAATCCAAAACTATCCTGAGTATTACTGTGCAGGTCAGCCAGCTGTTTAGCCAAGTCTTTCCAAAAAGCTGAGCTCGCTGGACGCTCTTCTAACCACTCCAGTACCATAGCTTGATGGTGAACAGCCAACACTTGAGGCGCAAGTCCTGTCACCGCATCAGAAATAGCCTTTAATCCCACAGATTCCGCTTCAAACATAGTTTGTGCAGGATGATACTTTACGAAGAAACGCTTATCGCATGAGGTGACGACCTGGTAGCAATCGTTAATGCACCCGCCGCTTACCTGAGCAATAGATTCAATGCTCTTGTTTAGTTGCTGCTTGAGCCAAAGTTGTATATTTGAAGGGAGCATTACTTAGCCTCACAAGCTATTGAAATACTGATCTATTTACTTTATCCGATAGTGACTTGCTTATAATGACAGCATTGTTGAAACTGGTTAAACTCCTGTCATCCTTTGCGAGTTCTATTTATATCTGTGAAATCTTTACGGGACCAATCAATGCATAAAATTAATCGAACAAAAACGCCTCCGTTGAACCGACACTTTTCTACAAAACACAAAATAATAAACATCCTAGCTTTCTTTTTAGGCACTGTTATTAGTGGTGGAGTCTTCGCCGAAGCAACTTTAATCCATAATATAACAGGCTATACCATGACAGGTGAGCCCGGCAATCAAGCTAAGAGAAAGACGTTTGAAGCTCTGGTATTCGAACAAGGAAAAGTGTTATTTGCGGGCAGTCTCGAGCAAGCCAGTCAACAGTTTTCAGATGCAAAAAAAATCGATGGCAAAGGCCGAGTCATGCTTCCAGGACTTATTGACGCTCATGGCCACATTCTCGGGTTGGGACAAGGACTCTCCAGTGTTGATTTACGTGGCGTAACATCAGAAGCAGAAGCGGTTGAAAAAGTAAAAGCTTTCGCACGCGAAAATCCCAAACAAAAATGGATAATAGGCCGCGGCTGGAACCAGGTACTGTGGCCCGATAAGCAATTTCCGAGTGCAGTATCACTTGACGCTATCAAACTCAATAAACCGATTGTTCTTAGCCGGATTGACGGTCACGCTGCATGGGTGAACAGTAAAGCGTTGGAAGTCGGTAAGATTACATCGAAAACACTGGACCCAGAGGGCGGCCAAATTATCAAAGACGAACAGGGAAAACCTACCGGAGTATTAATTGACACTGCCGAGTATCTGGTAACTCAACACATTCCAGCAGCCACCGATTTGGAAAACAATTATGCGCTCGATAAAGCTTTTGAGCATTTACTGTCTCTTGGTATTACCAGTGTGCACGATGCCGGGATAGGTGATGATCTCTATCGGTTATACCAACTAAGAGCAAAACAAGATCAATTACCACTGCGTGTGTACGCCATGCTCGATGGAAGTTCAGAAAAATTACCTCTGTGGCTTAAAAAAGGCTTTGTTAAAGATCCGGATGATCGATTGAGTATTCGCAGTGTGAAACTGTACTCAGACGGAGCTTTGGGCAGTCGCGGCGCGGCGATGATAGAACCTTACAGCGATCAAAAAGATCACAAAGGTTTGCTGGTAACAGCACCTGACGTCCTTGACAATAAAGTTGAACAAACACTCTCAGCCAACTTTCAAGCCAACATCCATGCTATTGGCGACCGCGGAAATCGAATCGTCCTCAACGCTATTGAAGACGCTTATAAAAACGGATTTGGTAAAGGTCTTCGCCATCGCATCGAGCATACCCAGGTCGTTGCATTATCCGATCTTAAACGAATTAAAGAACTTAATCTGATCGCCAGTATGCAACCAACACACGCCACAAGCGATATGAACATGGCAGAAGATCGCGTAGGTCCAGACAGAATCAAAGGCGCTTATGCCTGGCGAACACTGTTAGACCAAGGCACTATCATAGCGTCGGGCTCAGATTTTCCGGTAGAGCTGGCAAATCCCTTTCACGGCATACACGCAGCAGTAACGAGACAAAATCATGAAAACCAGCCTAAAGGCGGGTGGATACCTGAGCAGAAAATGACCCGAACAGAAGCATTTAGGAGTTTTACTCTGGATGCCGCTTTCTCAGCTCATCAAGACAATGTTCTTGGTAGCCTAGAAGTTGGTAAATGGGCTGACTTTATCTTGGTGGATAAGGATATGTTTGAAATTTCTGAAACCGAGCTATGGAAGATCAAAGTGCTCGAAACCTGGGTTGCTGGTAAAAAAGTATTCGAAAAATAGTTATAATGCCCCACGAAATCTCCCGTTAGCAGGCAAAGTGACTAACGGTATATTAATTGTACAAAATAGGAGTTACCTATGGCACGCGCAACAGCACGACATTTATTAGTGGACAGTGAAGACAAATGCAACAGCATTAAACAACAAATCAGTGACGGTGCAAGCTTTGCAGAAATGGCAAAACAGCACTCATCGTGCCCTTCTGGTGCCAATGGCGGAGATCTTGGTGAATTTGGACCAGGACAAATGGTAAAAGAATTTGATGAAGTTGTGTTCAGTGCTCCAGTCAACACAGTTCAAGGGCCGGTTAAAACTCAGTTCGGCTACCATTTACTCGAAGTAACGAGCCGCACTGAATAATTACTACTGATTATAGTGGTGAACACTTATTGCAATATAGAGGTATTGATTAATCCAATATCCGCATTTCGAGTAAGTGTGAGTTCAATTAAAAGTGGGCATCGCCCACTTTTTTGTTTTTAATTTTATTTGTAACTTGTTTAAATCAAAATCAATAGCACACTCAAATACAGATAAATAAGAAGAAGGCCTATGGAAAAACAAACAGAAATTGAAGCGGCAGCATTTCGAAGACTACTAAAACATCTCGATGAACATAAAGAAGTTCAAAACATTGAATTAATGATTCTTGCTGATTTTTGTCGTAATTGTTTGTCCAAATGGATGGTCGCTGCTGCGCAAGAGCGAGATGTTGAACTCGACTATGAAGCAGCGCGCGAACATGTATACGGAATGCCTTACAGCGAATGGAAAGATAAGTACCAGACTGAAGCAACTCCAGAGCAAATGAAAGCCTTTGATGCCCGTCGCAAGTAGTTGGTTCTTTGGTTTAATTAATTATTCTGCAGTCGATTTGCGAGCACGAGCAATCAATCGTAAAATACAGATTGTATTGGTTAGGTAGTCAGTTATGGAAAAGTACGAAGAATTACTTATTTCGCTTAGAAGAATAATTCGCTCCATTGATTTGCATTCGAAAAAGCTCAATAAAGAGTCTGGCATGACCGGGCCACAATTATTGGTATTGCAAGAAATTGCAAAGCTCGATGGTGTTACTGCAAAAGGAATTGCAAAAAATATCAATCTAAGCCAGGGAACCATCACAACGATTCTTGATCGACTTGAATCACGACAATTAATTCAACGAATTCGAAGTACTAACGATCGACGACAAATTTCATTGCACTTAACTGAAGAAGCAATAAGGTTGCTGGAGAAAGCGCCAAAGCCATTACAAGATCATTTTATTGATCGCTTTAAACAACTTGAAGAATGGGAACAAAACTTGTTGCTATCATCATTTAGCAGAGTCGCTTCAATGATGGATGCCAGCGAGCTCGATGCAGCACCACTTTTAGAGATCAGAGGCGAAATAGCGAAATAAACCCATTTAAAACTCTGCTTAACTCTCTATTATCGTATGAATTAATTTTCCGCTAAATCAATAATCGTTTTCAGTAATAAATTTGAAGCTTTTTCAATATCATCCCAGTGAGACCATTCGTCAGGTGCATGGGAAATACCACCAACACTTTTAACAAATATTAAGCCGGTGGGCACCATATCTGCAAAAAATTGACAATCGTGTCCTGCTCCGCTCGGCATTCTTAAATAATCAAGATTTGCTTGCTGCGCATTTTTTTCCAACACCGACACAACCTGATCAGAAAAGTGTCGTGGTTCCAACCAACTTAATTGCTCGTGCTCAAACTTCAAATTGTGTTTTCGTCCAATTGCAGAAAGTACCTTATGACAGGCGTGGGAGACTTGCTTCATTATCTCGTTATCCATGTCCCGTCCAACCAACGTAAAGTGCGCTTCACCAGGAATAGTGTGCGCAAAACCGGGCTTTAGCTCTACCCTACCGATAGTTAAACGAGTGTACTCACTGCCTTCTTCATCAATAATTCGGCTTAATTCATGTGCAAAGTCTGCAACTCCCATAAAGGCATCACTGCGCATTTTCATTGGAGCAGTTCCTGCATGATCCGCTTTTCCCACAAACTTAATCAGCCACTTAAACACACCCGAAATTCCGTCAACAACACCAACTGGTTTGTTCTCGGCTTCCAAAACAGGACCTTGTTCAATATGCAATTCTAAAAATGCGCGAATGGATTCCGGATCACGACGTGCATGCAACGCTTGATGAACATCAAAGCCACAATCGGTTAATGCATCTTTTAAATAATCGCCATTCGGATCTTTCGCCGACTCCAGCCAATCTGGGGTTAAGTTACCCGTAAGAGCTTGCGCGCCTAACATACCACCAAAGCGCCCCTCCTCTTCGCTGGTTCCAATAATTTCTATTGGCCGTTTTATTGGTAGGTTTAATTCTTGAATGCGTCTCACACATTCAAGTCCAGCAATTACGCCAAGCGTTCCATCAAACATCCCACCAGCTGGAACCGAGTCCAAGTGGGAACCGATCAAAATAGCGGGAGCGTCGATAATTTCTTGTGAAGCATCTTTTGGAATATATCGGCCACAAACATTACCAACGCCATCAATATGGGTTTGTAATCCATTGGCTTCAAATTGTTTTTTCACCCACTGACGTGCTTCCATATCGATCGGCGTTAATCCTTGACGATAAACACCTTTGTCTTCTGGGTTATATCCAAATTGAGCAAGACGATAAAGATCATCTTCAATGCGTTGAATGTTGATAGAGTTATTAAACTGAGTGGGTCCGGAAGAAATAAGCGCCTCCAAACATTATGTTGAGTGAAGATTAGAAGGTTCCGCTTAAATGATATTCAAACGGAACCTCGAGAACTAACTAAGCCACACGAACTTCGATAGCTTGTATACCTCGGTCCGTTTTAGCGACTTTAAATAAAACTTTTTGATTCGGTTTTAAATAATGGTAGCCATTAGTTTTGATATTTGAAGAATGCACAAAAATACTGTTTTTTTGATCAATTTGGATAAAGCCAAAACCTTTTTTACGGTTAAACCAATCGACTTTACCGTTTAAATTAAACTTAAAAATTCGTGCTAATGATAAAAACATAGTTGATTCCTAATCGTCATTTATGAGCCGATAGAAATCGAGAACCGAGTAAAGACGGTCGTTAGTATAAATGGTGCCTTTCACAAGTGTTTTTTGATCGGTCACATCAGTAGTGCGTTCAACCAGTTCTGGATCGAAATGAATGATTTCTTCCACACTGTCGACACTTATACCGATCAAATTGTCATCAAAAGACAATGTAATAATTCGCCAGTCTTTTCCCGGGTCCGATTTCGGTAAATCGAATAACAGTCGGCCCGAATATATAGTAGCAATGCTGCCGCGAATATTTAAAATACCTAAAATGCCATGAGGCGCTCCAGGAACAGGAGTAGGCTCAGTAAAATGAAAAATTTCTTCGATATCCGCTATTGGGTGACAGTACCGTGTTCCACTTATTTTAAACGTGATCCACTGCCACTCTTGAGGTTGTGATAAAACCTCAGCATCAATTGAGCCATCCTTTTTCATTTTGCTCACAGAGCTTTGGTCCCCTTTTTGGAGTATTTGCCTCGTCTTCGCTTTTTGCGCTGCTGTTTAAATGCAGGCGATACCTTCAGTACCTTGCCTGCCATCGGACTCCCGTCAACAATGTTGATGGCAGCCCGAGCATCTTCATTATAGCGCATCTTGACGAACCCGACCTTGTTATCTGGTTCAGTTTTTACTTCGACCTCTAAAACCTCACCAAAGTCAGCAAAAGCGTCCTCTAATTCGGCCTCCGTCACCTCTTCAGACAAATTCTCAACTTTTATTTTCACGTCAGATGAGCCCTATTTAAATTATCGCTATCCAGCAGTTCCGATACTGGAGCGCATCACATCAAGCATGCCAGCCCAGACTTTTCGCTTGTTCAGCAGCCTGTGCAGGGACATCTGTGGCAACAAACTTCTGATGCATAATTTGAACTCCGATAACATGATTGATTACCGCATCCATCTGCACTCGATCATGATGTTCCGATGAATCACCTTGTTGCTGAATCATTGCTGCAACAGCTTTTGCATCTAATAAGCCTGCGGCATTGATTTGCTCGCTGCTGGCAAACTCATTTACTAATGTCATCAACGCTTGCCACTTTTTCTCATCGCGATGCGCTGGCGGAGCCATAAACGCAAACTTTTGTCGCTTATACAAGGTTTCTGGTAGTAATCCTTTCATTGCTTCTTTTAAGACGTACTTTTCAACCGGGCCTTTAATTCTTAATTGAGGAGGTACTTTTGTGGCAAACTCAGCCAGATGATGGTCCAAAAATGCAGGTCGAGCTTCCATTGAATTTGCCATATCCACTCTATCTCCACCCCAAGTCAAAATTTGCCCTTCAAGCATGGTTTTAATCCAGACATACTGCGCTTTATCAAGCGGATGTCTCCCTTGAAGCATAGACAAATCAAATGTATCCGCAATTGCAGCGCCCGGATCATAGTCTTGCAATTGCTGACGTCTATCGTTCGTCAACAGTGATAAAGCAATTGAATCACAATGCAACCACGGTTGTAAGCATGTCGGAGTAAAGCCAACAAAACTTGAAATGGCTTTCGAGTTGTACTCTTCTTTCGGCAACATCGCACCTCTAAATAACGAGTTGTTGTGTTCTAATGATGACTTCCATATTTTACGTTGTTGTGAATCCAGATCTGACAATCCATACAAAAACATATCATTGCGAAACGATGGGTAACCTGCAAACAGTTCATCTGAACCTTCTCCGGTTAACACCACTTTATAGTTAACTCGATTTACTTCCTGACTCATGAGCATTTTTGCAACACCGAGCGTATTGTAAATCGTTCTTTCGGTATGCCAGATGGTGCGCTCGAAATTTTCATAAAGATGTTCGGCAGATAAACTTAATACATGTTGATCGGCACCAACTTTGTCGGCCATTTCTTTTGCAATTGGCGTCTCATCGTATTCTTTATCGTCAAAACCAATTGTAAATGCTTTAACAGGATCTTGACTAACCGCTTGCGACAAACCAAGTATTGAACAGGAGTCGATTCCGCCTGAAAGATAAGCACCAACTGGAACGTCAGCAGTCAATCGTAGCTGAACCGCTTCTAATAATTTTTCTCGTACTGCTTCGATGTAATAATCTTCGTTAGGATTAATATCATGCTCATCGGCTTGAGGAAAATCTATGTCCCAATATTTATGTTGCTCTACATTTAAACCATTACGACTGCGCTTAATTTTAACAATATGACCAGGTTTAACCTGATGGATGCCTTTAAAAGCAGTAGAACCAGGTACCATGACTTGGATAAGCTGGTGAAACAAACCTTCTTCGTCAATTTCTCTTTTAACTTCTGGGTGAGCAAATAAAACTTTTAACTCAGAACCAAATACAATGCCGTTGTCGGTTTGTGTCCAATACAAAGGCTTAATTCCAAACCGATCGCGTACTAAATACAAACAATCATCTGAATTGTCATAAAGCGCAAACGCAAACTCACCACGCAATTGCTCGAGAGTTTTTTCCAGTCCCATACGAGGAAACAAATGCAAAATAATTTCAGAGTCCGACTTAGTTTGAAAATCAGCTCCATCAGCGGTCAACTGTGCTCGAATTCTTTGATAATCGTACAGTTCTCCGTTTGCCGTTAGCATTAACTTTTCTTCATGTGCACAAAAGGGCTGACGACCTCGACTTTCATTTAAATCGATTATCGACAATCGAGCATGACTAAAACCAACGCCGCGATTTTCTAACACTTTATAACCAAAGCCATCGGGACCTCGATGATGTTGAATCGCGGCCATGTTGACTAATAATTGAGGCTCGATCGGACGAGAAGGATCGCGGTGAAATATTCCAGCAATACCACACATACTATACTCCTAATAAAATTCTATTCGGACGTTTTAAAAGGCGCCAACTTAGCGCCATCCGGATTTTCAGCTACACAATATCCATCACTTGTTCAGTGCGTTGGCATAAACACGTTAACAATGCCATTCGAAGAAAAACTGCACCACGAGCCTGAGAAAAATACCAATTATGATGAGTGTCATCGAGGTCCGTTGACAACTCTTCTCCTCTTGCTAGTGGATGCATGATGATTGCGTTTTCTTTTAAAGGGGAGCTTTTGCTTAATACAAACTTCTCTCCAAATGACTCAAATGTATTCCCCACCCAAGCAATTGCATTAATGTAAACAATATCCAATTCAGGTAAGCGTTTATTCAGTTTACTTGATAGCGTTACGTTCAACCCTTTTTCCTGAAGTTGTTCTAACTGTCCTTCATCAAATACCTTTTGCGCTGACTCATCATGAAAAATAATCACTTCTTCAAAGCATTCGGGGAATACCGCCATAACTTTCAAAAGGCTTCGCACCGTTCTCATTTTGCTTGGAATACCCACGATTCCCATAGTCAATTTTGGAGTAGAATCAGGATCTGAAATTAATCCAGGCTTCCATTTAAATATGGTGTACATGTCCGCCAGTGCTTGCGTTGGGTGTTCATCTGTCCCATTTCCGGCATTAATGATAGGAATTCTTAAACTGTTCATCATCAAACGAACAGACTCTTCATTATTGTCTCGAAGAACCACGCAATCGCCATAATTATTAAACATCTCACCAACGTCTTCTAACGATTCACCTTTTGCAATCCCTGTTGTAGAACGATCAGTAATCGACATAATGTCGCCGCCTAACCTATGCCAGGCGCTTTCAAATGACAGGCGTGTTCGAGTACTCGGTTCGTAAAATGCGCTGATTAATATTTTTCCTTTTAAAGGAGTATTAAATCGCTCTGGGTTACCTTCGTATTTTGCAGACAGTCGAAATAATTGTAGTAACTCATCTCGTGTAAATTGATCCGTTGAAACCACATGTTGTTCAGTAAGGTTTTGTAAATAGTCACCTTCTTCCTGAATCGCTTTGAGTAATGCTTTTGGATGAGCATCACCATATACATCTGGGCGTTTACGAGAAAAACACACTTCTTCAGTGGTGATAGAATCTACCATAACTGTTCCTTATGCCAGTCAATAACTGCAAGTATCAATAAAATTATGGGGGCAATAGCGGCTAGCGATACCGCACTGTAAACTAAAAACTCAAACCAAGCGTAGGTCATAAACATAATCGTTTTCCTTATTCGCTAAGTGTTTGCCAATCAAATTTTTGGTTCTTAATCATTAAGCCGATCAAACAGACCAGCAACGATATCGCGCAAGAAAATAAAGCGGCAACGTAAAAGCCTATAAAACCAAACCCAAGTAAGCCGCTCAGGGTGCCAAGTGCCATTGCAAATGCTGCAGTTACACCATCCAGGCGTCGATAATACAAACCAAAAACAATTGGGAAAATTGTGCTAGCGACAAATGCGCCAGTAAAGTTTAACAAAGCACCGAGAGTGGCCACTTTTGGAATACAAAGCAACCAAGTAAAGAAACCAAGAGCGACAATTGAAATTTTACTGACTTTGAACAAATGCGCATTGTCTGCCGATTTATTTATCAAGCCTTTGTAAATATCTTTTGTGAGCAAATCACTCGTGGCTGCTAGCAATGAATCCAAACTCGAAGCCAACGCCGAAAAAACCACAATAAACACGAATACAGCGCCAACTTTACCTAAAATTTTTGCTGCAATAAGAGGCCCGATCATATCAGCGCTAGGAGGGAAAACATCGAGAGAAAAAGCCGCCAATGCGGCAAAGCCCGTTACGATAGGAATGGGTAACCAGAGTAATCCTGACATAAGAAAGGCTTTTTTACCGATATTTTCTTTGAAGGCAAAAGCTCGCGACCACCACACATTCGAGTGGAATATTTCTCCGATGCCAAAAAATATATTATTAAATAAAAACATTATTGCCGCCGGAAACAATAAGTTTAAAAGTTGCGGACTTTTTTCTTCGACATTGTCATAAATAGTCTCGAGTCCAATTTCTGAAATACCAATGTACGCAATTAATACTACACCAATCAGAATAATAATCGTTTGAACAAAATCCGTAGCGATAACTGCTTTTAATCCACCAAGTAAGGTGTAGCAGACACAGATGAACAATATTGCAGACATTCCAAAAAAATAATTCAGTCCACTTAGTGCAGAGAGTAAAATTCCACCCGCCATACCAAGGCTCACCAACCACCCTAGTGCGTAACACAAAGAAATAACGAGAAATATCAGCCAGGCAATAAAACCGAATCGTTTGCGGATAAAGTCACCGCACGTGTATCCATGAGGCATCAGTGCCTTTATTCTTTTGGCCATAGGCGCAAACAAAATCAACCCGAGCGCAGCAAGTGAATATCCGATCATTCCCCACACGCCGAATTGATAAGTCAGTTGAGGTGCAACCAGTGTTGTATTACTGGTAATCCATGTCGCCATGGCCGTTGCTGATGCGAACGCAAACCCAACATTTCGACCCGCCAGCATGAAATCATCAATCGTTCGATTATTTCGCCCTAACCACCAGCCAAACGCTATCCAGGCGATACCAAAAAGTACAACAATTAAAAGAGCCCACTGTGACGATAGAGTTACCTCAGTCATAGAATAAGTTTCCAGAAATTAATTTTTTTGGCGAGGGCCGAATAGTAAGATCGACACTAAAATAAGAAATAGTAGGCAGCCGACTCCGAAAAGTTGCAGTGCCTGTTCGAGAGAACGATGTTCAACAGTAACAGAGGCTGGATTACCGACCGCTACTCCATTGCTGTCGACCAATCTAAAATAATATTGGCCGTTGGTGTAACCAGTAACTGAAATCTGGCTCATCCCAACCACATTATATTGGGTCTCGATTGTTCCAAAGTCGGATGAAGGTGACATTTCAAGAGTCGTGATTTCCTTGCCAGAATCCTCCCATCTCAAAGTATAATAACCCTCTGAAGAGGACTGCTGTTTGGGACGCAACTCGAGTGCGGTTGCTGCAGAGATACCTAACAACAGGCTTAAAATCACTATTTTTGTGCAAATTCGCGAGAAGAAAAGCTGCATAAATTAATGCGGATCATTTTGCGAAACAAGCCTCCATCCTAATTCAAAAATAATTTGTGGTCAAATTATCAGGCCTCGCTTATCTCTATTCTAAAGACTTCAAAGCCTTATTAAATGAGCGCCAGTAGTCGACACAAGCCTCAAGAAAATTTGCTCTACTTCAGCGCAGAGGCATCCGATATTTTTAAGGTAAAGTTAAAACAAAATAACCTATTGCACTAAAGTCATGCATCAATCGGAAGGCGATAACAAACAAATGAAAAAAAATTAAGTGAACCAATTTATCGGGTGAGGTTACATTAGTATCTGAGCTGCAACAGGATTTGAACTGCAACACGCTCTAACTTAAACGTGTTGCAGGATTGGTCTGAAACTGAAATTAGATGACGACGTCGCGCTAACTTAAAACGAAACTCTTCGGTAACTTCGATAGTTTGGAGTCCAAAAATTTTTCATCAACTTTTCGTCCAATGCTTGATCGGAAATAGTGATAGCGACATCATCTTCCATGGCCTGGCGAGCAACCGCTTTAGCTATGGCGAGGCTTACTTCCCGAATATCAGCGAGCGGTGGTAACAACCCTCCACTGTCATGCTGAAGAGCAAACTCTGCTAGCGCTTCACTTGATGCCATCAGCATATTGTCCGTTACTCGTCGCGCCTTGGACGCCAAAACGCCAAGTCCAACACCGGGAAAAATATACGCATTATTACATTGCGCTATTGGATACTCTCGATTGTCGTATTGAACAGGTTTAAATGGACTACCGGTTGCGACAATCGCTCTCCCCTGGGTCCATTGAATTAAGTCTTCCGGTAATGCTTCGCAGCGCGATGTTGGATTAGATAACGGCAAAATAATAGGACTATCAGTGTTATCACACATCATCGACACTATGTCTTTAGTAAAAATATTAGGCTGTCCCGAAACGCCTACCAAAACGGTCGGTTGCGCATGCTTAACTGTGTTGAAAAAGTCGACCCGGCCATCTTCATTTTTCGTCCAGCCTTCCGCTATATTCGCTTTTTGTGCAACTGGCTTTTGAAATGACTTTAAATAAGCTAGATCATCGGTCAGTAGCCCTCGACTATCGATCAGATAAATTCGCTCTCGAGCCTGCTCGTCCGACAGTCCTTCTCGTTTCATTTGAGCAATGATCTGTTCTGCAATTCCACAACCCGCTGAGCCTGCACCTAAAAACACAATTCGCTGATCTTTCAACTGCTGTCCAATTTGTTTGCAACCTGCCAATAGAGTTCCCACGGTTACAGCTGCGGTACCTTGAATATCATCATTAAAACAGCAAAGATCATCTCGATATTTTTCGAGCAATGGCGTTGCATTAGTGGCGGCAAAATCTTCAAACTGCAATAGAGCTTCAGGCCAGCGTCTTTTTACTGCCTGAATAAATAGCTCAACAAATTCGTAGTAGTCGTCTCCAGTAATGCGCTCATGACGCCAACCCATATACATAGGATCATCCAGTAACTCTTTATTATTGCATCCAACATCCAGCACTATCGGCTGAGTGTAGGCTGGCGAAATTCCTCCACACGCGGTATACAGGCTGAGCTTTCCAATAGGGATACCCATACCACCAATGCCTTGATCACCAAGACCTAAGATACGCTCACCATCCGTGACAACAATTACTTTGACGTTATGCTTGGTTGCATTTTGCAGCATATCATCAATGCGGTCTTTATCTGGATAGGATATGAACAACCCTCGTTTCCGGCGATAAATTTTTGAAAAATCTTGGCAAGCTTTTCCCACTGTCGGGGTATAAATTAATGGCATAACTTCATCAACGTGATCGACCACCAATTTGTAAAACATTGTCTCATTTGTATCTTGAATATTTCGTAGATAAATATGTTTGTCGAGATCGTTGTTGAATCCTTGCAATTGTGAGTAGCACCGAGCGGCCTGCTCTTCAATAGTTTCAATATTTTGCGGAAGTAACCCTTCAAGATTAAAGGTTTGACGCTCATACTCTGAAAACGCACTACCTTTATTGAGTAGTGGTGTTTCTAGTAAAACAGGACCAGCGTAAGGGATATAGAGTGGACGTTTTGCTGATTCAGCTTGTTCAGTCATTTTTTCAAGTACCTGTTATCGTTTGAGTATTGATCACCGAAATTTTTAAAAGCGCTGTTTGTGTTGAGCTCCTAGCTCACGGCACAAAAACGCTTACTCTAAAAAACCGATGATTAGAATTTGTGGTATATATGCAAAAGCCAAATAAAACTATCGAACAGTTTTATTGAAGCCTCAGTATAGAGTGCGCGGGTATTTTATTAAACATTTGATAAAAGCCAGATTAGACCATTTAAAACTTCCAGCTATATCAAACTGGCACTAAAGATTCTCAAGACAGTCAATCACCTCACTGAACTCTTCTACTCGATTATACACATGCACAGATAACCGGTTTAACTGCGTTATTTCTCTATGTCGCAAGTCTATCCAGCCCGCATCTTGCGTGATAACGCTGGAGATTACATTTCCAGAATCCAGTGCTTGCTTCACCCGCTCAACAGAAGCTTTTTTATGTCGAAAGCTAATAATCCCAGATAACTGAGCACCGGTATCGGCTATCTCAACGACACCACTCTCGCTCAACATATCGCGTAACTCAGAACTTAAACGTTGAATCGAGTCGTAAATGACTTGTTGATTAGCTAAGAGTTCACTAATTGCTTGTTGTAATCCAGCACGCGCCGCCCAGTTAGCTTCCCACAATTCAAATCGTCTCGCAGTTTCATCAAGCCGCCAAGTATTGTCATCAATTAAACGAGCAGCAGCATGATCAGTGACAACCGGAAATAACTCTTCTTCAAGTACTCTTTGCGCAACATAAAGAAATCCGGTTCCTCTGGGACCTCGCAAAAACTTTCTTCCAGTTGCCGATAAGAAATCACAGTTTAATTTCGAAACATCGACCGCGATTTGTCCAAGAGCCTGACAGCCATCAATCAGATAATAAGCCGATGAATTCGACACTAACTGCCCCAGCTTTATAACATCTAACACCCCGCCGTTATGGGAGCCAATCCAGGTAACAATTACCGCTTTAACTCGCTCAGTTAGCAAGCTTGAAACCGCGACCCAATCTAAATCGCCCTCTTTCTCTGGTAAAAATATTATCTCTAACTCATATTGTTGTTTTAATTGCAGCAAAGCAATGTAGTGAGCGCCATACTCTTTCGAACTGATTAAAACCTGATCGCCCTTTTGCCATGGAATACTCAAAAGAGCATTCTGCATGGCACGGCTTGCACTTTCCTGTAATGCTATATGAGTAGGTGCTGCATTAATTAATTGGCCAACTTGTTGATAAAGGAGCTCCCACCTTGCTTGATGGAAATCTGCTGCTCCATACCCGCCCATTTTCTGCTCCAAGCAAAGATAATCTATTTGGGTTTGCAACACTTCTTGAGAACATATCGATGCTCCAGCTGCATTTAGATGAATAAAAGGATTAGGTGGTGAAGCCATACAATCGCGCGCCTTTGCTGTAATGACAAGTTATTCGATGAAGTAGTAGCATACAAACCCTGTGCAAAAAAAGGAATTATGCTGTTACGGAATCTCATGCTGATTCAACACTAGACTTTGAGGGAATTACTTTGATGGGATTACTTTGCGGGGATAACTTTGTGGGATAACTTTGAAGAGCCTACTTTAAATGGCTGTAACCGATCAGCTACTATGAGGATGTTCGTTCAAAGGCGATTCACAATAAAGGGACTAACAATTAAGTCCCTTAAAGGAATGTACTCTATCAAATGATGTTAGGATAAAGAGCTGTAGACTTATGTTATTAAATTAAGTCAGTTGAGCTTCGAATATCGAAACGCTCAGCTTATCAATTCGAGTCAGCAGAAGTGCTGGTATTGCTTGAGCTCGATGTTTTATTCGATGATTTACTAGAGTTTTCAGCAGACGCAGTCGAACCCCCGCTCTTAGCCGCATCTTTATTATTAGAGCTACTCTTATTTTTGCCCGAGTCCTTAAAGTCTGTCACATACCAGCCACTGCCTTTTAATTGAAAACCAGCAGCTGATATCAGCTTATTCAGGGCAGCTTCCGAACACTCAGGACAATCCCTAAGTGGTTCATCACTCATTTTTTGTAACTTCTCAAATTTATGGTCGCATGCGCTACATTGATATTCATAAATAGGCATCGCTGACTCCTCTTCAATAAACACGACTTTAAATAAAACGCCCAGATCCGCGCGCGGTGTGTAATATATGGGCAAAAAAGTAAAAATAAACTTAAAAATGTCACATTTTCACTGAAACAGTTTAAGTAATGGGTTTTAGCCTTTTTCGATTCACTGGTAAAATGGCCAAAATAACTGACAACTAAAATGGGCAATCCATGCGTACCACCGAATACTTAGTCGCAACTTTAAAAGAAAATCCAGCTGACGCTGTACTGAAAAGTCATCAGCTGATGCTTCGTGCAGGTCTTATTCGCAAGCTTGCGTCTGCTGCAGGTCTTTATAGCTGGTTGCCGACAGGTTTAAGAGTCCTACGAAAAGTTGAGCAAATCGTACGCGAAGAAATGGAAAAAGTGGGTGCCCATGAAGTCTTGATGCCAATGGTTCAACCAGCTGACCTGTGGGAAGAGTCTGGTCGTTGGGCGCAATTTGGCCCTGAACTTTTACGCATAAAAGATCGGCATGATCGGGAGTTTTGTCTTGGGCCAACACATGAAGAAGTTATTACCGCGATTGTAAGAGATGAAATACGGTCGTATAAGCAACTTCCAAGCACATTCTTTCAAATTCAAACTAAGTTTCGAGACGAGACTCGACCGAGATTCGGAGTCATGCGTGCGAGAGAGTTTCTTATGAAAGATGCCTATTCATTCCACATTGACGATAGCTCACTAGCCGAAACCTACGAAAAAATGTATCAAGCCTACTGCAATGTGTTTGAACGTCTGGGACTTGAATATCGAGCAGTATTGGCTGATACAGGTGCAATAGGTGGCAGCGCATCGCACGAGTTCCATGTATTGGCAGAATCAGGCGAAGATGCTATCGCTTTCAGTGATGGTAGTGACTATGCCGCAAACGTAGAAAAAGCAGAGTCGCTTGCACCAAACGGAGAGCGCGCAGCAGCTACGGAAGAATTAAAACAAATCGAGACCCCCAAGGTACAAACGATTGAGCAACTAACAGAGTTTCTTTCTGTATCAGCGGACAAAACCATTAAAACCTTGCTCGTTAACGGCGCAACGGAAGAACATCCCATAGTTGCACTTTGCCTAAGAGGCGATCATAGCCTTAATGAAATTAAAGCCGAAAAACATAATTTAGTTGCATCACCTTTATCCATGACGGATGAACAAAGTATTCGAAATGCAGCGGGTTGTCAGGCTGGATTTATTGGACCGGTAAAGTTAGAAATACCAGTCATTGTTGATCTCGATGCAGCATTACTCAGCGACTTTGTTTGCGGTGCTAACCAAGACAATACTCATCTTTCGGGAGTTAACTGGGAGCGAGACGCAAACATACACGAGGTTGCCGATTTAAGAAATGTTGTTGAAGGTGATACTGCCCCAGACGGGAAAGGAAAGCTAACCATCAAACGAGGTATAGAAGTTGGGCATATTTTCCAACTCGGCACCAAGTACAGTGAAGCCATGAATGCGAATGTTTTAAATGAACAAGGTAAAGCTGTCACTTTATCAATGGGCTGCTATGGTATTGGTGTAAGTCGAATTGTTGCCGCCGCTATTGAGCAAAATCACGATGATTACGGTATCACCTGGCCAGAAAACATTGCTCCATTTACATTAGCAATAGTGCCGATGAATATGCACCGATCGCATCGTGTGCAAGAAGCTGCTGAAAGTCTCTATCAAGAACTTTTAAAGTCAGGCGTTGAGGTTATTATTGATGACAGAAAAGAGCGTCCTGGCGTTATGTTTGCCGACATGGAACTTATGGGAGTCCCTCACCGAATAGTCATTTCTGATAAAGGCCTCGACAATAATACTTTCGAGTACAAAAATCGCAGAACCAATGAAAAACTAGATGTTTCTCAAGATAATGTTCTAAACTTTATAAACGATTTACTGAAAAAATAAAGCATGCGACTAATAGCTCTACTATATTGTCTGACCTTCTTGGGTGGCCTTTGGGCCAACCAAGAAAGACCAGATGATAATTTTCGAAAAGAGCTCAAATTATTACTGGAAGAAGAACACTCTTTTGTTGATCGTTTCGAAGCCGAAGTTTGGCTAAAAGATATGTCTAAACGGCTCAGCAAACGCGCGCCACACATTCCTGAAGATGAGCGCTTTACGATTCTAAAATTAGCTCATAAATACGCCAAATCTTTCAAACTTGACCCTCAAATTGTGTTGTCTGTGATTGAAGTAGAATCCAATTTTGAACGGTTTGCCATCAGCCGAGTTGGTGCACGCGGCTTAATGCAAATTATGCCTTTTTGGAAAGAAGAAATTGGCCATCCAGAAGACAACTTGATGGATATCGAAACCAATATTCGGTATGGCTGCGCAATATTAAGTATTTACTTAAAGCGAGAACAAAAAGATATGACCAATGCACTCGCTCGATATAACGGCAGTTACGGTCGAATGAAATATCCAATGAAGGTTTATAAAGCACTTAGAAATCGCTGGAAAGTATGACCCGCCCTAACATTTCAAGAACTGGTTTAGTGCTCTCTGGTGGAGGAGCCAGAGCGGCGTATCAAGTTGGTGTATTAAAAGCGATTTCAGAAATATTACCTTTCACTACGCATCAAAATCCATTTCCAATTATTTCTGGTACATCAGCTGGAGCAATCAACGCCACTGTCGTTGCAGCTTACGCACAACACTTTCGTCTTGGAATGAAACGATTGGAAAATGTTTGGGCCAATTTTCACTGTGATCAAATATTCCTAACCAACTTTTGGACTCTTACCAGAAGCTCAGCATCATGGATAAAAACGCTTATTGGCGGGACATCAAAAGGCCCCATTGGCTTGCTTGATAACCAACCTCTTGCCAAGTTGCTGGATAGTGTAATCCCTTATCCGTTGATCGAAAAAGCTATTGCGCAAGGTGAACTTGAGGCATTAACCGTTACCGCTTCAAGTTATACAACAGGTGAGTCGATAAGTTTTTATCAGGCAACCAGTCAAACCCAACCATGGAGACGACATCGAAGACGTGGACATCCGGCAATTATTTCAACGTCTCACTTGCTGGCATCGGCAGCCATCCCAATGGTTTTTCCAGTGACTAAAGTTGGTTCACAATATTTTGGTGACGGTAGCATGCGCTTTCTTGCACCACTCAGTCCTGCTTTGCATTTAGGAGCCGATAAAATATTAGTCGTTGGTGTCGATCCTGCACATGCCCCGGTAGATGAATTAAGTCACCCTGAAGGTTACCCAACCATTGCAGAAATTGGCGGCCACGTACTCGACAGTGTCTTTATCGACAGCCTCGAAAGCGACCTTGAGCGCTTGCAAAGAATTAACTCGACCCTGAATAAAATACCGGATCGTATCAAAGCCAAAAGCTTTCATCTAAAAAATATTGAAACCCTGGTGATAAATCCCTCTCAAGATATCAGCCTTATAGCTCGAGAACATTTCTCGGCATTACCACGCGCAGTTCAGTTTTTCTTGCGCAGAATTGGTATCGATGGACAATCTGGAGATTCAATTTTAAGTTACTTACTGTTTGAAAAACCCTTTACTCGCGCTCTAATCCAACTTGGCTATCAAGATGCATCCAATAAAGCGGATGACATACTTGCATTTTACGGTCTCCCAACCTAAGAAAAGCTGGTAAATCACTGATTATTAGCTATTCTTTCAATTTGACCAGTTTATTTTGTAAATCAAATACTTGGAAGAATCTAGCTTGCAGCAAAAGAACTCCGATCCTAACTCTCAAAGCACACTTGTTGTTGAACAGCACGTAGAAGAAGTGGACGCTCTGGTTGAGCAGAAACGTCATGCTGAGAAAGTTCAGAACGCAATGCTAGAAATAGCTTCTCTTTCCAGTCAAGTGAAAGAAATTTCATTGTTTTATGAAGACCTTCGTCAAATTGTAGGTCGCTTGATGTTTGCGAATAATATGTACATTGCATTGTTGAGCAACGATAAACAGTTTGTAAGTTTTGATTACTTTCATGACGAAGAAGAAGATGAAGACTTTGACCCAACTGTCTGGGATCCAGAGCCTATAGAAGCTTTTAAATCCACACTAACCGGTTACACTATTCGTACAGGTGACGCTCTACTGGCTGATACAGAAAAGTTATTGGCCTTAGAAAAATCAAATGAAATACAACTGAGAGGTATCACTCCGGCACATTGGATGGGCATCCCACTTAAACTCAATAACAGTACTATCGGTGTCATGGTAATTCAAACCTACGACGAAAATAAAAAATACACTGAAACCGATAAAGAGCTTTTAATTTTCGTTTCTCAACAAATCGCAGCTGTACTTAATCAAAAGCAATATGAAAAGCGATTAAAAGAGTACAGTGAACGACTTGAACAAAAAGTTGTACAACGTACTGCGATGCTGCAAAAAATTAACGAAGATCTTGAAGCTCAAATTCATGAAAGAGAACAAGCCGAACGATTACAAGCGGCCTTATTTAAAATTTCAGAACTCACCAATACCACTCGTGATATCAATGAATTTTATGTTTCGGTTCATAATATTATCAATGGCATTATGCCATCGAAAAACTTTTACATCTGCACCTATGACAATCAAGCACAAACATTAAGTTTCCCTTATTTAATTGATGAGTATGACTCCAACGTTGAAGACCGACTTTTAGATACTTCTATCGATATTGATAAATGCTCACCAACAGAGTGGGTTCTTCGATCAGGTCGGCCTTTGCTGATTAATAAGTCGAATATAGATGAGTGGCATAAAAAACATGTATTTTTTGGTACTGCTCCTGAAACTTGGTTAGGCGTTCCATTATTTCATAAGAATACAGTAACCGGTGTGCTAGCCGTTCAAAGCTACATTCGAGGAAAATCCTACTCTCCACTCGATGAAGAAGTATTAATGTTTGTTTCTCAACAAGTAGCGACCGCTATAAGCCGGAAAGTTCATGCAGATTCATTACAGAAAGCACATGAAGAGCTCAAACAGATTAATGATGAGCTCGAAAAGCGCGTTGGCGAAAGAACCAAAGAGCTATCGATTACAAACGAAACACTCCAGGGGATGTTAGACGAACGCAATAAAATGCAAAAAAAACTTGCGTTCGAAGCCTTCCACGATAGCTTAACCGGATTGCCAAACCGAGCCTTATTTACAAATCGCCTTGAGCAAATTTTAAAACAAAAAGAGCGGAATAAGTCGGTTAATTTTTCTGTTTTATTTCTTGATCTCGACCGTTTTAAAGTCATTAACGATTCGCTTGGTCACTTGATGGGTGATGCTTTATTGCAAGAAGTTGCTCAGCGACTTGAAGAGTGCATTAGGCCTGAAGATACTGTTGCACGACTGGGCGGCGATGAGTTTTGCGTGTTACTGAGAGGCATAAATAATCCGCGAGACGCAGCTGTGACAGCCAATCGAATAATTGAATCAATTTCCAAGCCGTTTCAATTGAATGAACAAACTGTATTTACAACAACCAGTATCGGAGTAACGGTAAGCAACGATAACTACAAGAAACCAGACGATGTACTTCGTGACGCTGATGCGGCTATGTATCATGCAAAAGAATCAGGAAAAGCACGTTATGCTTTATTTGATGTTGAAATGCATAATGCTGCAATGAAGCGACTTAAAATTGAAAACGATTTACGACACGCTCTCGATAAAAATCAAATTCAAGTCTACTACCAGCCGATTATTGACTTAAAAACCGATAAAGTTATCGCATTCGAAGCTTTAGCAAGATGGATACACCAAGACCTGGGCTTTATCCCACCCGATGAGTTTATTCCTATTGCGGAAGAAACAGGAATGATCCATTCAATAGGACACTTTATTCTGAATCACTCTCTTGGAACATTAAAACTGTGGCAGTCTGAATTTAAACAAGCAGAAAATATTTCGATGAGTGTTAACTTTTCTTCGAAACAAATTGAACATCATGATCTAATAAAAGACATTGATATGGCTCTTGAAGAAAATGAACTGGACGCGCACTCATTAAAAGTCGAGATAACAGAAGGCTTGTTAATCGAAAATTCATCCCTGGCGCAGAAACTACTTAAGCAGTTGTCGAATCGCAATATTCAAGTATTACTGGATGACTTTGGTACCGGATACTCTTCACTTTCGTATCTCCATAAGTTCACTTTGCACACGATTAAAATCGATAGAAGTTTTATTCAAACTATGGATACGAGTCACGATCATGAAGCTATCGTAAAAACCGTCGCATTTATGTGTACGCAGCTGAACAAAAGTGTGGTTGCTGAAGGCGTTGAATCGTTGGAACATGTAAAAATGCTAAAAGATCTTGGCATCCATCTTGGTCAGGGTTACCACTACAGCCGCCCCGTTCCAGCAGATGAAGCAAAAGAGTTAATTTTAAAATATAATCAATAATTTTTATTTGAATATTTTATTCATCAATATTCAATAACTGCTAACTCTAAAATAATTATCCTAAACTACTAATCCTAAAAAGTAATTTTCCATGGACTAAAATAGTAACAATCACTTAACAATAATATTAATACCTTGTTGCTCTTTTTCCACTAAGCCTTCTTTACACACAAAAACACCTACCACACACACTAAAATATCATTGTAAAACACTAACGGAACCGATGCTCTTTTCCAACGTGCAATCCCAAGTTCCTGAAATACTTTTTTAAGGCTGGTTCGCTTATCACGTAAGATTGGCCAACAATTTTCACCGCCTTTGCGCGAACAAACTCTAACAGTTTCACTGCTATTAGGAAGACGCAACTCACCGCCTTTTTCAACCAATAAAGTGCCGTTGATTTCTTGAATATCGATTGGTTTTGATAAATCACGCCAAATGTATTCATATGACTCAGCATTAAAAAGCTTTTCCGATATAAGTAACAGTTCATTCTCATGCACAGTTAACACATCATCATTTAATTTGAACTGAAAGTTTGAATCGCTATCGAGATTTTTGAGCTGCTTTAACATTTCAGTGAGCTGAACTTCACTTGGCGAGTAGCGTTGTTTCTGAAGAATCCAATGTCGGAGCAAGTTAAGCTGTCTCTCAAATGATAAGACTCTGAACTTATTCAGGTCCAGTCCATCTCCAAGCTGCGTCGCCCTCACATCAATTTTTGCCAATTCACTCACCAGTTGCCCCGTCATTTGCATGTTGCGAGTAAACCTAGACAAGGTTTGAGAATAATTTGGCCATTGCTCTGCTATTACAGGCAATACGTTGTGGCGCAAAAAATTTCGACGATATTGAACCTCTTGATTAGACTCATCGTCGACCCAATCTAAATTGTTTTCTTCGGCAAAAGTAATAATTGATTGTTTAGGAATATCAATTAACGGCCGAGCAAGAAAAAAATCAGAACGCTCTTCCCACTCAGACATTCCACTTGCTCCTGCGACACCTGTTCCACGCAGTAAATTAAGCAATAATGTTTCAACTTGATCATCTTGATGATGAGCAACAAATAAAACTGGTTTTATTGAACCCTCTTCATTTGACAAAAATGAGTCTTGAATAACATCTGAAAAAGCCTGCCACCTGGCTTCTCTTAAAGGTTTCTCTAGACCTTGGCGAGTTTGATTACCAATTTGAATCGTCCGTTCATAATATTCAATGTTGTAATCCTGACAGCACTTTTTACAAAACTCAGCCCAATTGTGTGCGTTAGGACTGATGCTGTGATTGACATGGATGGCTCCGAGTTTTAAGTCTGGTCTGGTTCGCTTGAACTCATATAACAACTCAAGCAGAACCATAGAGTCAGCTCCGCCACTTAAACCTAACCACCACTGATTGGTTTGTGAGTGACTTTCAAATATGTCTGAAAGCTTTGTGAGTGCGCTTTGAAACCAGTCCACGGAGTTTAATTTGTCGCGAAAATCTTAATGAAAGTGTACACATCTCGGGAGAATGTGTACATGTCGGGATTGTTATTGAGAATCGTGAAAAACTGACTGTAAAGAAAACTTAAGGTTGCTTCGAAGACCTTACGACTCATACTCGCCGAATGACATTAAACGATCATAACGACGATTGAGTAACTCATTGGTGTTTAACTCTTGTAAGCCAGATAAATCCTCAAGAATTCGTTGTTTCAAGTTGGTTGCAACGGTATCAAAATCTCTGTGCGCCCCACCTAACGGTTCTGGCACAATCGCGTCAATCAACTCTAACTTTTTAAGTCTTCTCGCCGTGATGCCCATGGCTTGAGCAGCATCTTTTGCACGGTCTGCACTTTTCCACAATATTGACGCACATCCCTCAGGAGAAATAACCGAGTAAGTTGAATTCTGTAACATATTAACTCGGTCACCAACACCTATAGCGAGAGCGCCACCTGAGCCACCCTCACCGATTACAGTGCATATGATTTGTGTCTTAAGTCGAGACATAACTTTTAAGTTTCTCGCGATGGCTTCACTTTGCCCACGCTCCTCAGCGCCAACACCAGGATAGGCTCCCGGTGTGTCAATAAAAGTAATAATCGGGAGCTTAAAACGCTCTGCCATCTCCATAAGTCGAAGTGCTTTACGATATCCTTCTGGACGTGGCATACCAAAGTTACGTTTGATTTTTTCTTTGGTATCGCGACCTTTTTGATGACCGATGACCATTACCGGCTGATCATCTATGCGCGCAGGCCCACCAATAATCGCCCAATCATTTGCATAAGCGCGGTCACCACATAACTCATCAAAGTCGGTAAAAATTAAATCGATATAATCTTGGGTATAGGGGCGTTGTGGATGTCGTGCCAACTGAGCAATTTGCCAGGCATCGAGATCGCTAAAAATTTGTTCTGTTAATTCTTTACTTTTCTTTTGTAGCCGCGCAATTTCTTCTGAAATATTGATTTCTGCATCACTGCCCACAAGTCGAAGTTCTTCAATTTGTGCCTCAAGCTCTGCTATAGGTTGTTCGAAGTCTAAAAAATGCATTTTGCTACTCGATTAATATAGATTTTCAGCAATACCGTGTTTGGCAGGCTATTCTAACGACTTTCTTAATATATTCAATCAATAAGAAATCGGACGAGTAGTATAGCAAAGCCCAGCGATTAAGGGGCTGAATGGCATTACTTTGCGGAATTATTCCCTTTTAATGCCTAACCGATGTATTCGGTTAGGCTGATTTATCCTTGAGATAAAAGACGCCAGGGATCCAGCTCTTTTTGATTTGCTGGGTGCTTTCCAGAGAATCTGAACCTTCCGATATAAATCGAAAAGTACTTAATCCAATGTTAATGTTATCGTTTGCGGTTAAAAGTTCACGCTCGACACGCTGATTGTTAACAAAGGTTCCGTTGGTACTGTCGCAATCTTCGATACTAACAACCATAGATTGCGTGTTATCGATTGGCGCGATTTTTATGCGCGCATGCTGAAAACTGACAGACGGATCTTCCAAATGTATGTCGCAATTAGGCGATCGTCCAATTGTGAGTTCCTTCTTCTCCAACGCAAAGCGTGGGCCAGAATGTCCTTCTGTAAGCAAAATTAAGTACGCCATGTTGACCTCCTGAACGGCGAAAATCTGAACAAAAGGTAACTCAAAATCGTGCTTTATGCGGGGTATTGGTTCACAATTTAAATCGATCTTTGGCGCTTTTTTTAATTATTGTCGAGCAAGTCTTGAAAATGAGCGAGAGCCAGACACTTCAGTACTTCGCCACGGGTTAATATCCAACCCTCCGCGCCGAGTATAACGAGCATATACAGACAGCTTTTCCGGTCGACAAAATCTCATGATGTCTTGAAAAATTCGCTCGACGCATTGCTCATGGAACTCGTCATGACCTCGAAAAGACACAACATATTTTAATAGTGCCTCATGATTAATCGCGATACCGGTGTAATCAATCAACAAAGTCGCCCAGTCCGGCTGCGATGTGATCAAACAATTACTCTTTAATAAATGAGTATAAACCGACTCACTCACTACATTTTCAGAATTAGCTTTGTTTTCACGACTAATCGCCAATAATTCGGGTGAATAGTCATATACATCACATTCAATATCCAATGAATCAAGCAAGATACCATCAGGCAGCACAATTCCATTGCTAGAGTACTCTTCGAGCGTTAGTAGGTTTACTTTGACTTTTTCGCTACCGCAAGCCTTTCTTAAGTCTTGCAGTAAAATACCTTCGAATTCAGTCCAGCTTGAGACTATTTCTTGGTTAAAAGAGTTGAGGTAAAGCTTAAATGACTTGGACTCGATAATGCAGGGTGTATTGCGATCAAACTCAAACTCAGCAATCGCAACTTCAGGCTTGCCTTTCGAGTTTAACCAACTCATCTCATAAGCTGTCCAATAATCCGCGCCATAAAAAGTAGCAGGATCAGCAATGCCAATTTCATCACGCTTTTCTTTACGGGCTACCGGAAATAGCAACTTGGGATCGTATGCTGTAGGGTAAACGGTAGACTTACCAAGAGGAATGTTAGCCATCTCTTATTACTCTTTATTTCTCTCTAATACTATTAGTAAAAATTACACTCTTAATTCACCTGGTGCTTTCGAAGTTAGACTTATCGATCTTTAATCTTTAACAACAACTTGTTTCAATCAAGGTCCGTCACCTACTGTTATGAACGAGTTAAGTAACAAGTGACTTCTTCACGGTCATGATAAAGTTGCTTAATTAACAGATCAAAAGAGTTCTCACCCAAAATCTCTGATATTAGGGCAATACAGTCCTGAACTTCCTGATAACGCTTTTTCATCGGCAGTTTTAAGTTAAACATTGCCCGTTCAGCGTGCCCATTTGCCAACCATTCTGCCATCAAACGAGCAATTCTCCGAGGTTGCTCAATCATATCGCACACCAACCATGTGACCGGCACTGGTGGAGTGAAGACAAAACCATCTGCTTTTATATGTTCCACTAAACCTGTCTTCATCAGCGAATCAGCCATTGCTCCATTATCAATAGCGTAGACAAACACATCCCGCTTCACTAACTGATAAGTCCATCCACCTGGACAAGCACCCAAATCTACAGCTGTTTTTCCTAAACCGAAAAATGACTCTCTCTCCCTTTTGGTTAAAAACTCTAAAAATGCTTCCTCGAGTTTTAAGGTTGAGCGACTCGGTGCAAGACTCGGGAAACGAAGGTGAGCAATTCCATTTGGCCAACGTGGTAGAGAGTCTTTAAGCGAGACCCCAATATAAGCACTGTCGGTTTCAGTGAACATCAAATTGATTAACCAATTTGAACTAGCTTTTAATCGATTATCATCAATTAGTGCTTTTTTAAAGGGAGGACAAAGCTTCTTACTCAACTTAGCCAACGACTTACCATCATTGGTGTCCGAAACCCACGGCTTTACATCCGCAAAAGCTTCTTCACCAGCAACTAATTCTATTAATCCCGAAACTCGATCAGCGGTATCCAACTCTTTTAGTTGCTGCCAGGAGAGCATAATGTCTCGACAGAAAATGAGCGTTTTAGGATCTAACTTAGAAAACGATGCCAGGAGACTTTCGTTGTCGTACGCAACAAACTCAACAAAGCCATTATTTGGTTCGAGCTTTGGGTAACCATAGCACTCAAATGCCTCTAATCGATGAACAATTTCTTGTACCACGTCAGACTCAAATCCAGGCCGACACAGCACGATTACTCGGTCGGGTAAAGACGTTAAATTTAAATCAATAAGCCCCATCGACTATCAATCTTACTTTTTGGGCTTGTCATAAGCAAAAGGCAAGTGAGTCACCACTCCGCCTTTAGACTCTGTGATTTTTGCTGTGCCTTGTTGTTCAACTTCATCAATACGAACAACTGCATGCATTGGGATAAAGGTACGTTTTACTCCTTCAAACTCCGCTTTTAGTTTTTCTTCAGAGGGATCCACTACCAGATGACTGCGTTCACCAAACAACAATTGCTCAACTTCTATAAAGCCATACAGATTACTGGAGTGTACTTCTTTTGCGTACACTTCAAATGTTTGCCCTTGATTTACAAACTGCACCTTGTAAATCGGTGATTGCGACATAAAAAACCAACCCTATCAATATTGCAATGATTGGCGATTTTACCCTAGAGGACAGAAAATCACACCCGCTGAATCGCTTATCACTTAGAATGCAATTCCGGTATACTCCAGTTTTTTAATCCCACGAATATAACACGATGCCAGCTAACAATCCGCTAACAAATAAATTACGCCAACCTTTAAGTTTTGATACACAATTGCAAAGCTTTCCGATGAAATTTCATACAACCTGGGGCTTGTTTTCACCTCGGGAAGTGGACGAAGGTTCCAGGCTGTTACTCGATCACGTCGACATTGCCGACAATGCAGACTGCTTCGATCTCGGATGCGGCTATGGCGTCTTAGGTATTACATTGGCGAAAATGGCACCCAATGGCACAACCATAATGGCCGACAAAGACTTTGTTGCTGTTGATTACGCAAACGAAAATGCAAAACTTAATCGGGCTAATAATGCAAAAGCCATCCTTAGCAATGGAATGGAGCAGCTTAAGGATGAGAAATTCGATGTTATTGTTTCGAATATTCCAGCCAAAGTTGGCAATGAAATGCTGACAATATTTTTACAAGATGCTTTGCACCATTTGAAACCAAATGGTCAGTTTTATGTTGTCACCATTAATGGATTACGTCAGTTTATGAAGCGAAACTTTAATGAGACTTTTGGAAACTATAAAAAGCACAAACAAGGAAAAAACTACACCGTAGCAAGCGCCAAAAAATTGTCATAAAGGGCTAATCCATTGGCGTCATTGAGCTGTCATAATGTTTCCACAGATGCTGTGGATAACTATGGGGAAAAGTTTTTTAAAAGAGCGCTCAGCCCCGATGAATCCATAGGCTTTGTTAAATTGGTTATTTTTTAACCTCATTTAAATTTCCTATATTTTTCAAAAGGTTACAAACAAAAGTCGATTCGTATAAGAATTATTCAAGTTGCTTAGCGTTTGTGCAAGGTGCCAAAATTTAAGTGTTATTTTCTGTGGATTACTATTGACAAGCGAAACCAATATTGATTTTGTCTAGCTTTAATATAACCGTAACAAACTGCACCTTAGGTCTCATCGGAATACTCAGAGGTGAAATCAAAGTAATCACTAACATCGCGCATTTTATGTACCAATTTGCCAGCCAAAGTGGACTTTTTGACTAACCAATCTGGCATAAATCATTAAGCAAAAAACCAATAAGCAATAACAATCGCTGCCACAATTCCGGCAATATCCGCAAAGACACCACAAGCAATAGCATGTCTCAGTCGACGAATATTAACGGCACCAAAATAAACCGCCAGTACATAAAAAGTCGTTTCTGTGCTGCCTTGAAAAACTGCCGCGAGACGAGCGGAAAAAGAATCGACGCCATATTGATTCATTGTTTCTAACATCATGGCTCTCGCACCACTCCCTGAAAATGGTCGCATAAGACCAGTCGGGAGAGCTTCCGTAAACTTGGTGTCGAAGCCCAACATGCCAATCAAACTCGCCACCCCATTAATGAGCAAATCCAGCAAACCGCTGCTGCGTAATAAACCTACTGCCACTAACATGGCGACAAGGTAAGGCATAATGGTGACCGCTAAATCAAATCCCTGTTTAGCACCTTCAATGAACTGTTCGTAAATCGCTACTTTCCGATACCACGCAAGTGCAACGAAACCCATGATCGCGGTTATCAACAAACCATTACCAATAAACGATGACATTTCTGTTAGTTCATCACTAGGCAATTGCGCGAACCACCAAATGAGCATGCCCAATATTGTGATAGCACCCAAGACGTACCCGGCAATAACCTTGTTGAATAAATTAATGCGCTGTATCCAGGCAACAGCTAGTAGCCCTGCTAAAGTTGCACAAGATGTTGCGAGAAGAATAGGGATAAACACATCAGCAGGATTGGCGGCACCTTGCTGTGCTCGATACATCATAATCGTGACCGGAAACAAAGATATGGCTGAAGTATTCAGCACCAAAAACAGGATTTGCGCATTACTGGCAGTATCTTTTTGAGAGTTAATTAACTGTAAACTTTGCATTGCCTTAATTCCGGCAGGTGTTGCTGCATTGTCCAAACCAAAAATATTGGCTGCCATATTCATGGTTATATGTCCAAACGCAGGATGGCCTCTAGGTACCTCAGGCATTAGTTTTGCGAACAGCGGCTCCAGTGCCCGTGCAAAAAAATTCAGTCCTCCAGAAGCTTCAGCCAACTTAAGCACCCCCATCCAAAAACACAATAAACCAATAAGTCCTATCGCAATTTCAATGCTTAAAGCTGCCATTTCAAAAATACTATTCATCAATGCACTGAAAATTAAGGTATTACCTTCAACTAACCACTGCCAGAGTGCAGCAGCAAAAGAACCAAGCAGCATTCCTCCCCAAAGTTTATTCATTCAAATTCTCATCCTTTTATTTGCCATGTTATTAAAGTAAGTTAAGTCAATTAAACTGGATAAACTACAGAGTTAGCATACTATAGTTATTGATTGCTTTAGTATTAATGGGTTGAACCCTCTCGTATGGCGAATTATTTTTACTGAGAAATCGTTAAACTAAAGGCTGCGTTCAATTGGTTCCGCAACAGCATTCACCAAAATTTGGCAGCTATCTCCAACGATTAATATAAAGACTATATATGGCATTGCATTACTACTTCGATGACTTCCCTTCTATAATCGCTCACCGTGGTCTGAGCGCTTTTGCTCCTGAAAATACCCAAGCGAGTTTTATTCTCGCCGCTCAGCATGGCTTTACCTGGGTCGAAACAGATATTCGACTAACTAAAGATCAGAAAGCTATGGTGTTTCACGATGCAACCTTGGAAAGAACCACCAACTACAGTGGTTATTTTTCTGAGTTATCCCTTAAAGATGCTTTAACCATTGATGCGGGCTCTTGGTTCAGTCCGCGATTTTCTAACCAAACCATTCCAAGCTTAGAGCAATTGTTAGATCTCGCCGTAAAATTTAAGTTAGGAGTGAACTTGGAAATTAAACCCAATTACCAAGAAGATGAATTAACCGCCGAAATTATTCACCAAACTTTGCGCGCGCGGAAGAAAAATCCCCCCGTATTGTTATCTAGCTATTCGGTGTCAGCACTAGAAGTCTGTCAAAAATTGCGCCCTCGTACCCCAAGAGCCCTAGTCGTCGATAGTTTCGAACTCAATACACCTCAAGAAATAATATCGCTTACTGAAAGACTGGGATGCACTTCTCTTCATATAAATAAGCAACTTGTTTTCACTGAGCTTATCCAGCTTAGTCATGTTGCGCCTTTTGATCTGATGTGTTTTACCGTTAACACGAAAGAAACCGCAGAACAATGTTGGTCCGCAGGATGTGTGAGTGTCTTCTCAGATAATGGATTGCAAGAGCCAGTAACAGGGTTAAATGGTGCTTAAGGGTTAAATGGTGCTTAAGGTTTAATTGCTTATCATCCACCTTAATTAAACCAACGTAATTGTTATTATAAAAATTAATAACGATGGAAATTGTATGTTCAGTGGTTTTATTTTTGATCTCGATGGGACGTTAGTAAATTCAACACTAAATTTTCAAGAAATTAAACGTGCGGTCGGCTGCCCCTCAAATCAAGATTTGTTAAGTTATGCGGAACAACTTGAGCCTGTTAATAAAAGAAAAGTGATTCAAACTATCGAGCACTACGAATTAGAAGACGCGAAAAACTCTCAAATATTACCAGGCGCAAAGGAGTTTTTAGCATGGCTCAGACAATTAAGTATTCCTAGCGCTCTAGTAACTCGAAACTCACCAAAAGCCACCGAGCTTAAATTAACACAGAACAAATTAAGCTTTGATATCGTTTTGACACGTGAAGACTCTTTACCAAAGCCCGCGCCAGATGCTTTATTGCGGATTTTAAATGAATGGCAATTTACAGGAGAGCAAACCGTTTATATCGGCGATTACTTGTATGACATACAAGCGGCAAGAAACGCCAAAATGAATTCTTATTTATACGCACCAGAAATAATTCCTCAATATGCAACAATGGCAGATTTGACATTTAATTGCTGGCACGATTTACTCGAAAGAATCAGCGCAAATTAAGCCTACTGACGTTTATATTGTGTTGCACAATAGGCTCGCTCTATTTCTGGAGAACGAAGCGATTGATGTTTGGTTTTTCTACCGGTTACTCTTTTCCTCCACATTTTAAAACTGCTCGGTTTCATTTCGCGTCGCATTAACTTGATAACGTCAGCCTCTTTAAGACCATACAATCGCTCGATAGCTTCAAATGGCGTCCGGTCTTCCCACGCCATTTCAATAATTCGAGATACTTCTTCCTCAGAAAAAGAGCCATTAACTTCATAGGTTGATTTTTCTAAAGTCACAAGTCGAACGCCTTCTAAAAAAATTTTAATAAATTAATTTACTTTAAGCACAAATAATCTTTATCAGTTTTCGCTGATGGCCATTAAGCTGGTCGATTTTTCAAAAATCCTCGATCTGCCAAATGTCCGGTCTTAACTAAAATGGTACAGCCTTGCTTCGAGTACGGCTGATGTTCACTTAAATGAGGGCTTCTTATCCAGGTTCCTGCGGGATACTCTCCAAGTTCGTCGGCAAAAACGCCGTCTAACACCAGGATTTCTTCGCCACCGAAATGTATATGAGGTTTGAAAAAGGTATTCGGAGCCCATCGAACCAAGGCAACATTTTCATACTTAAAGTTATGCAGAGGCTTAACCGAGAGTCCTTCGACTAACCCTGGCTGCCATTCCATCGAACTTGTATCGAGTTTAAGTTGTGCTGAGTCTTCATTAGAAAATTGGTTTAGTTTGACAAAAATAATACAACCATTAAGGCTACTCGGAGAATGGCTGGACCCGGGCGGATTTCTTAAATAAGACCCGGCAGGAAAATCACCGGATTCGTCAGAGAATACACCGTCTAACACAAAAATTTCCTCGCCCATCGGATGCGAATGAGCAGGAAAATTACTTTGCGGGTCATATCGAACGATACTCGTTGTGAGCCCGGACTCGGCAGCTTCTCTTTCTAATTTTTTACGCCAAATTCCTTTGGCGGGAGCGGCTTCCCAATCTTGTTCAGTGGTATTTAATACAACTCGAACAGAGGGATCCATATTTAATGATTTCATAAACTAATTGATAAGATATAAACAAATAACCTTTACGCTATTAACATCAGTATAGATTATCATTCTTTCAATCTGGACTATCGAAGTCCTATTTGCTGGAACGCTCTTCATGGCATTGCCAGCAGTAATCAAAACTTTCAGGATTAATTTCTTTGCAGTGAGTGCATTGCCACTCAGCGTCTGAGTCCATTTGCTTCATATACTTATTATAGATGGATTGAGCATCCTCGAGTTGACTGTCCTTAACCCACAATGACACTTGCGACTCGTTAACCGGAACTTCACCAATAGCACCAGCAAGCGCCTCACCTCTGGTTTGAACCGCAATGCCCTGGTGTTCAATGAAACCTTTCAGCATATTGGCATCAAGAGCGGTAATACAGGTACACAATTTTACTAACGACATTTCAATTCCTTATGTTCAATAACAGCAACTGGCACACCATTAAAACAAAAAAAAGCCGCGGATGAAACCACGGCTCATACAGCACCGAAAAATTATTAAGCAATAATTTGAACGTTAGCTGCTTGAGGACCTTTCTGACCATCTTGGATTTCGAACTGTACTTTTTGGCCTTCTGCGAGAGTTTTGAATCCATCAGCGTTGATTGAGCTGAAATGAACAAATACATCAGGTCCATTTTCCTGCTCTAAAAACCCAAAGCCTTTAGTCTCGTTGAACCATTTTACAGAACCAGTGGTTAATGCCATTGTATTACTCCTGAGGTATTACTGTTGTACTTTGAATGGGCGCAAAAATGAGATATCACCTTATTTGAATTCACTCAGCACCGCACTGATTGTGAAACTTCAGGAATAACTTACGATTAAACAAAACGAGGTACTGCAGAAAGGTCTACGATCTTGCCAAAACATAACTACTCGCTGTCATTTCACAGCACAATCAGTATCTAAAATCTGTTGTGCGAAGTAAAGATAAATTTCAACTGTGACAGCAAGATGACAGATCCTTCATTAACCTTGCTTTTATTAAATGGTTTTGAGATGCTCATGTTTAAAGTTATTAAATAATCGCACCAAAAAATAGCAGCTAGACTGCTAAAAATTAATCAACTCACAATATTCATTTTCACAATTAAGCTGGCTGTAAGTGACTCAATTTCACTCTTTTTCTTCAGCAATTAAGTCCTCAAAATCTTCGATATAATTATCGATACGAGCTAATAACTTCTTTTCCTGTTTTGGCGTCATTGTGTCGGCCAATAATCCAAGATAACGCTCGGCAACTTCTGCATTATGTTGATAAGCTTGTATTAACTCTTCTGACTGAAGTGACTGCCCTTCCACAATTAGTTTAGTAAACTCTGTCTTTCTTTTCGCGACATCTTCGAGTAAAAATGCTTGCTGTAACGCACTGCGCCATTGCTCTCGATATTTCAGACGCATTTCACCCGTACTTTTAAGTTCACTGGCCCACTTTTCAACAAGTTTCTTTTGCTCTTTTGTGAGTCGACCGGACCACTCATTGATGTTATCTGTTAGATTTTCAATTCGACGCTCAATAACATCTTCGTCAGAACGCTCTTCTACTTCTTCGCTCCACTCCTGATCATTTTCTTTTAACGCAGCAACAAAAGACTCAAGTTGCGGTTTAGTCATTGTTAACATCAATTCGGTTAATTGTGGTGACATTTCAGCAAGAATTCGTTCATAAAACTCTCGAATTTGCTGGCGACGTTGCTCGTAATTTACGACTACCTCTCGCTGTTTAATGTCTTGTTTGATGCCATTTAAAAAACTGACATACGCTGGTAGCTCCGATGTCCGATGCCAGCGTGTTTTAAGCACCATGAGTTTTTCCAGCTCTGATTCTTGAGCATCGGTCAGCTCTATATAATCATCGACATACCAGGGGACCACCCAATCAAGCCGGTTGTACCAAAACTTTAACCCACAACCTTGCAACAACAGAACGACCGCAATAATCAAGGTCATTACTTTTGCTTTATTTCCGCTCATTTCTTACCTTTTAATCTATCAGAAAGTACTAATATTCTATTAGCAGACTTACGTAACTCACTGAATATATTACGTTATAATCCGAACACTGGATAAATATCGCACAAATGGTTTCGGTACGTGTGCCACAACAGTATAATACGCGCCCGAGTTAAGTGATATCACATCTAAAAGCTATGCTACACACCACTAAAAAAGACAAGACCAGCCAGAATAAGTTGCATAAAAAGCTTCGCCGAAATGTTGGCCAGGCCATTGCCGACTTCAATATGATTGAAGACGGCGATCGAATTATGGTGTGTCTGTCAGGTGGCAAAGACTCCTACACAATGCTCGATATTTTGCTCAATTTAAAAGCACACGCACCAGTAGATTTTGAGCTAATAGCCGTTAACCTCGATCAAAAGCAGCCCGGTTTTCCAGAGCATGTGTTACCTGAATATCTAAAAAGCATTGATATCCCGTTTCATATTATCGAAGAAGACACTTATTCAATTGTTAAAGAGAAAGTGCCGGAGGGCAAAACAACCTGCGCACTCTGCTCAAGACTGCGAAGAGGCATTATCTACAATTGGGCTAAGCAAAATAACATAACCAAAATTGCTCTGGGACATCACCGAGAAGACATAATCGAAACTATGTTTTTGAATATGTTTTTTGGCGGCAAGCTAAAATCAATGCCTGCCAAACTACTGAGCGACAATGGCGAACATATTGTCATCCGTCCATTAGCCTACTGCCGAGAAAAAGATATTGAAAAATACGCTGCTATAAAAGAGTTTCCGATAATTCCATGTAACTTATGCGGCTCACAGGAAAATCTGCAGCGTAAGGTTGTCAAACAAATGTTAAGAGATTGGGATCGACAGTTTCCCGGACGCATTGAATCCATTTTTAATAGCTTAAAAAACGTCGCGGCATCTCATCTTTTAGATACAGAGCTCTACGATTTCATTGAGTTTGAACGCTTAGGCGACGGTTTCGAACAAGGTGACACCGTTTTTGACAGCCCGACCTTTTCTAATCCACCAGCCGATCCAGATGACCAGGAACATCATCAGGTTTCTATTATTCCATTTAAATCTATTTAAATCGCTAATTAAAGGTCGATAGTAAACTGTCGACCCGTTCGGTTGTATTTCTTCTGGCAATGCTCAATACTGTAGGTTCAGCTTTAGAAGAGAGATTCCTGTGGCAATTAAGTCGTTTATTAATCGAATATTAGGTAATGGTTCAATCAGCGAATCATCCACTAATGATACCTCTGGAGAGTCATCCGGACCAACACTCGGTGATGTTGGGATGGACAAGTTAAAGGCCGTCATTGCTGAAGTGACTGGCGCGTTTCCTTTATTCGAAAAAGCAGGGTTTGAAGTCGAAGAAGTACAAGTCGAAATTGGCCTGGCACCAAAATTGATGCCGCGATTCCGACATGTTAAAACAATTGCACCTGCCGAGCAGGAAGCATTGATTGCGGAAGCGGGAAACAAGAAGTTGGTGAAATTTATGCTTATCAGCCTATTTAAATCACTGAAAATGAATAATCTTATCAATGATCCGAAACTCGACTTTCATGCAATTGAAATTGATTTAACTGCAGTGCCTTCGGTACGTGGTATTTTCAAGGCGGTGAGCAATAGCGATAAGATAGTTCGATTAGGCAATCATGAATAAAAAGTGAAGTTAAATTAATAATGAATGAGAGCCTTCAGTCATTAGAACTTGAGAGTCCACAAGCGCAAGATTTATTAAAAAGACTTATTTCAGAAAGCGGAAAGCTGACCGAGTTTGAGTTAATTAAAAAGCTCAAACAAAGCTCTGCTGACTTCTTCGCTGCATTACCCGATCCAGAAAGACTTTACGAACAACACTTCTGGGTGATGTTCAATTTATATCGATTGCAGTCACACTTTAGTCAGCACCAACTCTTTCTCAATATTAGCGCTATCGATATTTCACTTCATCCGCAAACCGAGGCAAAAGAAAAACTCACAGCCTTTTCTTCTTTGAGTGACTTTTATCTCGACCTATCAAATATCTTATTACGTGAGAGCGACGTAAATAAGTTACTGAATAAGTTTTGGGAAAAGTATTTAGCGCTTGACCAGAAGTCCGAGGCCTTAAAAGTACTTAAGCTGGATAATGAAACTAAAATCGATAAAAAAATATTAAAACGTCAATATCAAAAGCTGGCGGCTTTACACCATCCAGATAAGGGCGGAAGCGCAGACGTTTTCAACTCGATACAAAATGCTTACCTGCAACTAAAAACAATACTGTAACAACCACCGTAATTTTTCGATTCACTAATCTTTTCTAGACCAACATCAACATAACTGATTATTTTATTACTTGGCTTCGATGACTTTATTACTCGACTTCTAGGTATTTAAGACGAATATGCTCTGGCATAGACGCTAACTTTCTGAGTTTAAAATGATTAAAGATATCATTGAGGTTTTGATAGCACGGAGCATTGATCACCTTATACAAAACCATCAATGCCTCAAGAGTGGATAAAGAGCTTTCATTGCTGTGTTTGCGAATAAGGTACTGAGAGCTTCCAGTTAAGTTTATTTGTCCGTGTGGCAAATGGTGTAACCAAGGGTTTTTGTGAAATATTTTCTTTGCCTTTCGCCAGGAGGCATCTATCAACAACACGCTATCAAACTGCGACAAAGTATTTTGATAACAAACCTGTCGACTACATTGCTCTGAACAATTCAGGTAACTCAATATACTGTTAACTGAAGTATCAATATTTTGAACTTGACTATTTGATTGACCATCACGACAGTTGAGACATTCTTCAATAACTACAGAAGCGTTATTTGAGGGATACAGTAACAAAACTCGTTTTGAATTTAGTTTGTCGATAACTTCAGAAAAATCATCCGCCGTCTCACCGACATAAATATTCGAGTTTGAAATCACAAGATTGATTAAACGGGCAGTATTTTTACTGTGATTCGACTCTGTAGGGTGTTGCAATATTATCGGAGTTAATGGTGCGTTTATTTTTTCCACAATGCCGCAAACGCATACCAAGTCTGGAAGCTGACATTCACGACATATATGCCTACTCGTTTTATCCACCACAATGATCGTCCAACTGCACTTTCTAAATATATTTCGTTATTCACTTTTAACCAAGGTAATCATACACAAAAAAGCCGACACAAGGTCGGCTTTTATACTCAAAAATAAATGATCGAAGTTAATCAATTATTCCCATTCAGCATTTATGTTAACACCTGAGTAATTCGAGTAGGCTCGAACAGAAATATACCAAGTATCAGCTCCAGGATTATTGAAAGAGCAAGACTCAGAGTTTCCATTACGGTATGGACGACAATCATAATTCGACGTTGTTGACTGTGAACCTTTGTTCACATACAAATCTGCATCGCCGCTACCGCCAGACATATTGATTGTGAATGATGACATACCTGCTGGAATTTGAACCGCAAAGTGCTGCCAGTCGCCACGAGTGTCACTTAAATTAGACCGACTAAATGTTCCTCCTGCAGGCCCTTCTGTATAAGTTCCAGTTAAAGACGTACCGCTATAGCTGCTGTATCCTCTTAACATCACATAGTAGCGACCCGCTTGTACGTTTGAAATGTCGCAAGTTTCATTGTTTCCGTTGCGATAAGGACGGCAGTCATAGTTGGAAGTTGTTGCTGGCGACCCGAATTTAACGTACAGATCGGCATCACCACTGCCACCATTGAGTACAAAGTTTAGGGTGGAAGCGCTGCTGGGTACATCAAGGTAAAACTCTTTTTCTGACCCTTGACTACCAGAAAGACTGCTCACTGTTACTCCATTGGTAAGTTCCTGCTCTCCAGGAGGAGGAGGCGGTGGTGGTGGAGTCGAATCACCTTTAAAGTTGGCAATGGTTGCCGCAGTTAAGTTAAGTACTCGAGCATTATTACTGCGCGTGGTAGTTCCCATTGGCACTCCACTACGCGTTACTTCAGGATTTGACCACCAGTTTATACGAGTACACCCTCCAGAACAGTTATAGGCCATAATTGTGCGCCAACCGCCCTGAGAATATTGATAACCGTGGCCGAAAGCATAAGGTGAATTTGTTGGGTCATTGCTTGGGTCATGTCGCGCAGCTTGTAAGTGACCTACTTCATGACCAAAAGAGTAGTAACCAGTTGCACAACCATGATAAACCGCGGCAAATGCTGTAGAAGAAGTTGCTCCGATATCCGATGCCAAACCACAGTAGTCATTCACATTAGTAATGATCACCGCAAGATCAGCACCATATTGGTCACGCTTACCATGTACTTCATCCATTACACCATCATTTTGTTGGCGAAAGTAGCGTAGGTCAGTATTGAAGTTACTTTCAGAGTAATTGACTTCATAGGTATGTACTAAGGTCATAGTTGCATCAACGTTACTGTTGTTATAACCCGTATTAGTCTCAGCGACTGCAAGTTCGATAAGCCCCTGAATATCCGATACTGCATTCCGTGCAGCAGCGGTGTAAGCTACTAGTATTTTAAGCTCTGGAGTTGCAGAAGGAGTGGGCGCCTGAGACATTAATTGTTCAAAATTAAAGGAGCTTTTTTGTTCTAAAACGCTCATATCACCAGGAGGATGATCCTCTGGCATATTGGCTTCATCCATAAGCACTAACTCATGATTCCCAGCTCCTGCTGGACGAAGTTTATACAGCTTACCTTGATATCGAATCGTTCCTGTAACACCACTCACTCGTTTAATTAAAATAACGCTATTATCAGAAATCGAAGCTTTCTTGTTGCTACTGGCAAACTTTCCTTGCCATACCAAACTGCCTTGCTGGTTAGTTTGTACTGACGAACGTTTGGCAACAGCGTTAAGTTCTTTACTTAAATTAAAGGTCAACGTTGTTGATTTTGCTGAAACTAAATCGCGGTTTAACTTAACGAGCCGAACATCTGACTCCCCTTTTTGCTTAGTTAAAGTCGATTGAGTTGTTGCTGCTGAAAAGAGATTTTCTGCTTTGACTGGAAGCGCGAGCATACTCATCGACAGCAAACTTACTATCGCTCCTTTATGAAACCTATTCATTATCTGTAGTCTCCCCATTATCTTTTTTATATTGAAGACAGCTTTACTTTCAATATTCTATTAGTCGTCGCGCTGTTTCGCGCTCATCAAGACTATGACGAAAGGGTGAATTGCATCGGTAACAAATTCACATAAAGAATGTTATTAATCACAAAAAGATGAGATAACCCTAATTTTTGGGTAAGTTGTTCATACAAGCGATGTTTTCAAGAAGCTTTATTATAGTGGCTTTTATGCTTTCGAAAGGAAGGTTGTATACTTAAGGGTGTGGACGTTTAGTTAACACAACTGTCGACTCATCGCCGTCTGTTGCTTTTGCTTCGGTACCATCTGGTCGAGTGACCAATAACTTTTCAGTGTCGCCGGAAACTCTGTGTTTTGTTCGATCAAAACGTTTCTCGAGACTTTCTGCCATTTGATTAAAGGCAATGCTGATACGTCCAAACTCATCGTTTTTATCAACGGTTAATCGTCGATTAAACTGACCTCGACGCATTCTCTCCAACGCTAAAGCTAAACGTTTTGATTGCGCCGAAATCTGCCGAGCAAACGCCAATGTCATACTAAACACCGCGATTAAAGTGACTAACATAAGGACAATCATAATGCCCAAAGTAACCTTAGCCGAACGAACCAAGCTGTCAGCCGAGATAGTAATTAATACTCGGCCGATAGTTTTATCTTGAAAGGTAATGGGAGAGTCAATATCAAACACTCGTTGATCGTCTGCTTGCTGACGTGAATAAACTGTCGCCGATCCTCTTTGGTCAATCAGTTCGCCGTGACCATAACGTTTGGTCGTTTGACCAACCTCTCCGTCTGCAGTAGAGGCAAGCACAATATCGTTTGCATCACGAATACTGATCAACTCGATTTCCTGAGTTCTTTTTAAGTCACTCACAATTGCGTCTAATGCCGTCTTATCGTTGAGTAACACTGGCTCCGCCACCTCAAACGCAATCAACTTCGACGTCGAGTAGCCATAATCGGTCGCCATACCTCGCATGGCCAAAAACTGTTGGTAATACACAACCACCAATCCAATCAGCATAGTTACTGTCACCAACCCCGCCATCATCAAAGTCCAGCGCAACCGTAAGCTCACAAACCCCGGTCTGGATTGCTCTTTTGCTGTGGTTTCTAAGATATTCAGCAACTCGCGAATATCCTTCATTAGTTGTGAGGCGCTTTGATATCTTTTTTCTGGCTGTTTTTGAAGTAACTTCCGCACGATGTCTTGCAGCTCATCTGGCAACTTAACATCGTCAATTTTCATAGTGGGCGGCTTATCTTTTACTATTTGTCGAAACAGCTCACCGTAATCATCTGCGTTGAACGGCGTTTTTCCGGTAACTATGGTATACACAAGAGTACCGAGCGAATATAAATCAGATCGGGCGTCTAACTTGTAACCGAGAATTTGTTCTGGCGCCATATACTCAGGCGTACCCAATACTTTTTCTTGATTTTTGCCACTTGCCGCCAGCGAATCATCCAATTGAGCGATTCCGAAGTCAGTCAACTTAACGGTTTTATTATCGGCCAAACAAATAATGTTACCAGGCTTTATATCTCGGTGAGTAACCCCTTGTTGATGCGCGTAATGCAATGCTCGAGTTAATTGAACGAGTATCGAAATGGAAAAGTGCACGCTCAATCGACCGCGCTTTTTGATTAATTCATCAAGCGGAACACCATCAAGCAATTCCATTGCAATGTAAGGCTTGTCCTCTGCAACTCCTACATCATAAACCGTAACGATTCCTGGGTGAGCGAGTTGTCCTGCAAGTTTGGCTTCGTGAATAAAGCCTTTTCGATATTCGTTGTCGTTGGCTAATTCTTCTCGTAGTACTTTTACGGCTAGAAAGCGGTCAATCTCTGGGTCGTAGGCTTTATAAACACATGCCATTGCGCCACGACCGAGTTCTTCAATTATCTTGTAACGACCAATACTTTTTGGCCGAGCCACGTAAGTGGTTCTGCCGGCAACTGTTTTAGGATAATGGGTTTGATTCGCAGTACTTTTTGGACGAGTTGACATGGCAGCTTTAGAAATAGGATCGATCGTCATATCGTCTATCGGATAGGGATCAAACGATAATGGCTCTTCTAAATCGATTTCTTCTTCAGTTTTATCGTCAGACTTGCCTAAAGAAGTTCTAAAACGTGATTGCACAAACCACCTAAATCATTGGTTAAATAATAAATTGCCGCCCTCTACCAACACACGACAGTCATAAGCTAATTATAAGTTACTTATGTGTCAAACAGGCAACTTATTGCAGCACAAAATAAGCGGCTGCGCCCAATGCAGCAAGTACCGGTACGCCAACCAATAGGACCTTAGCAAAGGTGCTAAGGCCTCCGCTTCCATTTTTACGCCCTTTTCCATCCACTGTACAGAACATAAACTCAACGCCGCCAAACCGAACTTGATCGCCAGGGTAAATATCACTTTCCGACACCTTATCACCGTTGACATAGGTCCCATTGGAAGACAGTAAATTAACAACTTTCCATTGTTCACCCACAAACACTATCTTTGCATGGGTTGAGGACACACTGGGCTCATCGATGCAAATATCACTGCTGGCCACACGTCCAACTTGGTACTTCTGGTTGGTGAGTAAGAACTTTTTACCCGTAACCGGCTTGCTAATGCCCACTAATGCAGGCTGACCATTAGGATTAATACTTTGTTCTTTTAGTTCTTTGGCTAATAAACTTTCGACTTCGGAAAGGTCAAAAACCTGAGTGCCTTGTGGTCCCACTTTCTGTTTTTTATCGGTCATATCTACCCCAAAGTTTAACCAATAAGCATCCTACGAAATCCTTTTTTAGGCTGCAGGAAGCTGTTATTTTTAGTGCCCAAATAGCCTTCGAAACTTCACTTTTAGGCTATATATTATACCCGCCATCCCCGTAGGTTTGGAACGGGGTGAACGTACCACAATCATTGAAATATTATCCTGACCACCTTTGTTGAGCGCTGTTCGAAGAAGACGATCGGATATTTTGTCTAATTCCGGCTGAGCCGCAAATATCGTGCTCATGTCAGCGTCGGTTAACTCTTCGGTTAAGCCATCACTGCACAATAATACAATTTGCTCAGGTTCCCAATCTTTTGTTACTGTAGAAACCTTAACTTCATCAAGCTCTTTGGATCCCAAGCATTGTGTAATTAAGTGCCGCTGAGGATGAACTTTTGCTTCTTGCTCATTAATCAACCCAGACGACAACAGTCGCTCAACTAAAGAGTGATCTTGGGTAATTTGAGTTAACACTCGTCGGTCGTCTTGCCAAAGGTAAGCACGACTGTCGCCGACCCAAGCAACGGTAAAGAAGTTTCCAAAGTCCTGAAGTGCTACAACAGTAGTTCCCATCCCATCAGCACCGTTACCTTCAGATGCCGCCTTTAAAATATCATGATGTGCTTGCTGGACCGCTTCTGATAATGAGCGACCCTCTTTAATTGACGACCTAATGGAGCTTATAGCCATTGCGCTGGCGACTTCGCCACAAGAATGTCCGCCCATTCCATCTGCGACAACCCATAAACCAAGGTTTGGCTCACACAAACACGCATCTTCGTTCAATTCCCTAACCTTGCCGGGATCAGAACGAAACTCAAAGTACCATTGAGATTGAGTGTCAGGATGCTCCAAAAAAGGGCCCTCTAGCGCTAACTTATTGTAATTATTAGCCTAAGTGTACGTATTTTGAAAGTTTAAGCAAATAGCACAGTATCTCAGACTGTGAATCAATGCCCAGTTTCGACGATTTATCATCATTTCATGCCGAGTCATTACTGACTCGCTGATTTTAATTTCGCCATAACCACTTGAAAGATGGCCAAAAACCTCCATTTATTGATACTATAAACAAACTTAAGTTTTGGGGCCGATCTGGCTTCGACGTGGATTACAAAACTTAAGGGGCATGTCGAGGTGACAGCGAACCTCGTA
>JABXHY010000074.1 GCA_013373375.1 Gammaproteobacteria bacterium
CCGCATTTACCTTCGCCACATTTGCCTTCAGACTTTTTCTTGTCGTCTCCGCACTTACCTTCGCCGCACTTGCCTTCGGTCTCTTTAGACTCTACAAATTGAGAAATTTGATAGCCAGACGCTAAGTCATTGATACCAAAAGGGTTCGCGTCTGCGTTAACCGAACCAACTGATACCGAAGCTGCTAAAGAAGCACCAACTAAACTTGCAATTTTTTTCATATCTTTATTCATAGCAATATTCTCCAAAAGTGAATTTTTATAACCCAACAAAGTATTGGACTATATAGAGGACGAACTTCAGCACCCTATGTTACAAATGCGTTTGTAATTTTTATGTCAGACTCGACCTTTTCGTTTTAAGTTCATAAGGTCAAAGATAATTTGCCGTAATAAACACGGCTATGCAAGTGCGAAATGTCTAACGGGTCACAGATCCGATGGTTCTTTAACCCAAATTTTTACTTAGACAAAAAGGTATTTAAAGCGCTATTTCACAGGTTGATCAATTATTAACTCAACAGGAGTTTCCGCTTTGACTGGAATGGTTATCGTGTTGGACACCCAATCACCCGTTTCAGGCTTGGCCTTTCCACTAATCGAAAGACGCGCCTGGAACGATAAAGAATTCATCTGGCTAACAGTTCTTTGAGGCATCATAGCGTCTTGATCGCTAATTGAAATTGATAGAGGAAGATCTGCGAAACGCTTTCGTTTCACTGCCACCGGTATGTTGCTTCCGTCGTCACCTCTAACAACCAAAAAGACCGGAGTGTCCCCTGATACCGAAGGTATGTTGGTGCCTAAACTAATATTGATTGCAAAACTTAACCCTGATGAAGGTTGGTCAGAGACACTAGCAAGGTGTTGCTCCTGCACCATTAAATTACGGGACTCTACAATTTGTTGCTGCAACATTTCAACGCCTTTACCAGAATCTTCCCCTCTGTTTTTACGTTGCTCAAGCAAGTTTTCCCACGTAGTAATTGCTCTCTGGTACTGTCCAAGCTGACGATAAATGAAGCCAGAGACAGCTTGTGCTCCCTCATGATTTGGTTCGAGCGATAAGGCTGCATCAACTAAACGTCTCGCGTATTCAACGGCTTCTTGCTGCTTTAGTTGAACCGACATCTGAGCCGCATTGAGTAACAGAGAAATGTTAGCAGGGTCCGTTTCAACTGCCTTTTCAATAGCCGTCATACTCTCCTTAGTCGCTCCAAGCTGCGCGAGAGTTTGCGCAAAGATCATCCAGCCTCGAGTATCAGCGGGATTATTGTGTAACCTTGTTCTCAGTAATAAAATCAAATCTTGATTGGTTAGCTCCGACAACCATTGAGTGTCTTTTCGATCACTGTTTTCAAATGCCTGGTTTTTACCTTGTAACGCATGCCACTCACTAACCTCTTCCCAATCTGATAATGTGGCATACAGGACTATTGCTCCAACCGGAATTAATAATAACATCCCCAAGTAAGCAGCTTTCATTCCCTTAGATGAAGATACGTTTATTACATCTTCTTTGATATCAGTTAACAGGGATTTTTTTAATTCAATTTCAAGTTTCGCAAGCTCCTGATCATCAATTAACCCGAGGTCACGCTCTCGTTGAATTTCAGCCATCCGATCTTTAAAAACTGTTTTATTGAGATCCTCTCGCGCTGTAAAATTAGCTTTGCGGGGCCGTATCAAAGGAAGACAAAGCACTAGTGTCACGAGTAAAGAAATTATAATTAAACTCAACCAAAACATTGTAATAATCACTCGCTTTTATTTTCAGGGCTAAGCAACCGCTCTAACTTGTCCGACTCTTCGTCAGAAAGCGACGACTCGACACTTTTTTCATTTCCTTTGATTCTCATAACTAACCAAATCAACGCAATCAATAAACATAAGCCAGGCCCGAACCATAAAATAAGGTTTGCTCCCGAGGCTTCCGGATTGTAAAGAATAAAATCGCCATAGCGTTGTTTCAGAAAGTCTTTTATTTCTTTATTTGATTGCCCTGCTTTAATTTTCTCATAAACAATATTTCGAAGATCTTCTGATATGCCAGCGTCCGAATCCGCAATGGATTGATTTAGACATTTAGGACAACGTAATTCATGAATAAGAGTTCTGTAACGTTCAGCTTGTTGCTCCGAGTCAAACTCTAATATCTCGTCGGCGCCCAACGCAATAAAAGGAAATAACAGGACAAGAATAAGCACTTTCCACATATTACTGACTCTTCATAAGTGGTAGAAAAGCTGCTTCGAAAACTTGAGAATTCATTTCACCAATTCGGTGAAATAGCACCTTGCCATCGGGTGAAATTAAAAAAGTCTCAGGCGCAGCTGTAATCCCCATTTCGATTGCAATTTTACCTTTGGGATCAAAAAATGAATACTCATAAGGATCGCCCATTCGTTCAAGAAACGATTTTGCTTTATCTTCAGTATCTCGATAATTGACGCCAATAATTCTGACGCCCTGGTCTTTTAGTGTCATTAAATATGGATGCTCAACATAACAGGTTGGGCACCAAGAACCCCAGAAATTCAGCAAATAATAATCACCTTTTAACTCTTCCGAGCTAATCACTTCTTGGCCAAATAGTTGTTTTGAAGAGAATGGTGGTAAAGGTTTGTTTTCACGCATCGAAGGCACTAGCGGTTTATCTTCTTGTAGCGAGAAAAAGAATAACCCAAACAGTAAGGCAACGACAATCAATGCCGGTATAGCCATCTTAGCAATCGGTTGTGTGCTTTGACTCATCCCGTTGCTCCAGTGTTAATGATTTTCTTTTTTATTTTTAATCGATAACGCTTGTCTGACATGGCGACTATTCCACCAAGAGCCATTATAAGGGCACCTAACCAAATCCACCGTACATAGGCTTTTCGATAAAGTCGAACTGACCACGCAGTATCACTCACAGGTTCTCCGAGTGAAATGTAAATATCTCGAGTAAATCCTGGGTTAATTCCGGCTTCAGTCATTACAGTGCCAGATGCAGTATATCGACGTTTTTCAGATTTTATGGTTAAAAGGCTGCTGCCCTCTTTTACCTTAAATATTCCACGAGTTGCCCCGTAATTACTGCCTCTTACTTGTTGTAACGAGTCAAAAGTTACAGCTAAATCAGCAAACTCATAGGTCTCACCTGGGCTTAATTTGATTAACTCTTCTTTACTGCCGTAAGTAACGAACAATATGCCGAGTAAAGTTACAGCTAACCCCAGGTGCGCAAGATGCATTCCCCAGTATGAAGGCTTTAACTTTTTAAGTGCATCAAATCGAGAGGAAGCGTGTTGAGTTTTATTGAAAATATCATGAATAATTGACGACACTATCCACATACCTATCATCACACCAAGAACAATGTAGGTATTCGCAAAAGAATAAAAAACAACGCTCATTAAACCAACAAGTAACACGCATAATACTAATATATTACGAGTGTTTTTTAATAAACGATCAACTGGATGTTTTTTCCAGTGAAGCCAATGCCCTATCCCAACCAAAAACAACAACGGTAGAGTAAATAATGGGAATACTTTATTAAAGTAAGGCGCTCCAACACTTACCGATTTATCGAATGCTTCCATGATAATCGGAAATAAGGTACCGAAAAGAACAACCAAGAAAGCAAAGCTCAATAATAAATTATTTAACAATAAAAAGGTTTCTTTGGACAGTAATTGAAATTTTCCTGTTGATTTAACCGCACCACCTCGAAACATAAATAATACAAGAGAGCCGATTACAATGATCATTAAGAAGCTCAAAATAAACATGCCACGTACCGGATCTTGAGCAAATGAATGAACAGACGTTATAACGCCACTTCGAACAATAAAAGTACCTAACAAACTTAGACTAAAAGTCAGTAACGCTAAAAACACCGTCCAAGTTTTAAACACCCCCCTTTTTTCGCTTGCGGCAAGTGTATGGATCAGAGCTGTACCGGTTAGCCAAGGCATGAACGACGCGTTCTCAACCGGGTCCCAAAACCACCAGCCACCCCAGCCAAGTTCGTAGTAAGCCCACCAACTTCCAAGCGCAATACCAATGGTTAAAAACATCCAGGCAGCAACAGTCCAAGGTCGAGACCATCTGGCCCAAGCCGAGTCAAGTTCTCCGCCAATTAACGCAGCAATCGCGAAAGAAAAAGCCACCGCAAATCCGACATATCCCATATATAAAAATGGTGGGTGAATGATAAAGCCAAAATCTTGTAACAGAGGATTCAGATCGCGGCCATCAATTGGAAAATAAGGCAATAAACGTTCAAAAGGATTAGAAGTGAATACTGTAAACGAAATAAAACCAACAGAAATCAGCGCCATTACCGAGAGAACTCGAGCAACTGCAATATCGGGCAAAGTTCGACTTAGCAAAGCAACGGCAGCGGACCACCCCGATAAAATTAAAACCCAAAGCAACAAAGACCCTTCATGAGAGCCCCAAACAGCTGTGAGCTTGTATATCATGGGCAGTTTTGAATAAGAGTGTGACGCAACGTACTCTACTGAAAAGTCATCGGTCGCAAATGCGTAAACCAAACCGACAAACGATAGCAGAACCAAATAAAATTGTGTGTAAGTCGCAGGCCGGGCAAAAGAAATTAATATCGGGTTTTGCTTAAAGCTACCCCAAAGCGGAACTACAACATTGACGACAGCAACTAATAAAGATAAATAAAGCGCATAATGGGCTATTTCAACAATCATAATGTTTAGTATTCGGTAGCAGTATCAGTTTTGACAGGATGACCAGATTGTTCTAATGCTCGCTTAACTTCTGGCGGCATATAATTTTCATCATGCTTTGCGAGTACAGAGGTAGCGACAAATCTTTCATTATCAATTAATTTTCCGGTCGCAACAATTCCTTGTCCTTCCTTAAATAAGTCTGGCAGTACGTCACTAAATAAAACAGTTAATTGATGACTTTTGTCTTTAATGACAAACTCAACGTCCAGTAAGTTCTCTCCCCGCTTTACGGTTCCGGGAACCACTAGACCACCGACTTTTATCGTTTTTCCAGGCTGAGCTTTGCCGGCATAAATGTCCGACGGTGAATAAAAATAATTGGCATTCTCGCCCACTGCATACATCAACAGCACAGCTGCAATACTGACACCCATAACAGTTGCCAGTACTGCGATTAATCGTTTTTTACGTTGCGGTTTCATTTACTCAATCTCTTACGTTTATTCTTGCTCATTCTGCAGCAACTTCTTACGCTGATAATATTGTTTAAGTTCTTTTTTAAGTTGTTTTTTTCTAACAATGGGCCAAATGACTAACACAGCCAAAGTAACAAAAAATACAGCGTAAGATGCCCAAATAAATTCCCAACGATCGGGTGGAATGAAACTGTCCATTATTGCTCTACCTCCTGCTGAACCCATTGAGAATCCTTTTCGCGCCATAATGTATGGTTTCGAACATATGGGAACAATAAGGACACAAATAACAATTTAAACGAAACAATCATTATTAGCAGAGGCCATAGCATTGATTGATCAATCGACGGCTTCTCCAGTTTGCTTAATGATGCAGGTTGATGAAGACTGTTCCACCATTCTACTGAGAAATGAATTATCGGGATATTTACGATTCCGACAATCGCTAAAACAGCAGCGGCTCGATCTGCGTTTTTCCGATCTTCAATAGCATTAAATAAAGCCATGTGGCCTAAGTAAAGAAACAGTAAAATAAGTTCTGATGTTAAGCGTGCATCGAATACCCAATAAGTGCCCCAGGTTGGCTTGCCCCATAAAGACCCTGTCACCAAAGCAAGAAAAGTAAATGCAGCGCCAATTGGTGAGCAACTCATCGACACATAGTAAGCCATTTTCATCCGCCAGATGATACCGATCGCTCCGGCAACCGCCATTACAACATAAACAAACATCGACAGATAGGCAGCTGGCACATGTATATACATAATTCTTTGCAAGTCACCTTGATAATAATCAGCAGGTGCAATCGCTAATCCCCATACACAACCAGTCGCCAAACCAATAAAGGTTAATGCCCAAATCCAGGGTTGCCATCGACCCGCCATTTGGTAAAACCATTTTGGTGACCCGAGCTTAAAGAACCATGACCAATTCATTCGAAAGATTACTCACTCACAGAAATTTTTAACGCGGCGCCAGCAGCCCATGGGGCCATTGAAACCGTAAATACCAAGATTGCCGCTAAAAACAATAATTGTCCTGAATAACTCTGTCCCATTGTTGCCGCATTGACGGCCATAGCGCCAAAGATCAGTATTGGCACATATAACGGCAACACCAATAGAGCCAGCAGTATACCGCCTTTACGTAATCCGACCGTTAAACTCATCCCAATCGCTGCAATCAAGCATACTGAAGGCGTACCAAGTAACAATGAAACTACCATCGCCCAGAAAGCAGAATCGCTTAAATTCAGCATTATTCCAATCAATGGAGACACAATGATAAGGGGAATTGCTGTAAACAACCAATTGCACATCGATTTTGCTAATACAATCAGTCCGGGAGCAACGCCAGCCATTAATAGTTGAACTAAGCTGCCGTCATCAAAATCATCTCGGTATAAGCTATCCAGCGACAATAGAACCGACAAAAGTGCGCAAACCCAAATGACTCCTGGCGCAATTTGCTGCAATAACGCTGGCTCTGGAGAAACGCCAAATGGAAATAACACGGTCACCAATATAAAGAATACGATAGGATTAAGAAGCTCGCTGCGCTTTCGATTGATTAGGCGAATTTCGCGCTTTAATAGTGTGAGAATCATTGGCCACCACCCTGCAGTGTCAATGATTTAATTGGAACCTCAAGCTCGATCGCCTGATGAGACGTTAAGATAATTCCCCCGCCAGCTTTAGCATGCTCGCCTAAGGTATTTTGTAACCAATGCTGTCCTTTAACATCAAGCGCAACAAAGGGCTCATCTAAAATCCACAGTACAGCTTCCTCTAAAAGTAGTCTGGCTAAAGTCACTCTGCGTTTTTGCCCTTGGGATAAATGAGCAACCAACTGATTTTCAAATCCGGCCAAGCCCACTTTATCCACTGCTTCTGAAATGTCACAACGTTGTGAAGCACCATTAATCTCGATATAAAACGCCAGATTCTCTGCCACCGTCAGGTTTGATTTAATGCCTAACTGATGTCCTAAATAGAGGGTTTGCTGATAGAACTCGCTACGGTCTTTAAGGAGTGAAGTTTGATTGAAATTTAACTTGCCCTCATCGGGATCTAAAAAGCCACAAATCATACGTAACAAGCTTGTTTTGCCGGCGCCGTTTTCACCTTTAATCTGTAAGGTTTCTCCATTAGACAAGTCGAAGTTGCACTGTTTAAACAACAAGCGGTCACCGCGAAACAATGCTAACTGCTCTCCAATCAAGGAGAAAGATGATTTCATTAAGATTTGTGCACTTTCTGCCGATAAAAACTAGCGCGCTATACTAATATAAAGCTCTCGAATGATCTATTGATTTGGCTCACACTATGTCTGATTTACTGCAACAAATACTAGCAAAATTACCCGCTCAAACGAGCTCGGTAAGCCAGTTGCAGCAAGTTTTTAGGGCTATTAACAACAGTAATATTCAGGGATTTATTGACTACAAACCTGATACTAATCGACAACAACTTACTCTTACACTACCACTTGTTACTCGCTCAAATGCAGCGACAGCGATTAATATTGACATGAAGCTTGCGCAACTTGACTTATCTCAGCTCAATTTAAAACAGCCGTTGTCAGTTGTTGTTACACCTCGAATTGAAGGTAATCGAGTAAGTTTTGAATTAAATTTACGCAATGCAGATTTACTATCTTCAACTAATCCTGGACTGCTCTCGCAATTTAAAACAGCTTTATCGTCCTGGTCGAGTGATTCAACACCCTTAGTTTTTATAAAAGAAATGCCTCTGAGTTCCAAATCAACAACTCAAAACCAAGTCATCTCAGCTGCTGTACAAAATTTGATACGTAATTCAATGTTTGAATTTTTGAACCAACCAGCAAGCTCAAAAGATGCCAATAAAAATGCATCGGTAATCAACCAAGTTGCGGCAAACTTAAACTCCAATATTTCGAGTAAAGCAGAAGCATCTCAAGCTTTATTATTAAAAATAACGTTAATAGACTCACTAAAGCAAGGTGTACTGTCCGAGTCAAAGTTTACCAACTCAAAGTTGTCCAATAATACACTTGCTGGCTCAACAAGTTCGAGCCAAGGGTTAACTTTACCAAGTATTTTTCAAGCAAGTAAACTCTCGGCTCAACAAATTCAAGTATTGCGCCAAGCCATTAGCACCGGCAGCTTTTCACAATCAACTCAAGGGATATCGCAACAAGGATTATCACAACAAGGTTCATTTCAAACATCTGCACTAACCTCATTAATTGATCAGTTTGCACTCATAAAGCGAATTGCCGATCAAATAAGTCCACAAACCGGCAAAAACTTATCCCAACTTTTACAAAGTACCTTACAAAAAATACCTGATGCTACTTCAATTAATGCTCAAAATTTAAAACAGGTGATCAACAACTCGGGGCTATTTTATGAACAGAAACAAGCGCAACTGCTCTCAAGTGAGAAATTAAACTTTGAACAATTATCCAAAGCATTAAATGACATATTAAACAGTGGGAGCAAAGATCGATCACTCATAAACACAATCGCCACGTTACTTGGCTCCAATCATGCCAATCAACAGACCTTAGCTGCAGCTAAAACTCAAGGTGACTTAAAACATCTGTTTAGCGCTCTACGGCTTTTGATGATGCCACTCTCTCAGGAAAGCGCTTCATCGAGCGCCGCAACACAAATTGGACAGTCAGCAACCCTTGCGCAAGTATTTCAAAAGTTACTAAAGCCGGTTGATAGAAAAGCTATTCGTAATATTGATTTAACAAAACAACAATTACGTATGATCAGTCAATTGAATAAAGATATTGATGGCGCGAACTCTAGCATTCGACAAACCCAAGCTATAAATTTGTTAAACAACGATCCAACTTCACTTTTTGTAGAAATACCCTTGTTCTACAAACAACAATTGAGCAATGTCCAGCTAAACTTTGAGTATGAGCGACAAAAGAAAGATTCAAAAAGCACTAAGTGGAACGTTACCGTTCGTTTTGATTTCCCGTCATTAGGTGCATTTCATGCCATTATAAAATTACAAAACGACTTTTTGGATGTCAGGTTCGTGGCAGAAAAGCCGGAAACTCAACAGTTGTTGGCGCAATCAATGGATGAACTCGCTAATCGTCTTAGGCAGACAGGTTTAAACGTCAATGCACTCGACACTTCGAATGGCCAGTCGAAGCCGTTACAACCAAACGAAAAACAAGCTTCTGGAGTCAACTTTGTCATATAACGATAAGACAAATAACCATAAATCGCTTAATAAGCGAGCTGCAGCTCTGAAATATGATGGCAAACAAGCCCCAACATTGGTTGCAAAGGGTGATGGATTTGTTGCAGAAGAAATTATTCAAATCGCTGAAACCCATGGATTATTCGTTCATGAAGATCCGATACTGCTGGATGTACTCGCTCAGTTAAAGCTCGGAGAAGAAATTCCTGAAGAACTATACCTCGCCGTTGCCCAGATAATTGCGTTTGCTTATATGCTGCAGGAAAAAGTACCCGAAGGTTTTGACGACGGTTTTGTCGAACCGTCTTAAATTTTATTTACACTTAACTTTATGTTCCTAAATATAAATTAGAACGAGAATCTCTTTCATTTACTAACCTTTTGATTTTCAATGTTTTATTGACATATCAAACAACGCATTTTAAGCTTATGCTCTACTTAAATTAATGAATCCAATCGGTAAGGCTCCCTATATGAAAGGCAACCGAGATGTCATTGCTACACTAAACAAAATTCTTACTCTAGAGCTCACATCAATAAACCAATATTTTCTTCATGCGAGAATGTATAAGAACTGGGGATTTTCGAAGCTTGATGAAAAGGCCTACAAAAAATCTATTAAAGATATGAAACAAGCAGACGACTTGATTGAAAGAATATTATTTCTTGAAGGTCTGCCCAACTTACAAAAGCTCAATAAAATTCGTATCGGTGAACACACAGAAGAAATGCTTTCGTGTGATAAGCAACTGGAAGAAGAGCAGCTTAATGAACTGCGTGAAGCCATTGTTTTGTGCGAAACTAAAAAGGATTTTATCAGCCGCGAGTTATTAGAAGAAATTTTAGAACACGAAGAAGAATATCTCGATTGGCTAGAAACTCAAGAGTATTTAATTGAAAAAACAGGATTAGAGAATTATCTCCAATCGAATGTATAGAGAGATTTGATTATGAAAGGCAGTAAAAAAGTTGTCGCAGAACTCAACAAAATATTGGCACTCGAACTCACAGCAATGGATCAATATTTTATTCATTCTCGAATGTACGATGACTGGGGATTGAGTAAGTTGTTTGAGCGTATCGATCATGAGTTTGATGATGAGAAAGGTCATGCAGCAGCGCTTATCGAACGAATTTTATTCCTTGAAGCGACGCCCGATATGGTAACTCGAGAAGCTTTAAACATAGGATCAAACGTACCTGATATGTTAAAAAGCGATTTGCAAATTGAGTACGATGTAGCCGATAAATTAAAAGCAGCAATTGTGGTTTGCGAACAAGAAAAAGACTTTCAGACTCGAGAAATCTTAAATAAATTACTAGAAGACACAGAAGTTGATCATGCCCACTGGCTTGAGCAACAACTCGGATTAATCGATCGGATTGGTCTGGAGAATTACTTACAATCTCAAATGTAGGCCATTAGTCCTCAATCTAAAATTTCTCGTCACCTTTTAAAAAGCCGCTTTTAATGCGGCTTTTTTAATCTTATTTATTGGCTCGAGGTTTTTTATTTGGTCGGCTTCCTGGCTCTCCGGGGCCTGGATGGAATTGCCAATGCGGGTAATGATAATAGTAAGGGTAAGGCCAAAACGAAGGACCTATGTGATGATGATAATCGTTAAATTCGCTGCGTGGTTTCCAAAGATAATGACCAGAGACCATAACCACTGGATATAGATACTTCATGTCGCCGACTTTACCCTCAATAACATTTGAAAGTTGACCAACGACCGTGATTTCTCGTCCCTTTTCATAAATTAAAGGATCCACAAACTCTGGTAAAATCGCCAAAAACCGCCCTCCAGTTTCATCCTTATCAATTGGTCGACTGGATGAGCTCAGAGGCTTGGCAACTATTTCTATCACTGATTGCTTATCTTCATTGGAAACTTTTGCAATAACACCTCCCCAACGAACAGATTGCTTAGCATCGCCCTTTCTTGCCTGCTCTAAACTAATCGGCGGGAACTCTCCATCCACAGACGAGGGGATCGAAACACAACCAGACAAGAACACAATTAACAACGCCAGCGTGCTTAAAGCTCGCATAAGAATACCTCTCTACCACTAGTTTATAGTTATTGTACGATGACTCTATAGGTTACGACAAAAATTGACAGCAATTGTTCAAGAACAGATAGGTTGATAAGCTCGTGAACACTAAGTAATAACAACTATCTTTTTTTACTTGTGTGACTTCACTCAGCTCTACTAATAACAGGACGATAATAGAAAAATGGCTCAGGCAAAAGTATCGATGCCTAATATTTCAGAAGGGTCTGGTTGGTTGGTTGCGTTTATTGAACTGAAGCGGTCAATCGCTTGCCGCGCAGAACGAGAAAGCTCTGAATTATCGTCTCTTCTTACCAGAGCAGCTCTTTGCTCAACTTGCTCGATAGCTTCCGCACGTCTTACCTGATCACTTCGCTGATCATTGGTAGACGTTAATCCCTGAACCTGAGTATTATCGCGATTATTTCGCTCTTCCTCAAGTTGCTGTCGACGCTCGGCCTGCCGGTTTTCTCCAACAGGTAAGGTGCTGACAAGCGGATTAAAACTATTGAACTCTACAGGCATCGCACGAAAAACAAATAAAATTCAGGTCAATGAATAAGGATAGAACATAATACTCATTTTTTCATCAAGCACTTCACGGCTTTTAGTAAGTTTTGACTGAACTGTGTCTAATGACTCAATGCTCTACCATGCCTCAATTTATTTCTTTTTTGACGACTTTGCCGCAACGTTATTCCTGAGATAAACCGGCACTGCCAAACTAGCTTCATGCAGCCTGCTTTGTGCTTCAGGCGCTTTTGCCAGCCCTATATTCACATCAGCTCTCGGATATAATTCCGTTAAATGTTGGTCAATTGAGGGAAATTGGTGATTCATCGTTTCTGCGTAAACTTTCCAGCCAGAACCCGCGCCAATTGCATTCTTTAGATCCACTTTGCCAGACACAGCACTTTCAATCTCTTGTTCCGAAAACTGATAAGGCGGTCCAACCTGCTCTAGGCTTAATAACACAGGTACTAGCGCTCCATCAGTGGTATCTCGTTGATAAACAGCATAATAGACCTCTCTCATGCGCGCATCGTTGGCAACTATGACGATGTCCGAATCAGTTTCTTTAAACGCCTGTGCAGCCAATGATTGCAAAGATGAGATACCCACAACTTTGCAGCCAACGCCAAACGCCAAACCTTGAATGGCACTAACCGCTATCCGAATCCCAGTGAAAGCGCCTGGACCACATCCATATACCATATATTCGACGTCTGAGAGCTGCGCATCAGCCTCGCTCAATAACTTATCGATCGTTGGCAACAACAACTCGCCGTGTTTTCTCGGCGCTAGTTCGTGATGAGAAAAAATCTCGCCTTTGTGCTCCAATGCAACAGACAAAGCTTCGGTCGAAGTTTCAATAGATAATATAGTCATAAATTACTTAAAAATTCCTCAGTAACTTCTTGATTTCTAGTAGGTAACATAGGTGGTAGGTCTTCAATAAAACGTTTCCCATATTGCCGTGAAATAAGTCGTGGATCGCCCACCATAAGCACACCTTTATCGGTCACACCTCGTATCAAACGTCCGGCGCCTTGTTTCAGCGCAATGACTGCATCGGGTAACTGAAAAAGGCCAAACGCATCTTTACCTTGACGCTTGAGTGACTCGATTCGGGCCTGATTAACAGGATCGCCCGGAGAAGAAAACGGTAACTTATCGATCGCAACGAAACTTAACGCCTCACCGGCCACATCAACGCCTTCCCAGAAGCTAAAAGTCCCGAGCAATACACTATCAGGTGTTTTTCGAAAAGACTCCAGTAAATGCGTTTTTGCACTGTCTCCCTGGACAAATAAATTAAATTCTCGATGATTTTCTAATAACTGTGCCGCTTCGTTTAAAGCCCTATGACTCGTAAATAACAAAAATGCCCGACCTCGGGCGGCTTTTAACAGCGGAAGAGCGGCTTCAACAAAGCTTCGAGTATAATCGGGGCTTGAGGGGTTCTTTAACCACCTGGGTACATACAGCAGAGCCTGCTCACGATAGGTAAACGGCGACTGAAACAATGCACTCTTCGCCGAAAACAGGCCTAATTTATGTTTAAAATGATTAAACTCACCATTTACGGCCAGAGTTGCTGAGGTTAACACCCAGGCCGAATTTCGATAGGGAGCTAAAGATTTTTGAAAAGGCTCAGACACATCAAGGGGAGTTGCATTGAGAATAAAACTTTTTCGAAACACTTCAATCCAACGAACCTGAGTCTCATCTTCATCCGAAACAAACAATTCAGCATTTTCTAACAGTTTCTCTGATCTTTCGTACAAGTTTTCCAGCTCGCGATCACGAATCACCAATGGCTTTAACTGCTGACACAACACATCAATGGCTTCTACTAAAGACTGATAGGCTTCATTAATCGTTTCATCAGATGAGAAGTTTCGCCAAAATTGTCTCGGAGCATCTTCCCCCAAGCTAATGCGAAAATCCGCAGCCAGTTTTTCGAGTTGCAGAGCTGCGGTTTCAAGCTCTTTACAATCCGCTGCGTGAGTTCGATAGATGAGGTTAACGTCTTTACTGAGTTCATTGATTTGCCTCGACGTTATCGCTTTACCAAAAAAAGCAGAGGCCACGTCGGGCAATTGATGCGCCTCATCAACGACATAAGCGTCTGCTCTCGGCAACAGTTCTCCGAACCCATCTTCTTTTAATGCCAGATCCGCCATCAGCAGATGATGGTTCACCACCACTATGTCTGCATCCATTGCTTGTTTACGCGCCTTAGCGACAAAGCAGTCGTTGTAATCGGGGCATTCAGAACCCAGACAATTATCCGCCGTGCTGGTGACATAGGGCAAAACTCCCGCATCTTCCGGCAATTGTTTGAATTGAGTTAAATCACCATCGCGGGTTTTCGCACGCCAATCATTCACTTTTACGATTTGCTCAGCGACTTCTGCACTGGTAAATCGGGCGGTATGTAAATTTAAATCCAGTCGATGCAGACATAAATAATTTTGTCGCCCTTTAAGTAAGGCCACTTTTCTTGTTTTAGACATCACTCTAAAAACGTAGGGTAAGTCTTTGAAAAATAATTGATCTTGCAAGTTTCTTGTACCGGTAGACACAATTGTTTTGCCATCTAACTCGATTGCCGGGACTAAATAAGCAAATGTTTTCCCGGTGCCAGTTCCTGCTTCAATCATCACCGCGTCACGTTGCTCCATGGTTTGCTCAACCACTTCAGACATCGCCATTTGCGCTTCACGCTCGCGGAAACTGTCTCCCATTTGCGCAAATGGACCAGATTTTGACAATAAAAAACGAGCGTGAGAGGTCATGATTGATATTTTACTTATTATTGATGAGTAGAATTAGGATGCAGATTGACGATCGAGCGATTGCTCGTCGCTTTTGTCTTGGGTTTCCCAGATCAGTTCGCCAATCGCTTTGAATTTCGCGACAGTCATGGCACCCCGTTTATTGTTTTTGGTTTCTTTGATTGCTTCTTCAACAATCTGGCGACCAGCACTGTAAATTGCAGTGGGTTGATAATCAGGATTATAAATAACTAAAACGGTAAAATCCCAGTTTGCTGTTAAATTAAGCTGACCAACCATTTGCCGTGACTTACCACCAGGAAAAATCACGCGTCCTTTAATTTGTACATGAAACTCTTTTGAATTGTCATCCACTAAAGTTGCTTCAGCTTCTGCGCCTGGAACTTCTTTTAACCCTAACAATGTAATGGCATCAAACCTTGCAAGCTCTACTGTAACAGGAAGACTTTGTCCTGTTGCCTCTCGATACTGAGATGCCAGAAGCCGCGTTTGCGCCATTACTTGCGCAAGCTTATATGTCGCCATAAATTAAACCTTAACGTCCACTTTATGTTCGGGTTCAGATAACGGTTCTTCGATTAAATGATGCTCTTCATCCTGGCGGTTGCTATATAGTCCAAAATCATCTTGACTCATTGCCTGCTTTGATTTCGAACGCTTGCGCCGATTAGGTTTCGATGCTTTTGCCTTTATGGCATTAACCTTCGAGTTTTCATTATTGTTGTTCGCAGTATTATCATTCGCATCATCCCGCTTATTAGGATTAGGCGATTTTTCATTCACTACTTTATCTACTTCAGTAACAGACTTTACCCCAGATGACTCTGTTGTTTTTTTTGCATCGCTCATTGGGCGAGTACTGTCAAAAGGAATAAAGTTTATTGCCATAGTGGTAACTGCTCATACTTTGGAGGCATCTAAAAACCTAAAAACCTCCTATCTCTTTGAATATTACCATAAATTGAACGCTTTTATCCTTTGATTTGCGTTGCTAATTGCAGTTCCATTTGATTTGCGTTGCTAGCTTAGGAATGCCCTTCTTTTCATTTTTCACGCGAGGAATGAGTCATCAAAAGTAAAATCGTCACATTGAAAATGTTTAAAGGCCCTTAAATATTCTGAACAGAGATATAAACCAAAAATGAAACCAAGTTAAAAACTATAAGGGTAAGGCAAATATCATTAAGTATGTGGACCGGTTCCTAAAATAAAATGTGGGCTGCTATACTACTCTTGCTGAGCATGTCAAAATAGCAACAAAATAAAAAGGAAATGCTTTTATGCCCTCTGACCAAGATTTTGGTTCACCCGATATCGAGATTACGATCGACAATAATGCCATTAAAGACCTAGAGCCCAACGACGAAATTCTTCCAACAGAAATTTGTTTGTTGCCTCTTTCAGAGCGCCCTTTTTTCCCGCCCCAAACTTTACCTATTTTGATGAATGAAGAAGTCTGGCGCGAAACAATAGAGTTTATTGCCGACACCGATACGAAAATAGCGGGATTAGTGTTAGTTAAGAATCCCCATCCGGAAGAATCTTCTCCAGAAGAATTTCATGACATAGGTACATTGGTAAGAATTCATCATCCAGTTTTGTCCTCTGGCAAAATTCAATTTATTGCAGAAGGCATTCAACGCTTTCGTATCAAGAAATGGAAAACTAAAGAACCGCCATTTATTGTTGAGGTTGAATATCCACAAGAACCCAATTACAAAGACATTGATGAATTAAAAGCTTATGCAGTTGCCATTATCAATACTTTGAAAGAACTGGTGCCGCTTAACCCTCTTTACAGTGAAGAATTAAAATTCTTCCTCAACCGATTTAATCCAAATGAACCTTCACCGCTGACCGACTTTGCCGCCAGTTTAACGACTGCAACACGAAAAACCCTGCAAGAAGTTTTAGAACAGGTGCATTTGCGTAAGCGAATGGAAAAAGTTCTGGTAATGATTAAAAAAGAACTGGAAGTGGCGCAACTTCAAAGTAACATTCAACGTCAGGTTGAAGATAAACTCACTGAACATCAGCGAAAGTTTTTTCTCAGAGAACAGCTCAAAGCGATACAAAAAGAACTTGGTATTGCGAAAGACGACAAAACAGCCGATATCGACCGTTATAACGAGAGAATGGATGAGTTAACGGTTCCAAAAGACGCGAAAGAAAAAATAAACGAAGAAATTGACAAGCTATCGATTCTCGAGCCTGGCTCACCGGAATATTCAGTCACTCGGAATTATCTCGATGTTGTCACCAGTTTACCTTGGGGTATCACCACTGACGATAAAATTGATCTTAAACGTGCACGCCGTGAACTTAACAAAGAACATGCAGGCTTAAACGATGTAAAAGATCGAATTGTTGAATTTTTAGCCGTTGGAGCGTTAACCGGTGAAGTTGCGGGCTCTATATTATTATTAGTCGGACCGCCTGGTGTCGGAAAAACCTCCATAGGTCGATCAATAGCCGATGCCCTAGGTCGTAAGTTTTATCGCTTTTCACTAGGCGGCATGCGCGATGAAGCTGAAATAAAAGGCCATCGCCGAACTTACATAGGCGCAATGCCAGGTAAACTAATTCAGGCGATCCGCGATACCAAATCGTCTAACCCTGTCATAATGCTTGATGAAATAGATAAAGTTGGTTCCTCTTTTCAAGGCGATCCTGCTAGCGCTCTACTAGAAGTATTGGATCCTGAGCAAAATGAAAACTTTTTGGATCATTATCTTGATGTTAGATTTGATTTATCAAAAGTCTTATTCATTTGTACAGCAAATCAGCTGGACACGATTCCACGACCGCTTTTAGATCGCATGGAAACCATTCGTTTGTCTGGTTACATCACACAAGAAAAAATTGAAATTGCCAAGCAATACCTATGGCCGAAAAAACTTAACACCTGTGGACTAAAAACCTCACAAGTTAAAATTTCAGACACAGGCTTTCGTAAAATTATCGAAGATTATGCTCGTGAAGCAGGTGTGAGAAATTTAGATAAGCAATTAGGTCGAATTGCACGAAAATGTGTTGTTCAAATTGTAAGCGGTAAATCCAAAAAAATATCGGTGTCGCAAAACAACATTGAATCTTTCTTGGGCACACCCTGGTTTCAAAAAGAAAAACCGGATAATCGCGTTGGTGTCGTAACAGGATTAGCTTGGACAGCTCTTGGAGGTTCAACATTGAACATCGAAGCAGCAATCGTTCATGATAAAAGTCGCGGACTTCGTCTAACCGGAAAACTTGGCGACGTCATGAAAGAAAGCGCCGAAATTGCTTACGCCTATATTGCAGCAAATCTTGCTCACTTTGGCGCAGCTGAGGAATTTTTAGACAAGCAAATGCTTCACTTGCATGTGCCAGAGGGCGCAACTCCTAAAGATGGACCTTCTGCTGGAATCACAATTGCGACCGCTCTTTTGTCATTGGTTTTAAATCGCTCACCTAAAAAAGGCATCGCCATGACGGGCGAACTAACGTTAACGGGTAAAGTACTCGCTGTTGGTGGAATAAGAGAAAAAATCATCGCCGCGAGACGGGCGAAAATCAAAACGATTATTTTGCCAAAAGCCTGCGAAGGTGATTACAAAGAATTGCCATCTCATATCAGCAAAGGAATGAAAGTACACTTTGTGGAAGAGTTTAATCAAGTGTCGACGATTATGTTTGGAAAACCTTAGAGGATCATGTTTGGTAAACGTCAACTGAAGTTGATAACAACTTATTAAGCGCTGAATCTCGAAAATTCAGTGCTTTACAACTCACGTATTAACTTCTCAGCTAGCCTAGCTTTTGGTGACCCACTAACCGTTAATCAATCGCTTTAACCAACCGGTAAAACCTCGCGTTTTCGTATCAACATTTCCAAGTTCTGCCACAGGATCAACACCAAACACGCAAGCTTCCAATAGCTGATTAATTATGTCTGAGTCGAACTGATAGGGATTAAATTTATCGAGGCCATGACGCGCCATAATATCGGAGAACACAGTTTCAACAGGCACATACTTCATCGACCAATTTTTAAAAAGCCTCTTATTGGGCTCAGTTTTCGACAGAATTTTAAAGTCTCGGTGACGAGTATCGCGCTTGATTCGCGACAGCACATCAGTCACTGTCCTGGAGTTTCCCTCCAAGCATTGAAAAAAATAACCATCACCAAAGTGAAGAACACCCCCTACTTTATCGCGCGAGTTGTTTCTTCTAGACTGTAATAAAATTCTTCCAACTTCAACCTCTATCCCGCCTTGTAAATTACTTGGAAAAGTAGCTGTACTCGCATAACAAACTCGAACCAGGTCGACCATTAAAGCACCTTAAGTGTACGATGGGTAATGCTTCGTTTTACTTCTAATGCTTTAAGATAGAGCAGTTAAAACCTATTCGTGATTCGACAAAGTCTATTCAGACACTATCTCGATATGCAGTAGTTTAACTATCCTCGTTTTTTTTCCTAGATTTGTATTTCAACGAGTTAACTCAAAATCACTCTATGATTTTAATTGTGCAGAATGAAGCTTCCCTAAACAGACAAGTGCGCTTGTGGCACCAATTAAAGCCCAAAACATATCGGACTGAGTGTCCCAAACATATCCTTGAGTGCCTAAAAAGGAGTCTGCTGCTTCGTCAGACAATAACGCTACCCACCACTCTATCAACTCATAAAAAGCTGAAAATCCAAGACAGATCGCAATGCAGATAAAAAATAGCCACCCTTTTTTACTGACAACATTCAATCGTATCAAAAGTTCTCGGGCTAAAATTGCAGGCATAAAACCTTGCATAAAGTGTCCCAATTTATCGTAATTATTTCTTTCCGATCCAAACCATTCGCTTACCCAATCACCAATCGGTACTTCGGCATACGTATAATGACCACCGACCATTAAAATAATGGCATGAATGAGTATTAAGGTATTTAACAGTGGGGTTAACTTAAACCGCTGGTATGTAAATGCGATAATGACCAGGCCAATAACTGCTGGCGCAACCTCCAATCCCCAAGTCATGTAATCTTTTGGTCCGATACCAGACCAAACTAAAACTCCAATGTAGATTAATATCCAAATATAATTAATACGATTTAGTTGACTTAGCATTGACATTATTTCTTTCACTTCTCATTGAATAGCAAAGAATACTTATCTATCAAACACTAACTGAAATTAAATAGCAAATAAAAGTCTTTGCAAACAAATTCTCGAATAAGAACAGTTTCAATATTAAGGGAAACCTACAAAGAACAAGATGATTAGCTTTTTACTTTTTGTTTAGCAACCCAGTGAAAGTGTTTTAATAACGCTGTATCAGACAGTATAAGTTGCAGAGAATTGAACTCCTGACCTAGGGTCATTTCATCGTAGGTCTTATGAATGCCTCGGTGGCACTTTCGACAAATTTCAATGCCTTGATTCAACTCTTGTTTGGAGTAGAGTTTTTGAAAACGTTTACGACGATGCAACTTGCGCGGAATTAAATGATGAAAAGTTAA
>JABXHY010000034.1 GCA_013373375.1 Gammaproteobacteria bacterium
GGTCTCCCCATGTGAGAGTAGGTCATCGCCAGGCATTTAATTAGAAGAAAGGCCTATCCAACCGGATAGGCCTTTTTTTTATGCCTAAAATAATCTTCAAACTGATCTCAGTGCTACTGACAATAGGCTTCCAAAGTTACATGAGCTAGACGCTCAAGAGCTCTATAAAATGAGTAAAGCTCTAGTTGTCTGTTCACCTATAAATTTCAGCTTTTTCTAATTTACTGTTGGGGTAACATCCAAGGATCTTGAGGAATTGACAGTGAGACTGACAGTCTTCGACAGCTTTCTTCACGCTTAGGGATTCAAGGTGACCTTCTAAATCTATATAAAAAAGTTCTTCCCATGGTTTATCGATTATGGGGCGTGACTGAATTTTAGTGAGAGGAATATGGTGCGTTTTGAATGCGTTAAGAGCCTCTGCTAGAGCACCAGGCGATTGCTGAGTGGAAAGCACGAGCGATGTTTTACACGGTACAGAATCGGGTATTTGTGCAGCATTTTTACTGAGAATAATAAAGCGCGTGAAATTTTGCTCTGCATTTGAAACCTGCTTTTTTATCACACTCAAATTATAAAGTTCAGCTGCGAATTCATTTGCAATCGCACATACTTCTTCATCACCTTTGTTAAGAATAAGCTCAAGCGCATCAGCGCTACTGCTGCAGTACTCTAATTTAATATGTTCATTGATCGCATTAAAGTTACTGCACTGGGTGAGAGCTTGTGGATGTCCTACCAGAGTTTTGATGTCGCTCAGCTTGGTAACTGGAGATAACGATACGATGCAATGCTCAATAGGAATTATTTCTTCACCAATGATCAACAGTTTTGACTCTTGTAGTAAGTCATAAACTTCAAGGATCGAACCTGACGTTGTGTTTTCTATTGGTAAAATAGCGAGTTCGGTTTCTTGATTAATCACAGCTTCAACAATTGATGGGAATGATTTATACGCAACTGGCACAGGCTCAACTGTAGTACACTCAAAATAGCTGACTAATGCCTGGTGACTATAGGAACCTCTTTCGCCTAAAAAAGCTACTCTTGGACTCAACTCTCCAGTTGGTGGAACTCTCATTTGGTATTGACGTTTTACTGACTGCTCAATTAACAAATCAAATATGCGGTGTATAAAGTTAGCACTGAGGCCAAAAGATTCCGCTAGAGTGATTTTTTTTAAAATTAAATCTTTCTCTCTTTCCAAGTCTCTGGTTTGTATATTTTGAGATAGTTTAAATTGACCAACTTCATCAGTTAGCTTTTGTCTTTCAGCTATTAGTTCAATTAAGTTTAAGTCAATTAAATCTATTCGTTCTCTTAATTTTGACAGGTGATTATTATGATTCACTGGTTTATCCATCGTGAAAACCATGGCAAGGTTTTGAATTTGTAACTTATAGGCAAGTTATTAAAGTATCGGATGTCAGTCAACAAAAAGCCCGGTGGGGAGCCGGGCTTCCTATAACTCTAAGGAATAAATCAATGTAACAACCAAGACTGGGAAACCTTAAGGATGTCATTAGTGCCATTCGACAACTGATGAATTCAAGATGACCCAGAGAAAGTATAGTTGAACTTTTGATTTGTCCAAATATTGAGCAGTGGAAAATATTTTCTATTTTAATCAAATAGATAGTGCATAATATTTATACTTAAGCTTTAGCTTTATTCATAAAGCCTCGATATTTTTTGCTTTTTTATAGCTATAAATTATTTAAACAACACCGGAGTTTGACTGTTTAACTCATTACTGTTCAACAAGGCTAACTTCGACAATTTGTCTGAAATCTCCATTCAAGATTGAGTTCTGAAGGTCATTGATTTCGGTGGAAATAAACCTGTCTTTATCATAAAAAGCGGCTTGTATTCGAATAGACATATGGGCTTGACTGAGTTTTTCAGATGTTTTCAGTGGTGCTCTAAAGTCGATTCCTTGAGCTGCACACATCAACTCGACAGCTATAATTCCTGCTGTATTAAAATTCATATCAGTCAATCGTCTTGCTGCAAAGGTTGCCATACTTACATGATCTTCTTGATTGGCCGATGTTGGTAAACTGTCAACTGAAGCCGGGTGAGCAAAAGTTTTGTTTTCAGATGCCAGTGCAGCAGCCGTTACTTGTGCGATCATAAAGCCGGAGTTCACTCCACTGTCCTCCACTAAAAATGGAGGCAAGCCACTCATATTTTTGTCCATAAAAATAGCAATTCGTCTTTCTGATATGGCTCCAATTTCGGCAACTGCGATCGCTATATTATCGGCAGCCATTGCCACTGGTTCCGCATGAAAATTTCCACCAGATAGAATTTCATTGTCGTCATGAAAAACAAGAGGATTATCGGACACCGCATTGGACTCTGTGAGTAATGTTTTAGCTGCAAAACGTAGCTGATCAAGACATGCTCCCATGACTTGAGGTTGGCATCGAAGTGAATACGGGTCTTGGACTTTATCGCAACCAGCATGAGATTTATTTATTTCACTATTGTCCAATAAGTCTCGTAAGTGTTTTGCGACATCAATCTGGCCTTGATGTCCTCTCACTGCATGTATGCGTTGATCGAATGGCGTTAAACTACCCATCAGTGCATCGACACTCATTGCTCCTGCTACTAAAGCTGAAACAAAATTAGTTTCAGCTTCAAAAAGTCCCTTTAGTGCAAGGGCTGTAGATGCTTGTGTTCCATTGAGTAATGCGAGTCCTTCTTTAGGGGATAGTTCTACTGGATCAATTCCCATGGATTTTAATGCTTTATTAGCGGGCATCACTTCGCCATCTAATTTGAGAAAGCCTTCTCCTAAAAGAACCGCGCTCATATGAGCAAGAGGAGCTAAGTCACCCGATGCGCCTACAGAGCCTTTTTCTGGTATTACCGGTAGCGCAGCTCGATTAACTAATTCAATTAAAAAGTTAATTGTCTCAAGCTTAATGCCTGAATAGCCTTGCGCGAGGCTATTTATTTTAAGGACTAACAAAAGACGAGTTGTTGCTTCATCAAGCGGTTCGCCAACACCTGCAGCATGAGATAGCACCAGAGACTTTTGTAGTAAGCTTAATTTTTCATTTGGGATTCGTGTTTGAGCGAGCAAACCAAACCCAGTGTTAATTCCGTAAACGGTTTTGTTCTCATCAATGCATTGTTGCACCGTTTCTGATGATTTAATGATGTTTTCTTTCGACGATTCACTCAATTGAATGGTTGTCTGTGATTCAAAAACTTGCCTTAACTGTTCGAGGGTCAAGTGTCCAGGAGTTAAAATAATGTCTTTCACATTGATTTCCTTAAACGTTAATCATTGGCAAACTTAAACCAAATTCTTTAGCGCAATTTTGAGCAATTTCATAACCAGCATCGGCGTGTCGCATGACTCCTGTTGCTGGATCATTCCAAAGCACTCTTTCTATTCTTTTATCTGCATCTTCGCTTCCGTCGCAGCAAATAACTATTCCAGAATGTTGTGAGTAGCCCATACCCACGCCGCCGCCGTGGTGAAGAGACACCCAAGTTGCACCACTTGCAACATTGAGCATTGCGTTTAACAGTGGCCAATCAGAAACAGCATCGGAGCCATCTTGCATGCTTTCGGTTTCTCGATTTGGACTTGCCACTGATCCAGAATCTAAATGATCTCGGCCAATAACGACGGGAGCCTTTAATTCTCCATTACGAACCATTTCATTAAACGCTAAACCCAGTTTATGTCTGAGACCAAGACCGACCCAACAAATTCTTGCGGGTAAGCCCTGAAAGCTGATGCGTTCTTTCGCCATATCCAGCCAGTTATGCAAATGAGGGTCATCGGCAATTATTTCTTTTACTTTGGCATCTGTTTTATAAATATCTTCTGGATCGCCTGATAAAGCTGCCCAACGAAAAGGACCAATTCCTCTACAGAAGAGGGGGCGAATGTAAGCTGGAACAAAACCTGGGAAGTCAAAAGCGCTTTTTAATCCTTCATCGAAGGCCTGCTGACGAATGTTATTACCATAATCGACAGTTGGAATTCCTGCGTGTGCAAATTTCACCATTGCTTCAACTTGCAGTGCCATTGACTTTCGAGCTTCGGCAGTTACTTTTTCTGGATTCGATTGAGCACTATCTCTCCACTGCTCTATGCTCCAACCGATTGGCAGATAACCATTTACAGGATCATGAGCAGATGTTTGATCGGTCACTAAGTCGGGCTTTATTCCTCTTCTTTCCATTTCCGGAAAAATTTCAGCTGCATTGCCAAGTAAGCCAATTGAAATTGCTTCTCCATTGTTTTGCGCGACCTCTAACATACCCATAGCTTCGTCAATTGAGTGCGCCTTTTTATCAACATAACGAGTGCGGAGACGAAAGTCGATTCTGGTTTCATCACATTCAACAGCAATCATAGAGTAGCCGGCCATTGTCGCTGCCAACGGCTGAGCGCCTCCCATGCCTCCTAAGCCTCCGGTTAAAATCCATTTACCTTTAGTATTGCCAGCAAAATGTTGTCGGCCTGCTTCAACAAATGTTTCGTATGTGCCTTGCACAATTCCTTGACTGCCGATATAAATCCATGATCCTGCGGTCATCTGACCGTACATCATCAGCCCTTTTTTATCGAGCTCATTGAAATGTTCCCAGGTGGCCCATTTAGGAACCAGATTGGAGTTTGCAATTAAAACTCTTGGCGCGTCTTTGTGTGTTGTGAAAACACCGACTGGTTTTCCAGACTGAATCAACAAAGTTTGGTGGTCTTCCAAGCTTTTCAACGACTCAATAATTTGATCAAAACATTCCCAGTTGCGGGCTGCTCTGCCAATTCCGCCATACACCACTAAGCTTTCAGGGTGTTCAGCGACATCAGGATCCAGATTGTTCATCAACATTCTAAGGGGCGCTTCTGTAAGCCATGATTTGGCATTCAATTGCTCGCCTTTAGGTGACCTTACTATTCGGCCGGGTGCATTGCGGTTCTGATTCATTGAATTGCTCACATTAAGAGTGTTTTCTTGCCAACGAATTTACAAAAAAACAAATGTATATACAAGTTGTTTTTTGGTCGTCAGACGTCTTGAAATTGATTAAGTGTGAGTTGTTATACAGATGCCGCCTATTCTTTAGGCTTGAAGCGACTTTGCAGTCTATAACGTTTTCCTGGATGAAAAAGTTTTGCGTAGCTGACAGCATGATCAAAGCTCCAGGTGGTTCTCGTGAGAAGCAACACTGCTTCATCGGTTTCCATTTGGAGAAGATTGTAATATTGCTTTTCCGGTACTATTGCTTCAATCACGTGCTCGGCCTCTGTCACCGGAGCTATTTGAGTTAAGTATTCGTTCGGTGTAGTCGTTTTAAAGTCTTGTTTTAGATAGTCTTGGGCGACTTTCGGATTAATAAAGCGCTCTTCAACTTGCACCGGTTCGTCGTTTTGGTAATGAACAATTATCGAGTGAAAAAGAGTAGCGTTTTCAGGCAACTGGAATAGCTCTCGTAGTTGTATCGTTGCAGGTATTTCACTCATTTCAATCAACGAAGCTTTATGCTTGTCGCCAGCATCGGTGATTTCGGTCTTTATATTTCGAATTTCTAACAGTGAGCTTTGGTGCTTTTCTTCAGCAACAAAAGAGCCTTTTCCTCTCACTCTAACGAGTATTCCCTCTGAGTCTAACTCCTCAAGCGCTCTTCTAGCAGTCATACGGCTTACACTGCAAAGTTTAACGAGCTCATTTTCTGAAGGTACTTGTTCTCCCGATTTCCATAAGCCATTTTTGATGCCATCCATGATGTAGCGTTTAACTTTGAGGTAACGAGATTCAGACTTTTGCATATGCGACAAATTGTATAGACAGGAAATTGGAACTCTAATCGTATAAAATAGCGTCTTACGACGCAATTAAAATCAAAACTATATGCAAAATTTTTCCAAATTTGACTTCGAAAACTTGGCAAATCAAGTGGAAGAGCGAACTTTAGCACCAGAAATGTTCGATCATTTAGCTCATATGAGATTGGCTGTTTTCTATTATATGAAGCTTGGCTTCAACGATGGACTTTATGAGGTTCTGAGTCAAATTCGGCAGTACGCCAATCACATTGGCGCGCACGACAAGTATCATGCGACTTTAAGTTATGCGCTATATCGGCTCTTGCTGGAGCGGTTAGAAGAAAACTATGGAGAGATTAAGGAGACAGGGCAGGATTTAGATATAGCTTTGAAAGAGCAGCTATCGAACCTGAATAAAAGCCATGTTTTAGAACATTATACGGAGTTTACTCTCGACTCTGAGGCCGCCAAGCAATCGATAATACTGCCAGATAGGCGGCCTTTCGACTCTGACTCAAAATATGAGCCAGAGCCATATCGGTTAGAGAAAGGTTCTCAGCCGGTTTTAATCAGCATGCCTCATAATGGAACCCTTATACCCTCTGCAGTTCTTAATACTATGACAGATGCTGGCAAAGGAGTGGCTGATACCGATTGGTATTTAAGGATACTTTATGACTTTATGCGAGAAGAGGGGTGTTATTTCATTACACCCAAATATTCGCGGTATGTGATTGACCTGAATCGTCCTGCGGATGGCGCGGTTCTTTATCCTGGTGCAAATAATACTGAGCTGTGTCCAACTTCGACATTCGCATTTGAGCGCATATATCAAGACTCAGGTTCACCAACAGAAGAAAGCATCAATTCGAGAATTGACGCAATATGGAGACCTTATCATCAAGCGATCGCTGAAACATTAGATGAAATTAAACAGATTTATGGAGGAGCTGTATTGCTCGAAGCTCACTCGATAGCGTCACAGGTACCAAGGTTTTTCGATGGAACGCTCCCAGATTTTAATTTTGGGACTAATGAGGGTAAAAGCTGTAGCAACAGCCTGGCCAAGCTGATTGAAGAATTTGAGACAGATGGATACAGCAAAGTAGAGAACGGGCGCTTTAAAGGTGGCTATATCACCCGGCATTATGGTCGTCCAGACGAGAACATTTCGACTGTACAACTGGAATTGTCCCAGCGTTGTTATATGGATGAAAACTCGTTATCTTTCAATTCAGAAAAGGCTAATGCTGTAACGCCAGTTTTACGAAATTTGATTGTACAGCTTAAGGAATTTGTTAATCTTAACGTCTAAGTGCAAAAAATTGAATTTTTGATTATGCTTATAAGAATCAGTTAGAGAAAGGATAACGGGATCTTGTCGCACATTAAGCGAGTGAAAGTACTGGCAGATCAATTGGAAGTAGGAATGTTCGTCTCCGACATCGATCGTGATTGGAGCGAGACCAGCTTTTTATTACAGGGATTTACCGTTCAGGATCAGGAAGATATTGAGTCTGTAAAAAAGCAATGTGATTTTGTGTATGTCGACTTCCCAGATGAAGTTGACTACAAGCGCTTTCGCGCGAAAACGACTGTCTCTCATACTCTCCGAGACAAATTCCAAAAGGATTTAAACGAGCCGATTCAAACCGAAATACCGAAAGCAACAAAAATACACAAGAAGTCCATCGGTGTGGTGAAAGGTATTTTGGAACGAGTCATGCTCGGTGAAGAGTTCGAAATTGGAGCTGTGAAAGAACAGGTCAAAGAGTGCGTCAAAAGTATCATGCGCAACGAGAATGCTCTCCTGATGTTGACTTTGATAAAGCATAAAGATGAGTACACAGCTGAGCACTGCCTAAACGTTGGTATTTTATCCATTGCATTTGCAAAGTTTCTCGGTCATTCAGAAGAAGAGCTTCAGGATATTGGCATTGCAGGGATGTTGCACGACATTGGAAAGGTGAAAATCCCAGATCATATTTTAAATAAACCGAGTAAATTAACCGGTGATGAAATGACTCAGATGAAAGAGCACGCTCACCTTGGCTATGAAATTTTATTATCAAAAAGAGACGTTACCCCGGTGGCAATTGATGTTGCTCACGCGCACCACGAAAGATTGGATGGTAGCGGGTATCCCCGTGGTTTATCGGAAGGGCAAATTACTCCTGCAACACGACTTGTGTCAGTAGTTGATGCATTTGATGCGATCACCTCCGACCGGTGTTACGACACATCGAGGCCAATAATGGAAGCCTATAAAATATTGATGAAACATCGTGCGACACATTTCGATCCTCAACTTGTCACCAGCTTCATTGAGTGGCGAGGAATTTATCCGCCTGGATCGATCGTCGAAATGGCCAATGGTGAAGTCGGCATCGTCATTGCTACAAATACTCGTTACAAACTTAGACCAAAAGTTATGCTGGTTTTAGATGAAAGAAAAGAACGACGAAAACGAGAACGTATCATTGACATGTCAAAGCTTGATTTAGATGCAACTGCCCAAACATATAGGATAATTAAAGCAGTTCAAAATCGAGCGTTTGGTGTGGATCTCCAATCGTATGTTGACAAAGGATTGAGAATTGCTGCGGTTTAATTTAATGAGTGAGTCTTATGTCCTTAGCAAATCATCTAGAGCGTTTAAAACAATTATTATCTGAAGACGATCTTGCAGCCTTTGAAAGGTTGTCTGAAAAACTGAAAACAATCGGTGGTGATTTTTCGTTATTATCTGAAAGCGAAAGGGCTCTTATTGCCAAAATGGAACAAAAATACGGTGATGCTATTCAAGAGGAAGCAATAGCAGATGCCGATACAGTACTCAACGCGACTCCAGCAGAGCCGCAGGCTCGCACAGGTGGTGCTGTCGCTCCCGAATCTCTTCCTTTGCTGAAAACCGAATTCGCAGAATACGTGAAAGACATGTTGCTCAGAGAGTTACCGCAAATGAAAGATTTAAAGCAAGCGGTGAATTATGCGTTTGAGCAAAAATGGATTCCACAGGAATTGCAGAACCCTGATGTATGCGAAACATTGTTTGAACGTTTCTTTTCCGATATTGAGCTTGCGAACCAATGGCGCTACGAGTTGATGGGAGAGAAAGTTGATAGTAACAATAAAACTATGGCGATAGGATTAACCTGGTTTATGTATATCTACCAACTAAAAAAATGGGTCGAAAAATACAACTAAAAACTATTTAAAAGCTTCGAACAGCCGATGTAAAACTGACATCGGCTTTTAAAGAAAAGTCACAGCAATAATGAGTAACATAACGATAACGATTATTCCCATCACTCACTCCTTATGGTGTAAATAAATCCTCGATTCGGCATTTAAACACGGCAGCGAGCTTGAATGCAATCGGTAAGCTAGGGTCATATTTGCCTTTTTCGATGGCATTAATGGTTTGTCGGGATACGCCGATTTGCACTGCGAGATCTTGTTGCGTTAAATCGCGTTCGGCACGCTTTACTTTTATAGAGTTATTCATTGGTATCTCCGATGTGTCATCGCAGAGCCAATTCCAAACAGCATACATATAGCTGAGAAAACCCAGAATATACTGAAGGTTGGAATTACCTTATAAAATTGTAAAAAACCAATTGAGATGCAGCCAATAGCGGTCCATCCGAGCGCAAATAAACACGACTCCATAAAAATTCGCAGCTGCAACTCATCCATTTCTTTTACCAAAGTTTGGATTGCTCTTAACATTAAGAAGCAAGGAGTGACCGGAAGTAGAGCGATTAACGCATGCCAAACAGTGCTATCGGAAAGTTTTAATAAAAAATGGCTAGCGACTATCGCGATTACATATAACAGGAACGCGACAATCATTCGCTTCGAATAACGTTTAAATTTCGGCTCAATGATCCCTTCGTCTGACTCGGTTTGCCGTTTCATAAGTGACTGACCGATTCCGGCAAAAAAGAAACCAATGAATACCATGTAAACCGCTAACCAGCTCGCTAGCCAGCTATTCGTAAATAATTGTGAACCAGGTAACCCAAAAGCCAGTGCAATCAAATTGATGGTCGTCACCACCAATAAGCCGCTGCCACCAATGATTAAAAGTGAATTCTTCTGTGTCATGATAAGTTAACCTTCTTTGTCATAATGTAATGCTTACTTTACATTTGACAAACCTTTTGGTCAAGCTTGCTTTACATAATGGAGTGCTAGCTTGTCATTTGGCAAAAGATTCTACACAAAGTCTTAATTTTACTGGGGCTACCACTGAGTATTTAATGCTGTTGCATGCACAGGCGTTGCAGGCACTTGGGGAAGCTGAACAAGGCCAGTTAGAAAAATTTCCAAGTTTTTAGATAGTTGAATGAGCTGAAAGGCGAGAAAAAGGCATTCATCGAGAATGCCTTTGACAAGCAAATACTAGAGTCTGAGTGCACCGTCAATTTCAAGCACGCGACCAGAAATATAGTCGTTTTCTAAAATGAATTGGACTGTTTGAGCAATGTTGTCGGGTTTGCCCATTGTACCAAGAGGTATAGATTGTTTTATTTTGTCGAGCACTTGCGGTTTGATCGCCTGAGTCATCTCGGTTTCAATAAATCCAGGAGCGATAGCAACAGAACGAATGTTGTAACGTGCTAACTCTTTTGCCCATGTGGTTGTTAACGCTGCAACTCCTGCTTTTGCGGCTGCGTAATTGCTTTGTCCAACATTTCCGTGACGCGAAATCGAAGAGATATTGATGATGACACCTGCGTTGTCGGCCACCATGTACTTAGCCGCTTCTCGACCGCACAAAAACACACCAGTCAAATTAACGTCGATAACTTGCTGCCAGTCAGACAGCGACATGGTCGCTAAAACTTGATTGTCTTTTGCTTTCACCAATAAATGATCACGAGTGATGCCTGCGTTATTAACTAGCGCATCAATGCAACCAAACGCATCGTGAATAGCCTCAAAAGTGGATTCAACTGCTGCCTCATCGGTAATGTTGCACAGGTAAGTTTCGACTTTGCCTGCGCTATCTTGGAGCGATGCTGCTGCATCCCGCAAAGTGTCTTCTGAAACGTCAATAATGGCTAAATTAGCGCCTTTTTCTTTTAGTCGGCTTGCAATTGAAAACCCTAATCCTCTGGCGCCGCCAGTAATAACAACAGTTTTATCGGTTAAATTCATACCTACTACCTATTGTGCAGTGCAATATAATATAGCTTATATTAGCGGGTATTTTCTAAATAATAAAGGTGAAATAGGTCATTATTGGTGAATTTTTAAACGGGCTAAGTTCGATTTATTCAATGCTATGAAAAGCGGAAGAGTTAAACAGAGTTGTATATATAAGCTAGGCCTCATTTGATGAGGCCTATGAAGTGTTCTGTGATCAGGTTATTTAATCCCAAGCTCTGATTTGCCTTGGTTGAAAACTATGTCGACCGGAATATTCGCGGCGGTCAGTTTATCCAGTTGCAGTTTAAGTTCAGCAGTGATGGTGCCTTTTGTTTGCAATAACTGAGAAGCCCTCTCATAGTCGCCATTTCCTTGAATGGTCAGTAGAAGGTTAGATAAATCGCCAATAGCCTTGGTCATTTTTTCGAAGTTCACTTTGAAGCGGCCCGTTTCTGGCTCAATTTCGAAAGCTCCCGCTTCTTTAAAAAAGTTAAATCGAACCATGTTAGCTCGACCATGGGCTGAGGAAGCTCCAAATCGAACTGAGCGAAATATTCCGGCTAGGAAGGTAACATAATTGTCCATTAATTTGCCTTCGGTAATTTCTCCTTTCTCAAACAGCTCTGAAATCATGTAAAGGCCCAAAATATCCGCTTTGCCTTCTTCCAAAGGAGAAGCTGTTTCCTTTAGAGCAGTTCGAACCATACCATTGCCGTTGATCGTATTTTTAATGCCCAGTCCATGTGCAACTTCATGGAACATAGTGTTACCAAAAAACGCATCGAAAGTAATGAATTGTTGTTGGTCTTCGCTAATAAGTTGTTGTGCAATAGGCACCAATATTTTGTCAAATTTTGCCCGCATGGCATTTTTTAACTGTAATCGGCGTGTCCCTTTTGCTAACTGAACTTCTTCATCGTTAGGTAAGTTGATCGCGATAGTTTTTGAACCTGCATTACTGTGGCCAGCATAATAAACGACATCGTAAGCGTTTAAATCAGCATCCGTACCTGGCATTTCAGCTTTATACTTGTCCTCAACTGGAAGGCCTTTTTGAAGTTCAGGTAAGAAAGCCGCAAACTTTGCAAGTTTTTTGCTCCACTCGAGATCTTTTACAAGTACATAGGATTCAAAAGCCGTTCGGTAACCAAACAACATGTCTTCATAGGTTTCAATTGGACCTATGACCACTTCAATAGGATTGGTTTTCATATCCATCCAAGCGAAGTCTGAAGCTTGATAATCATTTGACGTAAGCGCTTTTGCTCTTAGTTTTAAGTAATTTTTAAACTCTTCGTTATCCGCTAACTCTGACGCTTTTAACAATAAATCGGAAGCTTGTTTCAGCTCTTCGCTGAACTTTTCACTATAAGCAACCAACTCAAGATTACCTGATGAATCTCTTTCAACCATGGTATAAAGTTCAGCAAACTTATTGTTTTCTAACCATTCAGAATGACTTTTTTGCCAAGCTTCATATTCAGCTTTGGTCATATCTTCAGGATAAAAGTTGGCACCAAGAGGTTTTTCTTTAAAGTCTTTAATAAAAGGCTTATCCCCATTGAGTCGATCCCAGGGGCCATAGTTAATCTCTGCGAATTTTTTAGTATCTTGTTCTGGAATACGGCTCAGTAGAGTTGACTTTTTTCCATACGCTTGTCGCCAAAAAAGCTCATCCATAATTTTACTGGCATCGATTAAAACGCCGATGAGTTTTTTCTGATTATCGCTCAAGTGTGATAAGTCAGTTGTTAATGTGAAGTCTGCATAAATATCAAATCGTTCTTTATTGGAGGCGGTTAATGCTTCAGGAGAACTCGATTGTTTTGACTCTTGAGGCAAGGAAGACGCTTGCGCTTTTTTATCGGCATCCTCTTGTATGGTTTGATTGTCGACGGGTTTACTACATGCGCTAATACTTAAAACAGCGAAAAGCGCGATAGTATAACGATAGGCTGTCATGGGTTTGTTCCTTATCATTTTTGTTTTTATTACAATTTTTTAAATTACAGTGTTAAGTTTATTAATCGGAAAATATTAAATTTCTTCGCGGTTTCTCCACATTAATTTGTCGGGGTAAGGTGCGAAAAATGCATTTTGTTTCAACTCATTTAACTGGAGAGCATTTACTTCTTTTGTAATACTGCCATAGAACATGCAGGGATCACTCAGATCTTCAGTGCGATACTTTAACCTTTCCAAAAGTTGAGATAAAGCGACATGGCTAGTGTTATCAAGTTTTTTCTTGGTAAACTGATTCGGCTGCGCGATAAAGTGTTCAAAAGCAGCTAAGGCTGTTTGAATATCAAAAGGTTGTTGTAATAATTTTGATACCTCAACTAAATAGTCATGCTCACACCCTTTATCAACGGTAGATTGAGCCAAAAAAGCACTCAATCTTTCTGATTTGTCGGCATCAATTGATTGAAAAAGCAGCAAATGCTGGCTATGAAAGCTGGATAAGGCTATTTTTCTATCCAATTGCTTAAAGCTATAAAATCGCCCGAGTGCAAAGCTGCAAGTTAAAAAGCGATGACGTTCTTCATCAATTGATAGTTTGTTTTCGTCAATCACTGGCACTTGCGGAAATTTTTGTTGGAATAAACGGACAAAATAACCTGAGCCGCTTGCAATTTTTTTTGATTCAGTAAAAACGGGTGTGTCAGTTACACCGCAACTGGGTGAGCGACTCTTACTAATGAGTCCAGCTGTGAACTTGTGACGATCAGTTTGTTTTCGAAAATACTCCTCCATATCGGCAGAGAAATCCTGAAACGGAGAATCGACTTGCTGTAAACTAATTGTATTAACCGAATGGGGATCTTTGCTGACCATTTGTATTGGTGCTCTTGGTACAGACATACCACTGCCAACTTCAGGACATATCGAAATTGGCTTAATAAAAGGGGATAATTGATCGACCACAAGTGGAGAGCGTTTATGTTGACCATCGTAACGCACCTGTTCACCAAGTAAACAACTACTGATTGCGACTTGCGGTTTGATCATAAAAACTACTATATTGTTGACTCAATTGCTAAGAGTACCACTTAACTTATGTTAGATAAATTACGTTCATTTTTTGATAAATATCTGTCGGTTGAAGAAGCTTCAAAAGAAGACACTGAACACGCCTTGCGTGTAGCAGCGGCGGTTCTGATGATTGAAGTAATGAAAATGGACTTTGAGATCAAAGATGAAGAACAAGAGCAAATTCTGGCTTTGATTAAGCAGGAGTTCGAACTGTCGGATGATGAAGCTAATGCGTTGTATGAAGTTGCGACAGATAAAGCTTTGTTTGCGACGGACTTTCATGAGTTTACGCGACTGCTCAATGATCATTACTCACTTGAACAGAAAATAAGACTGATTCGATTACTTTGGAAAGTTGCTTTGGCCGATGGAAAAGTACACGCTTATGAAGAACATCTCATTCGTCGCATTTCAGACTTAATGCATTTACGACACAGCGAATATATTCAAGCCAAGTTAGCCGAAGTCCACTCAATGGAATAGCGATTACCCTCCAACTAGCAGGTTTTCAGCTCGCTCAATATAATCGGGATCTCCCGACAGTAAGACGATATCACCCAGCTTAAGCTCAAATGAACGGTCGGGTGGCGCATAAGACTCGGCGCCTCGTTTGACCGCTTCAATTGAAATTTTTTCCGGTAGATTAATATCTTTTATCGGTTTACCAATAGCAAATGCCGAGCCGCTTAATACAACCGCGTGTAACTGTTCATGATGGGTCTGTAAAACTCTCAGTAAATCCGAGGAGCTACCATGGAAGAAACTTTGCAGTAAGTGATAACGATCGTCGCGTACTTTTTGAATTTCATCCAATATTGTTTTAAGAGGCAAGCCAAGGCTGTAAAGTACCTGGCCAACCAGCATAAGGCTGCTTTCCAGTGATTCTGGAATAACTTGTGAGGCACCACTGTGCAGAAAAGTTTCTAAATTACGGTCGTCTTTCGTTCTGACAACCACGGGTATTTCAGGAAAATACTGTCGAGTGCAACTGAGTAAATCGAGCGTTGCTGAAGGTCGATCGAATGTCACGACTACCAGGCGTGAAGACTCTATACCTGCGGCTACTAAAATACTGCGTCTTCTTGCGTCCCCATAAAACACTTTTTCGCCTGCGGTTGTGGCTTCTCTCACTCGCATAGGATCCAGATCGAGTACTACAGACGGTATCGATAGCCGATCAAGAAACCGCTTAATAGATTGACCATTTCGACCAAAGCCACAAATAACAACATGCTGGCTGAGCTCTTTGGTCGCAGCGGAAATCAACTGTTTACTTGAACTTTGTTGTTTTGCTTCGAGTGTTCTCGGTAATAGCTTTCGAGTGATTGATGAGGAATTTCGGATCAAAAATGTTGAAACCAACATGCTCAAAACGCCAACCGACAAGATGATTGATGCTGACAGTTCGTCAACAATCCCTTTTTGACTTGAGATACCAACGAGAACAAATCCCAGTTCACCTGCATGTGACAGAATTAACGCAGTCTTAAATCCATGAGATGTACTTTCTTTTAACCAGCGACAAATGAGCCATACGATGCCAAATTTAATAACGATTATAGCGAGCAGCAGCCCGGTGATAAGCCAGAAGTATTGAGCAAGAATTTGCAGGTTTATTAACGAGCCAATGGTAATGAAAAATAAGCCCAATAAGATATCCCTAAACGGCTTAATTTCTGTTTCTATCTGGTGCTTAAATTGTGACTCTGCCAGTAGCATTCCGGCCATAAATGCGCCCAACGCCATTGATAATCCTAGCCATTGTGTAAACCAGGATGCGACCAGAGCTACAGTGAGACTGGTCATTACAAAAAGTTCATCGCTATGACTGCTGGCAACTTCGTAAAAAAGTCGTGGAAGAACCCACTTTCCTGCTGCCAATATGACAAGAAAAGCAAACAGCCCTTTAAGCAGGGCTAAACCTAAAATAACAGGTAGGTCTTCTCCGCCATGCGAAGCCAACAGGGGCACCAGTATCAGTAGCGGTATCGCAGCCATGTCTTGAAACAACAAAGTCGCGATTGATAGAGTGCCGTGACGATGATGAAATTCATTTTGCTCTGATAACTGTTTGGTCACGATGGCAGTCGATGACATGGTGAGGGCTGCTGACGCAACTAATGCAATGGTCCAGTGAAGGGCGAGACTGATTGATAGCAAATAAAACAGACCAAGAGTAAGACCTACTTGTAAAGAACCCAGACCTAATACCTGGGTTCGCATGGAAATGACTTTAGGTAAAGAAAACTCAAGTCCGAGCGTAAATAGCATAAAAACAACGCCGATCTCAGCGACTATGTGGGCGTTAGAGTCGGGCGCAAAAAACTCAAATCCCATTTGTCCGATGATTAAGCCAATCAATAAATAAGCGAGAATGGTCGGTAACTTTAGTCGACGAAATACTGCTACCAGCACGACAGACGCGGCCAATGTGAGAAGTAATTGAACGTACACGCTATGATGCATAGATTCTGAATTCGATTAAGTTATTGGTTTAATTTCAACAGGTTAGTTAAAGCATAGTTCTTAGAAAGACGAATAGACAATGGTAATTAACAGAAAAGTAGCATTATTCAGCCTCAATTCAGTTTACCAATGTTGAAATAGACCCTAAGCTTAATAATGGGACAGCAAATATGAAATCACAACTAACTCTTTCTGCGTTATGTTTAGCCGCGTTGCTCGCGACTGGAGCTTCTGCTGAGCAATCAAAATCTGCCTTGAACTCAAGTCAAAGTAAAGATAATGCCAAAGTTGAGCAAAGCTTAAAATCAGGCATCGACGCAAATGCTCGATTCGCAAAAAGTGCTGCGAATAAAACCAACTCAAAAGAAGTGAAAAAAGCGGCCAAACGTGATGGACGCGACTCACAAGTTCTTCAGGTAGTAACTTCTGACGAAGGAGTTGAGGCCAAGTCCGGCGCAGATAAACCTAAGTTCAATTCTAAATCCACCGAAAGAAAAGTTCGTCCCGAGCAAGTGACTAAGTCGACTCGCTCTCATGAGTTTTGGGTTTATGACGCTTACAGCTATTTAATCGATGATGCTGATGGTGATGGCTTTTACAGCGAGTTTGAAATTCAATTCGATGCTGACACTATCTATGACTTTGCTGAACTTTATGCTGTGATGTACATAAGCCGAAATGGTGGTCCCTGGATTGAATATCACGTTACCAATGTATTTGATGTGTTTGGTGAGAGTGGAACTGACGATTATTCGGTAACAACGGTTCTGAACTTCGACTACCCAACAGATGAATATGACATCTTGATCGATTTGTACGAGTACGGGTATGCAGGAGTGGTGGCAACTTACAGTTCAGAAGATGATTTTGACTTAGCTTATTTACCACTAGAAGATCGATTAAATGAAGACGTTTATGACAGTGGTTATTGGTTTTATGACATTCAATTAGACTTACTTGATGACTTTGATAACGATGGGTTTTATAGCAGTTTCGGTTTAGGTTTTGATATTGACTCAGACTTTCAATCATCAGAAGTTTACGTTGAAGTGCTTTTCCTAAATGAATTTGATGAGTGGGAATTAGAGTACACCAGTAATGACATCACGATAGAAGGCAACAGTACGCTCGATCGAGTTCAGTTGGAGTTTGAGTGGAACTCAGGTTATCCAACGGGATATTACGACTTCTTAATTGTGGTTCGAGATGCCTTAAGTAACGAAATATTGACTGAAGCATCTACAGAGTTTGATGATTTGTATGCGGTGCCTCTTGAGTCGTTGGATCGCGACGATACACCAAATGGAGGTGGTTCGAATAACGGCGGAGGTTCTGGTTCCAGCACCAGTTATGAAAGCGGAGGTAGCCTTCCACCTTGGGGATTAGTCATGCTTCTACCAATGCTGTTACTCAGACGCAAAAGCAAATAAGCATATCGAATCTTAACAAACCGACGAAAGGCACCTTAATGGTGCCTTTTTCATATAACTAAATTGTATTTCTCTTTTTGATAAAAATAATTAAATCTTACTTTAAGTTTTTCAACAGAATAAGAAGTTTCAATGAGCCAATTTATCCAACGCATTATTATTCTCGTAGTCGTGGTCCTCGTCAGAGAACCGCGGGAGTTTTTATTGCGTTAAAAAAAACTTAACGACAAAAACCCCGCACTGAAAAGTCCGGGGTTTTTTTTACTTAAAATTTTATAAAGGCGAAACGTCGTGTTATCAAAACTGCAACTGGCACGAATTGCATTATCGATTTGCTGTTTAATTGTAATGGAATCATTAATGGTTAGTCTTCCTGAAATGGCCAGACCCAACCGTGAAAATTTTCTAAATTCATTTAAATTTCAAACGATAGCTTCATGATGAACGGCGCAGAATATCTTGTTCAATTTCTAGAACGGAAAAACGTTCGTCACGTATTCGGATACCCCGGTGGCGCTATTATGCCGGTTTATGATGCGTTACTGAAAAGTAAAATAAAACATTATTTATGCCGACATGAGCAAGGTGCTGTACTGGCTGCAGATGGATACTCTCGATCAACACTTGGCAGTCATCTTCCCGGTATTTGTATAGCCACTTCGGGTCCTGGTGCGACAAACTTGGTCACTGGTTTAGCGAACGCATTACTTGATTCAATTCCGTTAATTGCAATAAGCGGTCAGGTAAACAGTGCGCTGATTGGAACCGACGGGTTTCAAGAAATTGATACGTTAGGGCTGTCGCTTGCAGTAGTAAAACACAGTTTTTTAGTGGATGACATAACCCAGCTAGACGAGACTTTAAATCAAGCATTTGAGATTGCGATGACTGGTCGACCTGGACCTGTACTAATCGATGTCACCAAAGATGTACAGCAAGCGGAAGTCCCATCCAGCTTGCTTTCGAAAAGAACAACTCATTTTTCAGAACAGGACGATAGGAGAGAACCGGCTTTTGACTTAAACGAATTATTACGTTTGTTATCGAGAAGTCGAAAGCCTGTGCTGTATTTAGGAGGTGGCTGCTTATCGTCCTGGCATCTTGGTGACGTTAATAAATTGTTGAACAATGTTGAAGTTCCATTTGTAACAACACTCAAAGCAGTTGGCATTGAATCAAAGCATTTATTGAACTTAGGCATGCTAGGAATGCACGGTACTCAAGCTGCAAACCATGCAATACAGGAGTCAGATTTACTTATAGCTCTTGGTGTCCGTTTTGATGATCGTGCAACGGGTAATTTAACGAAGTTTGCTCCTAATGCAAAAGTGATACACGTTGATATTGATGGTTCTGAAATTAATAAATTAAGAAAAGCTGATTTATCGATTAGAGGGGACCTTAAATCCGTTTTACCTGTTTTGAATAATGCGCTTCAAAAGCAGGAATACAGTGAATGGGTACGGCATTGTTGCAGTCTAAAAAAAGAATTTTGTTGGCGTTACGACTCTCCTGGACCATCCATTTATGCTCCGCGATTTTTAGCACAACTGTCAAAGCGAGCGAGAGAAAATACATTTATCGCTTGCGATGTCGGGCAACATCAAATGTGGGTCGCGCAACATTGCGAGTTTTCAAGCCCAAACCATCATCTATCATCGGGTGGGTTAGGGACGATGGGGTTTGGCTTACCCGCTGCGATTGGCGCTCAAGTTGCTAACCCCAATAATTGCGTTATTAACGTTTCTGGAGATGGTTCTTTTGCAATGAATATTCAAGAGCTCATGACTCTAATTCGCTATCAACTTCCGGTGAAGATAGTTCTAATCGATAACTCTGCTCTTGGAATGGTTAGACAGTGGCAACATTTATTTTTCAAAGACCGTTACAGCGAAGTCGACCTGTCTGATAACCCTGATTTTGTTTCTGTCGCAAAGGCATTTGGATTGAGTGCAAAGAGAATTAACAAGTCGCACCATGAACAACAAGGTATTAACTGGCTGCTTGAACAAAGTGGTCCGTGTCTTCTGCAAGTGTGTATAAACAATAATGAACAGGTATGGCCTTTGGTGCCACCGGGTGCCGCGAATCATGAAATGATGTTAGAGGAGAATCAAAAATGAGAGAAATAGCAATGGAAGTCACTAATTCCTATGGCGCTATTGAGCGAATTTTCCGTGTTGTACGGCATCGCCGATTTTCTGTTTGTCACTGTGATATTACGACGAACCAACAACAAAAGTTTGCAATTAAGTTAACTGTTGCTGGATCGAAATCGATAGATAATTTATTAGAGCAACTAAAAAAACTTGTTGACGTTGAATATATTGGACTAGTTGAGAAAAATAAACGACAAGTTGTTGAGACAGCTAAATCATTTAATTCGGGAGCGTTAAGTTATGCAACTTGATAGAGGCTTATCTGTGTATCTTTACGACACAACTCTAAGAGATGGAGCTCAAACACAAGGCATCCACTTTTCTGCTCAGGATAAAATTCAAATTGCCCAATGGCTCGACAATTTTGGGATCGACTTTATTGAGTTAGGTTGGCCTGGAGCGAATGCAGTTGATGATGAGGCATTTGAATTCTTTTCCAATTATCCATTAAAGACCTCAAAATTAGTTGCATTTGGCGCGACTTGCAAGCCAGATGAAAAAGCAAAAGACTCATTTTTGTTGAATAAGCTAGTTCAATGTTCAGCAGAAAACGTAACTTTAGTCGCAAAAAGCTCCCGGTTTCATATTGAAAATGTACTTGAAACCACAACTAATGAAGCGTTTCGAACTTTAGCTGAATCGATACAGTTTTGTAAGCAGTTTAAAAAACGAGTTTGGATCGACTTTGAACATTTCTTCGATGGTTTCAAGGAAGATAAAGCACTGGCGTTTGATATCGTAAAGTGCGCTTTAGATGCTGGTGCAGAAGGAATCTTTTTATGCGACACCAATGGCGGATGTTTGCCAGAACCATTAAAACAAACTGTACAAGAACTTACGGCTAAGTTCTCTTGCTCGTTAGGCGTTCATGCGCATAACGATTGTGACTTGGGTGTCGCAAATGGTCTTGCTGCTTTAGATGGAGGGTGTCAGATCGTTCAAGGCTGTATCAATGGGTATGGAGAGCGATGCGGTAATACAAATTTAACCAGTTTAATTCCTATTCTTGCATCAAAAACTGATTTCAAAATTAATGAAAATATAAATTTATTGCAACTGACTGAGCTTTCGAGAAAGATTGCCAATAGAGCTAATCAAAACCCACAGCCTTATGCTCCTTTTGTTGGTTCATCAGCTTTTGCTCATAAAGCAGGATTACATGCCAGTGCTGTATCTAAATTTAGCCAAAGCTATGAACATATTCCTCCTGAGTCTGTTGGAAATGAGCGTCACATCTTAGTGTCTAATCAGTCAGGCAAATCGAACTTAAAGCACAAATTAAAAACTGTAAATTTAAACAATGTTGATAAGGAAAATATAGATTTATCAAAAGTTCTGAAAAGCTTAAAACAGAGTGAACGATTAGGGTTTCAATTTGAGGAAGGGGACGCCTCATTAGAGTTACTATTAAAGCGAGAGATAACAGGTTTTTCACGTCCCTTCAACGTATTAGAAGTAATAGAGAATAGCTTTGTTGATAGCAATCAAGTTGCCCGTCATCATGTTTCAACTAAAGTTAAAATTAATGAACAAGTGGTCTGGTCAGCAGCAGAAGCTAATGGTCCGGTTGAAGCATTAGATAAGTCATTACGTCATGCATTAGGTCCCTTTTGGCCAGAAATAGAGAATTGTGAACTTGCTGACTACAAAGTAAGAATTCTCGACCCACAGAGTGCGACAGCTGCGACAACACATGTCTGGATTCAGTCTCGATATAAAGATTATTCATGGAGCTCGATTGGATGCTCGGAGAGTATTTTCTTAGCGAGTCAACAAGCAATATGCGATGCGTTGGAGTATTTTCTTTTAGAGCACTCTCATAAATTTGAATGCTCACAACAAACGGCACAACAAAGTATGCATTCAACCAAATCGCAACCTTTAGAGCATGAGTCTGGTAAGCAAGTGTCTAGAAATCAAAAGTCTTTGAATCAAAAAACGGGGAGAAATGGTAATGGCTATCAAGCAGCCTGATTACATATGGTTTAATGGTAATATCGTTCACTGGCATGACGCAAAAGTACATGTGCTGAGTCATGCTATTCACTATGGATCTTCAGTTTTTGAAGGCATTCGATGTTATGAGACTGGTGACGGTCTGGCAATTTTCCGACTTAAAGACCACATCAAACGTCTTTATGATTCAGCAAAAATTTATCGAATGGAAATTCCATTTTCTGCGCAGAAACTAGAACAAGCGTGTCGAGATGCGGTTTTAGAAAACCGATTGTCTGCCTCTTACATAAGGCCCGTTGCTTTTCGTGGTTATAATTCAATTGGCGTTTTACCTTTTGATAATCCGGTTGACGTTGCTGTCGCAGCTTTTGAGTGGGGCGCCTATTTAGGAGAAACAAGTTTAGCGCAAGGCGTTGATGTGGGTGTTTCAAGCTGGCAGCGAGTTGCTCCAAATACAATTCCGACAGCGGCTAAAGCAGGGGGTAATTACCTATCTTCTCAATTAGTCGTTGAAGAAGCAAAACGTCATGGGTACGCAGAAGGAATTGCGCTTGACACTAATGGTTTCATTAGCGAAGGCTCTGGCGAAAATATATTTGTTGTGCGCAACGGAACGCTTTACACACCTCCGGCAACCGCGGCGATTTTACCTGGGTTAACCCGCGATACTATTATGACTCTTGCTCGAGAAAACGGGCATCAAGTGGTCGAAGCAAACTTGTCGCGCGAAGCACTTTATTTGGCTGATGAAGTTTTTATGACCGGCACTGCTGCTGAAATTGTTCCCGTTCGAAGTGTTGATGGCCAAATAGTCGGAGCTGGATGTCGAGGCGCTATCACTGAACAGTTACAGACGCAATTTTTTGGATTGTTTAGTGGTGAAACAGATGACCAGTGGGGGTGGTTAGATAAAATTTATCATGATGAACCCTGCGAGCTTCATAGTTCTTGATGGTTTGCGAAGTTGACTCGCTATTGATAAATAGTCGTAAATGCAAATGAAGTTAATGGTTGTATAAAGTTAAGTATTTTTAAATAGGAAAACGTATGCCGACTCTACGATCTCGAACAACAACACACGGTCGAAATATGGCGGGCGCTCGTGCGTTGTGGCGAGCAACTGGCGTCAAAGATCAAGATTTCGGAAAACCGATTATTGCAGTTTGTAATTCGTTTACTCAATTTGTTCCGGGTCATGTTCACTTGAAAGATGTTGGTCAGCTCGTTGCAAGAGAAATAGAAAAACATGGAGCAATTGCAAAAGAGTTCAATACCATTGCAGTGGATGATGGCATTGCAATGGGGCATGCTGGCATGCTTTATTCTTTACCTTCTCGAGAGTTAATTGCGGACTCAGTGGAGTATATGGCAAATGCTCATTGTGCTGATGCATTAGTTTGCATTTCAAATTGCGACAAGATCACTCCAGGCATGTTGATGGCAGTAATGAGGTTGAATATTCCAACGATATTTGTTTCCGGTGGGCCAATGGAAGCAGGCAAAACGCAATTGGGTGAAAAGGAAATAAAAATTGATCTCGTCGATGCAATGGTCGCAGCGGCAAGTTCAACCGTATCTGATGAAGATTGTGCGACTATTGAAAAAAATGCATGCCCTACATGCGGATCTTGCTCAGGCATGTTTACCGCTAACTCCATGAACTGTTTAACGGAGGCTTTAGGATTAGCATTACCCGGAAATGGAAGTTTGTTAGCGACTCATGCATTGAGGAAACAATTATTTTTAGACGCAGCAAAAAATATAGTTGCACTAACTAAGCGGTACTATCAAGACAATGATGAAGCTGTATTACCACGTAATATTGCGAACCAACAAAGTTTTGTGAATGCCATGCGAGTAGATATTGCAATGGGAGGCTCATCTAATACAGTTCTACATTTATTAGCAGCAGCTCATGAAGGAAATATTAACTTTAATATGAGTGATATCGATCACTTGTCTCGAGAAACGCCTTATCTTTGTAAAGTTGCTCCAAGCACTTCTAAGTATCATATGGAGGATGTGCACAGAGCAGGCGGGATCATGTCAATAATGGGAGAGTTAAACAAAGCCGGTCTGATCAACTTCGGTAACCAAACTGTTTCCGGAACATCAATGGAGGCTCAATTAACATCTTGGCAATTGGATAATACAAGCGCAAGTAAGTTTTATAGAGCGGGCCCAGCAGGAGTCGCAACTCAAACTGCTTTCAATCAAAATTGTTTGTATGATGATCATGATGATGACCGAGAAAATGGGTGCATTCGAAGTGTTCAAAATGCGTACAGTCAGGATGGCGGGTTAGCTGTTTTATTTGGTAATTTGGCGCCAAATGGTTGCATTGTAAAAACCGCAGGTGTTGCCAAAGAAGCTCTGTTATTTAAAGGTATTGCTCTAGTGTTTGAGTCGCAAGAGTCAGCCGTGTCCGCCATATTGAATGACGAAATAAATCCCGGTGATGTTGTCGTGATTCGATACGAAGGTCCAAAAGGAGGGCCTGGAATGCAAGAAATGTTGTACCCAACCAGTTACTTAAAGTCAAAGCAGTTAGACAAAGTATGTGCACTTATTACGGATGGTCGTTTTTCTGGCGGTACTTCCGGTCTATCTATTGGTCATGTGTCGCCTGAAGCTGCAAGTGGAGGTGCAATTGCCTTAATTAGAACTGGTGATGAAATTATCATTAATATTCCTAAACGAGAAATTAATATTGTTATTTCAGATAATGAGCTTCTAATGAGACGGCAAAAAGAAGACGCGTCTTCAAAATCATGGCAAGCGAAAGATAGAAACCGAGAAATTTCTACTGCATTGAAAGCATATGCGTTTATGGCGAGTAGTGCCGATACGGGTGCTGTGAGAATTATTCCATCTTAAATCGAGTCTCTTAATCTGAGACTCTCCTAATCGAAAAAGTTCAAACTCAATTCGAGTAAAACTTTTCAATTGAACTCGGTTCTCATTACGCGAAAATTTAATTTATTGAGTTTGCAGTTAATGTTAAACTTCGCGCCAACTTTAGTCGTAAGGATTTTAAGAGGTTGATATGAGATTATTAATTCTAGGGTTCAGTTCGTTTCTTTTTTCGCAGGTATGGGCTGATGATTCATCAGAACAAGAGTCCCCTTGGAAGGGAAAAGCAGAACTTGGTATTGTAGACTCCAGTGGTAATACCAATAACAGTTCAACTAATGGTAAAGTCAATGTTACCTATGAAGCAGAAAAATGGAAGCAAGAGTTTCGCTTAGAAACTTACAAAGCGGAATCTGAAGTTGAGGAAAATGGAGTTAAAGTCGTTAAAACAACCGCTGATCGAACTTACTTTTATGCAAAGTCGGGATATAAATATACCGAAAAATCGTATACCTACGCGTTAGTTGATTATGCTGATGAGAATTTCACCAGTTATGATTACATTGCTAACTTCTCATTAGGTTATGGTCGCGTATTTTTTAAAGATAAAGAGAAAGAATTTGATGGCGAGATTGGTTATGGTCTTCGTCGTTTTCAAGAAAAACAAGCTTTTTTAACTCAAGAAGAAGAAGTTATTCGTTTAGCAGCGAATTATAAGCAGTCTGTTTCGAGTAATGCTGTATTTCAACAAGAGTTTGTTTTTGAGTTTGGCGAAGAGTTCGATGTTTACAAGTCTGTGTCGGCTTTATCTGTCAATATCAATAGCTCTATGGCACTGAGTCTAGGCTATGAGGTACAGCACAACACTGAAGTTGATCCTGGCTTCGAAAATACCGATAGAAAAGCCATCGTTAATCTAGTCTATAATTTCCTCTAATTTTTCTATTCATCACTCACTGGGGCAAAATGATTAACTGTCCCAGTGGATGACTTCTCGAGATGGTCTTCCATAATACTCCGGTTCTAGGGGCTGGAGTCTCTCATATAGCTGGAAAGTAATTAAGGCTCGTTGATTGATGACGGCATTCTTTTATCCAATGCTTTCGGCTCAATTAAAGCCAGTCTGAGTGGCGATTTCGAAATGTGAAAACTCATATAATGTCTATACTTGGTAGACGAATCATAGAATTAACTTATTCTCAAATAGCCTGAAACATGTTCAAAAAACTATCGATTGACGATTTACAGCCTGGGATGTACGTGGAGGCGATTGCCGAAACCAAGGTTAAGGCTACTGGAGAAAGCGGTTCACACCGCATAGCGCAAAAGGGTATTTTGCGTGACCAGGCCGCGATTGGAAGTCTTCGAAATGCCGGCGTTGTCAGTGTGATAGTTGACACAGCACGAGAGATTAAGTCCGAAACTCCCAGTGTGCAGCCTCTTGATCCCACTCCGGCCAAAAGGAACAAACTTAAAAGCAATAAAAGCTTTGGTGACAGTCTTACTAATGCGAGAGCGCTTTATCAAAAGGCAAAAGAGTTGCAGGCAAAAGCAATGGAAAATTTTGCTAGCGGTCAGGAGCTTGATATCGAATCGCTAGTTGATATGTCTGATCAATTTATTGAAAGCCTATTTGATAATCAAGATGCAATGCTTTGCGCAGCAATGATGCGAACAAAAGACGACTATTTATTGGAACATTCCATAAATGTTGCTGTATTACTCGCAGCCTTCAGTAAGTATATCGGATTAGAGCAACGAATTATCCGCCAGCTGACTTTGGGCGGGTTTCTCCATGATATTGGTAAAATCAAAGTCGATGATGCGATATTAAAAAAGCCGGGTAGACTGACTCCGGCGGAATATGAAGAAATGAAACGTCATGTTGAGTATGGAATTGAAGCCGTTCAGGCCATCGATAGCTTGCCAGATATTTCTCGCCAAGTGATTGCGTTGCATCATGAAAAACTTGATGGTTCCGGGTATCCCAATAAGTTCAGCGGTGAAGAGATTTCACAATATGGGCGTATGGCATCGATTTGCGACTGTTACGATGCGATTACAGCTTCTCGGTGTTACAAAGACGGAGTGGTGTCGAGTCGTGCTTTTAAGGTTTTATTGGATGATTCTGGAAAACATTTTGACGGAGCTTTGGTCTCTCAATTTATCAAATGTCTGGGAGTTTATCCTGTAGGTAGTTTGGTTGAGCTGAAAAGTGGCAAATTGGGAGTTGTGATCAAGTCCAATCAACAGTCACCATTAAGACCGGTTGTTAAGCTTTTTTATAATGTTCGCCATCAACACTTCATAGAAGTTAAAGATCTCGACTTAGCGCGAATGAACCTCAATGATGAAATAGAACGCACGGTCACTCAAGAGTCGTTAGATATTGATATTCCAAGATTTTTTGACGAATTTATTTTCAACTGATGACCTAGGTGACATTGCTTAATCTGCTATCTGTGCCTACAGTTAAGAGAACAAAGGTAGCTATTTAATACAAACTCTATGCCAATACCTGTAACCATCTGTGATGACTCGACGCTCGCTCGCAAGCAAATAGCACGTAGTTTGCCCGAGAACTGGGATATTGAAGTCAGCTTTGCGACCAATGGAAATGAAGGTTTAGCGGCAGTTAAAGATGGTAAAGCAGAAGTTCTTTTTCTCGATTTAACCATGCCCGAAATGGATGGTTATCAAGTATTAGAAAACATTTTTAATCAGCAGCTTAACTGTCTAGTTATCGTTGTGTCAGGTGATATCCAACCCACCGCACGGGAGCGCGTGATGTCTCTTGGTGCCATTGCGTTCATCAAAAAGCCATCCGATGCCGATCAAATTGCCATGATTCTGGAAGAGCATGGGTTATTATCTGAAACAACCAAAGTTGTTAACCAAAGCATTGACGAACTCAAGCAGTCGTCAATTCCGCTCCGGGATAGCTATCAAGAAATAGCCAATGTATCGATGGGGAGAGCTGCGGAATTGCTCGCTAAATTGCTCGATGCATTTGTCGTACTGCCCATCCCTAATGTTAATACAATCGAAGTTAGCGATTTGCAAATGGCACTGACCGCAATTCAGAGCAAGGAGACGGTTTCGTCCGTTTGTCAGGGGTTTATTGGTAATGGTGTTTCAGGTGAAGCGCTGCTTATTTTTAATGATTCAAGCTTTCAGGACATTGCGCGTCTGATGAAGTTTGAAGGTGAGCTAAACAGTAATGTTGAGCTGGAATTGCTCATGGATATTACCAGTATACTTATCGGCGCATTTCTAAAAACATTTGCTGAGCAGCTGGATATTCAGTTTAGTCAGGGACATCCTAAAATTTTAGGTCAACACTGCAATATTGCTGAATTGATAAAACCAGAAAATGTTACATGGAAAGAAACCCTAGCAATTGAAATTCATTACACTATCGAAGGATACAATGTCAGTTGTGATCTGTTGATTTTGTTCAGTGAAGATTCAATTGAAGAACTTAACCATCGAGTTTCATTTTATTCATCATGACAGAACAATCTTTGGACAAAGCAGAAATAAACGAACTCCATTGGATGATGGGGATGTTAACCAATGTTGACGTTGGTTTAATTGTTTTGGATCCCGGTTACACAATAAAAATGTGGAACCGTTTTATGCAAGATCATTCTGGAAAGTCGGACAATCAAGCGATCAATAAAAATGTTTTTGAAGTATTTCCAGAGCTTCCTGAAGCTTGGTTTAAACATAAAATTGATTCGGTTTTCTTACTCAGAAGCAGAGCTTTTTCAACTTGGGAGCAGCGTCCGTATTTATTCAAATTTAAAAATTATCGCCCGATTACCGGCACCGAAACCTATATGTATCAGAACGCAACTATGATCCCTTTAACCTCTTCTGATGATGAGGTCAGTCATGTATGTTTATTAGTTTACGATGTAACAGATGTTGCAACCTCCAAAAAAGAAATGACTCGTTTAAACTTGGAACTCGAAAGTTTAAGCCGAACGGATAGGTTAACACAGTTATACAATCGAGGATTTTGGGAAGAAAGTTTTCAAGGTGAGTTTGATCGATGTAAGCGATACAAAACGTCTTCTAGCGTTTTGATTTTTGATATTGATCATTTTAAATCGGTTAATGATACCTATGGTCACCAGGCGGGAGATGAAGTAATCCGTCAAACGTCAGCCTTGTTAAGAAAAATGGTACGAAAGTCTGATGTAGCAGGACGATATGGCGGGGAGGAATTTGTGGTTTATTTACCCAGTACTTCCGCTGAAAATGCCACCATTTTTGCCGAAAGATTGCGTAAAAATATCGAAAAGCTGGTAGTCAAGCATGAAGGTCAAGAAATAGCATTTACGATAAGCATAGGAATTTGCGAATTTAACGATGAATTAAAAAGTCATGAAAAATGGATTGAGAAAGCCGATCAAGCGTTGTATAAAAGTAAAGAGTCAGGTCGCAACCAAACCAATATTGCGTAGTTCAAATATCGAACAGTTCGAATGTTGATCAATTCAATTATCGATCAATTCAAGTATCGATCAATTTAAATATTGCTTAGTGGCCTACATTGGTCGGTGATAAGCTGTCATTGAATGCCAATTACTATTCCATAAATTTAGTTATCAAATTTTTGAGGTTTTATAGAGTGCCTATATCTACAACTGTTAATCCAGCAGGAAGCCTGGATGTTTTATCGAAATACGAAGTAAGCTTGCTTACTGACCCAAAGCATCATCAACTGAAAGAAATTTTTCGAGTGTGCTCACTAGCGGTTTTAAATACTGGGAGTGATCATGATAATTGCCAAGATATCATTGAAGCGCATAAAGATTTTGAAATTGAAATATTGCAGACCGATCGGGGCGTTAAATTACAAGTGACGAACGCTCCTGACAGTGCTTTTGTCGATGGTGAAATGATTCGAGGTATCCAGGAGCATTTATTCTCGACATTACGAGATTTAATCTACTCACATCTTCAAGTACTTCATAGCGGTCGGTTTAATCTTGTTGAAAGCAAAGACATTACCAGTGCGAACTTTCATATTTTAAGAAATGCTGGGGTTTTAAACCCAATTAAATATTTAAATTTGGTGGTGTGCTGGGGTGGCCATGCGATTAGCCGTACCGAGTACGATTATACGAAAGAAGTGGGTTACCAACTTGGCTTGAGAAACTTTGATATTTGTACCGGTTGTGGTCCAGGGGCTATGAAAGGGCCAATGAAGGGTGCGGCAGTTGCTCACGCAAAACAACGATTAGTGGACTCTCGATTTATTGGGATTTCAGAACCGGAAATAATTGCAGCCGAAGCCCCCAATCCAATCGTAAATCAACTGGTTATCATGCCTGATATTGAAAAACGACTCGAAGCTTTTGCTCGACTTTCACACGCGATCATTGTGTTTCCTGGCGGTGTTGGGACGGCTGAAGAGTTGTTGTTTCTTTTAGGGCTTTTATTGCATCCTGAAAATAAAGGAATGCCATTTCCGTTAGTACTTACAGGACCTGCTTCATCTGCAGATTACTTTGAATCAATATCGGAATTTATAAAGTCAACTTTAGGTGAAGAAGCTCTGCAATACTTATCGATTATTATCGACGACCCATCAGAAGTTGCGCGGCATATTAATGAACGAGTGAAAATGGTTAAAGAGTATCGTAAGCAAACGGCTGATGCATTTTACTTCAATTGGAAGTTACATATTCCGATGGATTTTCAGCAACCTTTTGCGGCAACTCATGAAGCAATGAGTAACCTTAACTTATCTAAGAATCAGCCCATTCACGAGTTAGCGGCACATTTACGCCGAGCTTTTTCTGGTATCGTAGCGGGTAACGTTAAGACAGAAGGGGTAACAGCGGTTAGGGACAAAGGCCCGTTCCAACTCAAAGGAGATCCTGAAATCGTGTCCGCTCTGGATAAAATCTTGCGACAATTCGTTGAACAAAAGCGAATGAAATTAGGCGAGCAGGCGTATAACCCGTGTTATGAACTGGTCGAGTAGCCTTTTAAATATTGGACTTTTTAGATTATTAAAATAAAAGAGCGCCGGAAGGCGCTCATAATTTGGAGAGGATTCTCTTTATTTTATTATGGTTTCAGCAGGCTATGACTCCCTGTCCGCTGTGAATTGTTGTTGATGAAAAGAGTACAAAAAGTGAACTTAAATTGCCATCAACAACCCTGTGTTTTTCCTGTGGATAAAATGTGAAACACTAAAATATTTCAATATGAAATTGTGCTTGTATAGCCATCTCAAACTAATCGCCTACACCTTTTATAAGAAATAACGCACAAGTCTGAATGATTTTATCCGACTCTGATTAAGTTTTGGCTGTTATATAATTCTGCAGTATGGATTTGAAAGAGCAACTGAAGGATTAGCAGATGACTAACAATTTAAAACAAACAGCCTGTTATTTAATTAAGCACTCCACAAGTGCTGCTACTTTAATGATTTTTATGGTCTCTGGGTTAAATCTGTTCGCAGACGAGCCAATCGAAGGGAATAAGCAATCAGCGATTTATGTATCGAGAGACAGCAAGGGAAATCTTGTCTATTCGGATACAAGACAAAAAGATGCCGAAGCGATTACTTTATCGGACTCCATAAATGTAACAAAGTGGGAAGAGTCGAAATCGATAACCGTCGTGAAAGCCAAGGCTGCAACAAAGGGCAACAATTCGTTGAGCTTAAAACGAAAAAGATGCGATAAATTAGAAAAGTTGATTTCGCGTTATCGTCTCAAAGAAAAGCAAGAGAAAAATGCTTACCGATACAGAGCTTTAAGACGACAGCATCAATGGGAAAAGCAACAAATGAGCTGTTAATGTAAATCTTTATTCAATAAAAAAGGCCTCAAACTTGAGGCCTTTTGGGTATATCAGCTGAATTAACCAGCGAAGTTCTTCGCCGCGAAATCCCAGTTTACCAGTGTCCAGAATGCTTCGAGGTATTTTGGACGAGCGTTACGATAGTCGATGTAATAAGCATGTTCCCATACATCAACGGTCAATAATGGAGTAATTCCGTCTTCTGTTAACGGGCAACCTGCATTAGAAGTATTCATAATATCAAGTGAGCCGTCAGATTTTTTGACTAGCCAAGTCCAACCTGAGCCGAAGTTAGTTGCTGCCGACTGCGAAAACTTTTCTTTGAAATCTGCGAAACTGCCAAAGGCACTATCGATAGCTGCCGCTAAATCACCTGTTGGCTCTCCACCACCATTTGGGCTCATGCTGTTCCAGTAAAATGTGTGATTCCAAACTTGAGCTGCGTTATTGAAAACACCACCAGATGACTTTTTAATAATGTCTTCGAGAGAAGCGTCGGCAAACTCAGAACCTTCGATAAGTTTGTTCAGGTTTACAACGTAAGTGTTGTGATGTTTACCATAGTGAAAGTCTAAAGTTTCTTCAGAAATTGTTGGCGCTAGCGCATCTTTTGCGTAAGGAAGTGCTGGTAGTTCAAAAGCCATTTGAAAGCTCCTTAATAACTTTTATATTTTTAAAGTAAGAGAGTTTTACGAATAAACGCCGCTATTGTAGTAAGAATGGTCTTAATTTGTTAGACCTTTTTGTTGGTAATCGATTTTTTGCAGCAAAAACCTTATATGCCGCATGGTTTATTGAGATTAAAATCTTTCTATGGCTCGGATTCAGCTAGCCATAGGTTGAAACCTTATATTAAGATCCCAATCTTATGCGTTAACTCGAATTATTAAAGGAACCTCGATGGAAACCTTAGACAGAATCAAGCAACAAATTTCTGAAAACGACATTCTTATTTATATGAAAGGGTCTCCGAAGTTGCCAATGTGTGGCTTCTCGGCGCAAGCGGTGCAGGCTTTGATGCAATGTGGAGAAGAGTTTGCGTATGTTGATATCTTAGAGAATCCGGATATCAGAGCCGAATTACCAAATTATGCTAATTGGCCAACTTTCCCACAGCTATGGGTGAAAGGGGAGTTAATCGGTGGCTGTGATATCATTCTTGAAATGTTCCAGAAAGGTGAGCTTCAAGACGTGATTAAAGAAGCTCGAGGCTAGTGTGCCCGAGTTCAAGCTTTTATTATTAAGAGCTACTTAATTGCCAGACATTAAAAAAGCCGCGTTATGCGGCTTTTTTAATGCATGCTTTTTAAAAGAATATTTTTACAAGAGCAGAAACCGGTCTGTGTTTTCGGGAAGGCCAGTTAATCAAAGTTTACTTGATATTCAGCATCAAGCTACGTTATTGAAGGCTACTTCTGGCATAGCCCATTGTTCTAAAAGTTGTTTTGCAACTTTACCACAGCGCCCGCAGTCTCCTGCTATGCCTAACTCAACTGACAATGAACGCATGCATTTAGCCTTGCCTTCGTCTACAGCCTTCTTAATTTGTGAGTCTGTAATACCTCTACACAAACAAACGTACATGGTGGGTTAATCTCTCTTACTTGGTATACTAATATTTTATGCGAATGAGAATGATTGTCAATTGAATTATCATGAAAAATCGTATTTAGTTCTCATTCTTGATTGAAAAAGAGACATTATTGAAAAGAGATTTGATTGAAAGTGGTGCTGATTGAACTCTTAGTGTTTAACTCTTGTTCAATCTAATCGTAAAAATCGATTACTCTGAAAATCTCACCTTGCTGACATGGGATTGATTATAATGCTGCGTCGTTTAATCAGTCATGATCAATTGGAGGTCACAATGGGTGTATTAGTAGGAAGAGAAGCGCCAGATTTCAACGCTTCAGCAGTTCTCGGCAATGGTGAAATTGTTGATAACTATAATTTAAAAGAGTCTATTAAAGGTAAGTACGCGGTTATTTTCTTCTATCCGTTAGATTTTACTTTTGTCTGTCCTTCTGAGCTTATCGCCTTTGATCATCGTTTAGAGGAGTTCAAAAAACGTGGTGTTGAGGTTATCGGCGTATCAATTGATTCGCAATTCAGTCACAACGCATGGCGCAATACTCCAGTAGACAAGGGTGGTATTGGCCAAGTTGGTTACACGCTTGTAGCTGACGTAAAACACGAAATTTGCCAATCATTCGACGTAGAGCATCCAGAAGCAGGTGTTGCTTTCCGTGCTTCATTCTTGATCGACCAAGCTGGCCTAGTTCGTCACCAGGTTGTAAACGATCTTCCTCTTGGTCGTAATATCGACGAAATGATCCGTATGGTTGATGCACTTCAGTTTACCGAAAAACACGGTGAAGTTTGTCCTGCAGGCTGGAAAGACGGTGACAAAGGTATGACTGCTACTCCAGATGGCGTTGCACAGTACTTGTCAACCGAAGCTGATAAGCTTTAATAAAGTTTTAGAATACTGTTGTTTTAGAATATTCTTAACACTTACATAACCAACTTTGCATAAGATAAACGCATTTTGAGTTTTGTAACAGGTTGATAAAAAGGCGCTTTAGGGCGCCTTTTTTATTGTAAACTTTTCAGGAAGTAGGGCTGGTTGAAGCATTATCAACCTCTGCCAGAGGCCAACCACCCAAGTGTTTGTAGCGATTGACTATTTTGCAGAAAAGTAATGCCGTTTTCTCGGTATCATACAGAGCTGAATGGGCACTTTTATTATCAAACTCAATATCTGCTGCAGAACATGCTTTTGCCAGCACAGTTTGGCCAAGGCTCAACGCAGCTAAGGTAGCAGTATCAAACGTAGAAAATGGATGGAATGGATTACGTTTGATATTGTTGCGGTCATTAGCTGCTTTCACGAAATTTAAGTCAAATGTTGGGTTATGTCCGACAAGAATGGATCGCTGACAGCCAGTATCTTTTTGGCCACGGCGAACAAACTTAAAAAGCTCTTTAAGTACTTCTGCTTCGTCTTTCGCTCCGCGTAATGGATTAAACGGGTCTATCCCTGTGACTTCCAGTGCAGCGTCTTCTATGTTGGCTCCTTCAAACGGTGCGACATGTTCGTGGAATGTTTGATTAATCACTAAGTCATCATTGTCATCAAACTTAAGAGTTATCGCTGCAATTTCGAGTAATGCATCAGTTTCGTGGTTAAAGCCACCTGTTTCAACATCGACAACGACAGGAAAAAATCCGCGAAAACGTTCTGCAATCATAAGAATCCTTATTTTTCATTAGGTCGCATTGTCGCCTATCTTCTGCCATTTCACCAGTTTGAGTCATGATTTGATTAGGAATTCTTTTCGTTGAGATTTAAGTCGACCTTTTTGTGGCCGATACAAAAGCAAAGATAGTGTAATAATGCTGGAGAAATCGCTTCATGTTCAGGGTGTTCCGTGTGCTTGGTGTATCAATTATGGTCGGTTATGGCATTACGGCTACAGCTGCATTCAGAACCTATCTGGCAGACATCGAAGACTCCGTATGGGAGTTTGACGGCAACCCTGTAAAATGCGAGCTGAAACACAAAATTCCTCTTTATGGAGAGGCCGTGTTTTCTTCTAAAGCGGGTCGTGCTCCCAATATGATTTTCGTGCTAGACAGCATGCGCAATCGTGTCCCATCTGATCGGCTTGTCGAAGTAAGAGCGTTAGCGTCTCATTGGCAGCCTGGATTGCGAGCTGAGCAGCTTCTTCCTACACATTCAATTCCTGGTGAAAAAACGCTCAATATTATCGATGAGCAAGCTTGGAAATTACTGGTTGGTTTAGAAAGAGGAATGAACCCTGCTTTTTATTATCGTGATTTTTCCGATAACAGTGACCGAGTGGCGGTGGCATTATCCCCGGTTAACTTTCAAGCGGTTTATGATCAATTCTTGAGTTGTGTTGAAGGGTTATTACCCTATGACTTTCGTGAAATACAGTACACTATGGTGCACTTTGATTTTGATAAGCACAATCTATCGAGAGACGATAAGCAAAAATTAGATGTTTTAGCCGACTTCATTAAATATGATCCTGAAATAGAAGTCGTATTGCTGGAAGGCCATACCGATAGTATTGCTTTGCGCAGCTACAATAAAAAGCTCGGTATGAAACGAGCAGACGCAGTGAAAACCTATCTCACCGATAAAGGCGTAATGGAACAGAAAATTCGAGCGGTCAGTTATGGGGAACGTCGACCCCTAGAAAGCAATGCCACAGAAGAGGGAAGAGCAATGAATCGACGTGTTTTTGTAACGCTGAATAAATAGTTAAAACGAAAAATAATTAAGTTTGTAACGTAATTTGATCAACTGCGATTCTTAACAACTATTCAAGCTCTGTTCTTTAATCGGTACCTGCCTCTACTTGTGGCTGACTATTTTCATTTCTGCCATTCGTGAATGTTAGTTTTACTCTTTGTGACACTAACATGTATGGAACCCAGATTAACCCTGCGATGAGTGTTCTACCAAATTCTCTCAAAGTTTCCATATCAAACATTTCTTCGGAAGGGAAAATTAACGTTACTAGCCATGCATCTAATGGTATAAAAACTAATGATGCCGTAATAATAATGATGTAAAGCTTTGGGAAAAAATAATGTTTTGAAAAATACAAGTATATTAGAGCTAATGATGAGAGTATCATTAAGCCATTAAAAAATATTTCTCCTATTAAAAGGTAATCAAAGTATTGAGTGTAATACTCTGAGCCTTCAGTTGTTAAAGCTTCCCAAGTGCCGTCTTCGAAAATAGGCAAATAAGTAGGAACTAACGTTGCTAAAAGTCGAAAAGGGCTGATCACCACGCCAATTCCAACCAAAATCAACCATCCACCAAGTCCTTTTAGATCATTGTTGTCACTCATGTTTTAATCCTTTTTTGTATGTGTAATGTGTAGAATTTAATATTTCAATTAAAGTTCATAAAATTGGTGTTATCAAGCAGGATAAATCGATAGGTTTTTATGTTCATGATAAGTAGAGTTTTAAATATCTACTTTATCCTTAAATTCGCACAAATCTTCAATAATGCATGAACCACATCGAGGCTTTCGTGCGACGCAAGTATATCGGCCATGTAAAATTAGCCAATGGTGTGCATCAACTAAATATTGCTTCGGCACAAACTTAAGTAATTTTTTTTCAACATCTAAAACTGTTTTGCCCGGCGCGATTTTGGTTCTGTTCGAGACTCGGTAAATATGAGTGTCTACGGCCATGGTTGGCTGTCCAAAAGCAGTATTAAGAACAACATTGGCGGTTTTTCTTCCTACTCCGGGAAGCGCCTCTAAAGCTTCTCGTGTATCAGGTACTTGTGAATTATGCTGTTCTACCAAGGCTTTACAGGTTTTTATTACGTTTTCTGCCTTTGAATTGTAAAGTCCAATGGTTTTAATATATTTTTTTAAGCCTTCAACACCCAATGCAAAAATCTTTTCGGGAGTATTGGCGACAGGATAAAGTTTCTGTGTCGCTTTATTCACGCTCACATCTGTGGCTTGAGCTGAAAGTATCACCGCAATTAAGAGTTCGAATGGATTGCTGTATTCAAGCTCTGTCGTGGGTTTTGGATTGTTATTGTAAAATCGAGAAAAGATTTCTTCGCGTTTTAATTTATTCATGACTTTGAGTATTAATTTTTGATCTAATTGTTTAGTTAGTTTGGTTTAATTTATCTAAAATAAGTTGACCGTTTTTAAATACACCAACGCAAGGATTGTGACCGAAAGCATAAGGAACATCGCTTGGGTGTTCTATGTCCCAAATGGCCAAGTCTGCCACCATGCCTTTGCAGAGTTGTCCTTTATTATTTTCTTCACCAAGTGCTTTTGCTGCATGTCGAGTCACTCCAAGCCAACTTTCTAAGGGTGTCATTTTAAATAACGTACAGGCCATATTCATTACTAACAAAAGCGAAGTGCAAGGTGAACTTCCTGGATTACAATCGGTTGCTAAGGCAATGGGAACATTTTTTGCGCGTAACTTTTCGATGGGCGGTAATTGTGACTCTCTTAAATAATAAAAGGCTGCTGGCAATAGCACTGCGGTCGTACCACTTTTTGCTATTGCTTCTATTCCTTCGTCGCTAATGTATTCAAGGTGATCGACCGAAAGAGCACCAAAATTTGCCGCTAATTGTGAGCCTTGTTGATCGGAGAGTTGTTCTGCGTGTAACTTTACATTCATTCCAAGTTCTTTTGCTTTTTCAAATACACGTTTAACCTGGTCACGTGTAAAACCAATAGTTTCACAAAATGCATCTACGGTATTTGCCAGGTTTTCGGTTTTCACTTGAGGCAGCATTTCTTCGCAAATGAGAGTAATGTAACCTTCAGGATCATTTTTAAACTCCGGCGGTAAAGCATGAGCACCCAAAAATGTTGGCGTAAAATCGATTGCCAGTGTTGAATCAAGTTGCTTAATAACTCTGAGTAGTTTCAGTTCAGATTCACTGTCTAGGCCATAGCCAGACTTCGCTTCAATAGTTGTAACACCTTCGTCCATCAAGCACTCAACGCGTTTTAATGCACTCTTGTATAAGTCATTTTCAGTTGCCGCTCGAGTCGATTTAACGGTCGATAAAATACCGCCTCCGCGTTGGGCGATTTCAGCATAACTTACGCCATTAAGTCTTTGCTCAAACTCTTGGCTACGATTTCCTCCGAACACAATATGTGTGTGGCAATCGATTAGTCCAGGAGATATCCAGCGTTGCTGTAAGTCAAAAGTACTCACAGTTGTATTGTCAATAAACGCTGAGAGGGTTTCGTCGATAGCGCCTAGGTCGGAAATTTTTCCATTCTTCATCGCGAGAAACCCATTTTCAATAACGCCATAGTTTCCGTCACTTAGCGTAAGAAGATTGGCATTGTGTAAAATTATGTCTGCGTCTGTTAAAGCGTTTTTATGCATAAAGTAGTTCTTGCGTCTTCAATTCTTGCGCAGTATGGTAGCGCGAAACAACGATTAACGGAAATTTGAAATGAAACTTCATGCTCCGCAGGTTCTTTTGGAAAGTGGTTGGGCCGAAGATAAGACCCTAGACATCGAAGGTGGTTTAATTTTGAGCATCGTTGATGGAAAAAGTGATGGTGCAGAGTCGTTGAATGGTGCGGTTATACCCGGTATGGCGAATCTGCATTCTCATAGTTTTCAAAAAGCCTTCGTCGGATTAACAGAATTTCGTACTCGTGATGACGACTCTTTTTGGAGTTGGCGTGAAGCTATGTACCGATTATTAAAAACAATCACCCCAGATGATCTCCATATAATCGCTAGGTATTTGTATCAAGAGATGCTGCTGAATGGCTATACATCTTGTGCTGAGTTTCATTATCTACATCATCCGAGTGATGCGGTGAGTTTCGATGAAGTGGGCAGCATGTCGAATGCGGTGATTGAGGCAGCTTTAGAAACGGGGATCGACTTAACGCACTGTCCGGTTTTTTACCATTACAGCGGTTTTGGTGAGTTACCTGCATTAGACAATCAACGTCCTTTTTTACACTCTATGAATGATTTTCAACATTTACTCGAAGTATTGCAAAAGCGATATCAAAATAATGCTGCAGTTGCATTCGGTATTGCTCCTCATTCACTTAGGGCTGTTTCATCTGAGCAATTAAAGGAACTTGAAAATTGGTGGACTCAAGGTCCAATCCATATTCATATTGCAGAACAAATGCCAGAAGTAAACGCTTGCATGGAGTTTTATGGACAACGTCCTGTCGAATGGTTATTGCAAAATCATTCTGTTAACGAGCGCTGGTGTTTGGTGCATGCAACTCATTTAACTGAAAGTGAAGTGATGCAATTAGCGAATTCTGGAGCAGTAGCTGGAATCTGTCCAGAAACGGAAGCCAATCTTGGTGACGGTATATTTCCAGCCGAAGCCTATATTGCTCAAAATGGAAAGTTTGGTATTGGCTCTGACAGTCAAATCTGCGTTTCTCCATTTAGAGAATTAAGAACCTTTGAATATTCTCAACGTCTGGTCAGTCAAAAACGTAACCGGTTGTGTTCGCAAAGGGAGCAACACGTGGGAACTTTTCTCTGGCAAAACTCAGTTAAGAATGGAGCCGAAGTAGTTAGACCGAATGCTGGAGCGTTGAAGGAAGGGAGTGAGGCGAGTTTTATTGTGCTGGACAATCAGATTGCAGAACTTTGCCATGACTCAATGGAGTATTTTTTGGATAGCGCAATTTTTGCTGCCAATGAAAACCCTGTTCGAGATGTCTATGTGCGTGGTATTTGTCGAGTGAAAGACAAAGAACTACAGGGACAAAATGATTATAGAGAAGATTACCGACGATGGCTGAAAAAGACCATCAATGAGCTTTAAAATTGAAAGCGTAATTTAAGATTCTGAGTTTGCTGGTTTCATTAGCTCAGAACAGGTTAATCTGAGCTTTTGCATGTCGATAGGTTTATTTAAAATGGTGGTTACTCCACTTTGTCTGAGGATCTCGAGTCCTTTAAGCTCAACGTCACCGCTTAACACTAAAATAGGAGTGTTTTCAGAACGCGTTCTTTGGAAAGCTCTTAATCGTTGAGTGATATCGAGTAACGACATGTCGGGTAATTGACTATCAATAATCAAAAGTTCATAAAAAGAACGTCGAATTTTTTCAAGTGCAATATTGGCATTACTGGCTATGTCTACAACTGCTCCAACTGAATTAAGCATTTCTTTAATGACTAATTGATCGACAGTGTTTGATTCAATTAACAAAATCTTTCCATCCAAAGTGCTTACGAACTGTAAGTCTTGTTCGGACAGTTGGTTTGCCTTTTGTAAACGGTCGTTTTTCTGTTTGTCGAATTTTGAAACTGAAAAAGAAAACTCTAATGAGTAACAAGTACCTTGCTCGGGAGAGCTTGAAACTTCTATCTTTCCATCCAACTTTTCAACCAGCAGCTTAACAATCGCCATGTTTAATCCTACATTTGGTGAGTAAGCTGCCTCTGCCGAACCGGATTGTCCAAATGAATGAAAAATAGAACCTAATTCTTCCGGGGTAAATCCTATTCCGTTATCAAGCATCTCAATGGATGCAAATAACTTTTCTCCATTTTCAATGGGTTTACCGTTCACTTTTATTTCAATAAAACCATCTTGAGTACGTGTAAGCCCGGTATCGATTAGATTGTAAATGATTTTTTGTAGCACTGACTCATCGGCAACTATGTTGATGTCTTGAAAAAGTGCCTCGCAACAAAAGTCGATGGCAACGTGCTGTTTTGAACACACTGGAGAGAATTGTCGAATTACTCGATTAAACGTTCGGTTTAGAGTGAACTCTGTAGAGTGAATTATATATTCATCATTTTCTAGCTTGGCGTATTCGAGAATATTATCCAGTAAGGTTACCAGCTGGTTACTGGATAATATGCTCTGTGATATCAAGTTTTTTTGGTTTACTTCATCAATTTTCTGTTCGAGCAACTGAATGCAGCCCAGCGATCGATTAAGCGGATTGCGTAACTCGGTGCTCATAATTGATAAAAACTGACTTTTTGCTTTACTCGCATTCTCAGCGTCAGAGCGAGCTTGCTCTAGCGCCATGGCGTGTTCAAGTTCCTTTCTCTTTGCGAGTTCAAGGGATTGTGCCATTTCATTTAGATTGGCCTCTAGTACACCAATTTCTCCCGAAGAGCGCTGCTTTACTCTAGCTGACAACATACCGGTTTTGAAAAGTCTTAGTGTTTCTGACAGTGCTTTTATTGGAGTTAAAATGGACTTGGAAATAAAAAGTGCAAGAAGCGCTGCAAATCCAAAACTGGCAAGTGACAAGACTAACCCACCAATGAGCGCTTCTGTTTGTTCTGCAATTAAGCGTTTTTTAGTGAGTCCAATTCTAACTTCCCCAATGATGCTGTTATCTTCTTGTGCTTCATCGAGTGAAAGAGAAAAATCCGCATTGTCCAGGGGAACATCTTGTAATTGGATCTCTGATGAAAAGCGCAACACGCTGTCATCAATTGGCTCATCAATGTATTGCAGATTTCGACGAGATAACAGCAGTTCTTTATCGCGATCATAAAAGTCGATGAATATAATGTCTTGCTCTTTAAGGATAGGGGTAACAATTTCTTCCAGCAAAGTGGGACTTTTAATAAACACAGCGTATTCACTGGCAGGTGCTAACTGCTGAACGAGTAATTCACCTTTACGAATAAGTTGAGATTCAAGAACTTGAAATTTATCGTAAATGAAATAACTCGTCATTGTGAAAAACATGAAGGCTGCTGGAGTTAACCCCAGTACCATTGTTCTTTTGAAGATTGACCAATTATTCATAAACTTCACTATTACCGAAATTTAACTCAGTTGCTTGAATGACATCCGTGTAATGAGCGCTTGGTTTGACTTCTAAGTTCAATGAACGAGCGACATCTTCATTAAAATCGACACTAAATCGTTTGCTAAAACTTGGCTTGGGAAGTGTTTTATTTCGCTGAAAAAACAAACTAACAATATCTGTTGTTTCATCCAGTAATTGTTGCATTGAGGTATAAGTAGTTGCCACACTTCCCGGCTTGATAAAGTTTTTGTCTGCACCGAGTAAGAATTTGTTATGTCGGTAAAGCGTAAGCAATATCGACTTAATGGTTGAGCGGTTATAAATGCTTCTTGAGTTAGTTGCAATTAAAGCATCACTGCGATTAATAACGCGTATCAATGCTTTTGAAAAACTCTCTGGTTCAGTGACTATCTCATATTCGAGAATCAAGTTGAGTTTGAAAGCAATATTTTTAAGTATTTCAATTTTATTTCTTTCTTGAGGAGACAATAAAACTCCGATTCTTCTGCCCGTTGGATAAAGCTCTTTAAATAATAGCATCTGCCTCATGACCGGAGCTTGATGAAAAATGGCAGATACTTGATTTGTTTGTCGCTCCGACGTTATGAATTCGTACTCAATGGGAGAAATCAGGGTCGCTAAAATTGGTGTATCACGATAGACACGAGTTGCTTTAGCCAAAGCCTTCGAGCCTACAGTGACAATCAATACATTTTTGTTGTTGGAAGTTTTATCTTCAACTTGAGAGGCTTCAACATTAAAGTTTTTACCGAGAAGTTTTAAGTTCGTTATAAGTTGATCGGAGAAGCTCTGTTCAATTCGGGTTGGCTGTTTGTCAAGAATGACTTTTATGTGTTGAATGGCAATATCAGGACGCTGCGCGACAACGGTGGTGCAGCACAATGTTATTGATAAAAGTGTTAAGCCGACAGTTAAAATTCGGCATAAATAGGACGACATTAAGATTTATTACGGGCTATCCGAGCCTTTGTTTCATCACACTAATAGTTAAGTGTAACACAAGTCTTTGATTGTTAAATAATTTGTAAGCTACAAATCCTGCTCAAGCGCCCAGTTTATTGGTGGCTGGTTATGGTTTTGTAATGCTTGATTAGCTTGGCTGAAATGTTTGCAACCAAAAAAACCTCGGTGAGCCGATAGAGGAGAGGGATGAGGGGCTTTTAAAATGGTATGTCGTGCATCAATTAACGGCTGTTTTTTCTGTGCGTGAGAGCCCCAGAGCATAAATACCAGGTGGTTAGCGTGTTCACTGAGTTTATGAATCAAACGGTCGGTAAAGGTTTCCCAGCCTTTATCTTTATGTGAGTGGGCGAGTCCCTGTTCGACTGTAAGTACCGTATTAAGGAGTAGGACACCTTGTTTTGCCCAGTTGGATAAGTTCCCGCTCGTTGGAATATTGGCATTGAGATCGGTCGACAACTCTTTAAATATGTTTCGTAAACTGGGCGGGTGTTTTATTCCGTCAGGCACGCTAAACGCTAACCCATGGGCTTGACCCGGTCCATGGTATGGATCTTGGCCAAGTATAACCACTTTGGTTTTATCCAGCTCAGTGAGTTTTATTGCATTAAACACATTGTTGGCTGATGGGTATATTTGTTTGCCTGCTTGACGTTGTGAGTCAACAAACTGCATTAAGGATTGGAAATAGTCTTGTTGCTTTTCCTCTGCTAGTAGGTCTTTCCAGTCACTTGCCATAAATAAACGGTTACTCAAAACGGTCGTAGAAAAAACGATATGTTAGCGGTAAGACTTTAGAGGATCAATTGGATTTCTTGAGAGGTAACGGTACTGTATTTATAGATGAGATGGTCAAATACCGAAGAAATAGCTTTCTGAGAAATGAGTCTAAAAACTTTTAAGCAACTTTTAACTATCAACTATTAACGCGATAGTCTGCGAGTAAATCCATTGGATTGCTATTTGCTAGTTCGACTTCAAATAGAGTTGATGACTCTTCTGGTGAATCAATTTCGATTGGATAGAGTTCTGCCCACTGGTCGTATTCCAGCACTTCAATTTCGCCGTCATAATGTTGGAACTCGATGGTTTGATCGTCGTTATCAAGCGACGTTACTTCAACCGGATCATTTGACACTGAAATTTTATACCAGTGTCCTATTTCAGCATTTTGCATATCGTTTACTCCACTTGATAAAAATTGTACCTCTCATTTGCAGTATAGATAAAAAGAATTAGTCTCTTCAGACTTTTGTTTTACTAATAAAGGTCTTTTTATACTCCTCTGGAATCATTATAATACCGACCAGATGGTCTGTACGGAATATGGAATGATATGAAGATTAGAATTATCTCAGTAACAGCACTGATTATGTCTTACTTAGCACCGATTAAAGCTGAGAGTGAGGTGGATTTTTCAGCTGTGACAGGGCTCGAAGCGCGGCTTTTTGCAGAGACGGCAACCTTTGGACAGGACGATGCTGGTGGTTCTGTGTATTCGGAGCTCGAGTGGTACTTCAAGTTTGAAAATTCGAGTGTGACTCTAAAGCCTTTTTTCCGTTACGACTCGATGGATGACAATCGTACTCACGTTGACTTACGAGAAGCCTATTGGCAGACAGTGGGCGATGAGTGGTCTTTAACTGTTGGAGTCAATAAAGTCTTCTGGGGTGTCGCAGAAACATCCCATTTAGTCGATATCATTAATCAAACAGACGCCGTGGAAAACATTGACGGGGAAGATAAACTGGGACAGCCAATGCTCAATTTTAATCTGGAGAAAAGCTGGGGGACGTTAGCTTTTTATATTCTTCCTAAGTTTAGAGAAAGGACATTTGCCAGTGATGAAGGCCGATTGCGCCTGGAACTGGTTGTCAATGATGAGATAGCAAATTACGAAAGTTCAGATGAAGATGAGCATATTGATTTTGCAGTAAGATACAGCACTTTCGTTGACGTATGGGATATTGGCTTTTCGTATTTCAATGGAACTAGCCGTGACCCTTTATTTGAAGTCGATTTCTTAAACTCAGAACTTATACCGTTTTATCCTCTAATAGAACAGGTCGGAATCGATGCTCAAGCGACTGTGGATGAATGGTTGTGGAAATTAGAGTACATCAATCGCTCTGGCTTTAATCTTCCTGGATCGACGAGCTCGAGCTACAGTGCGGCGGTATTTGGATTTGAATACAGTTCTTACGGAGTATTCGACTCACCGATGGATCTAGGTTGGATTTTTGAGTATCAATATGACGAGCGAGATGCATTTGGATCTGGCAGCTTCAATATTGATATTAGTGATGTGATTGTGGCGGGCGCGCGCTTAACCTTTAATGATGTGCAGTCGACCAGCTTGCTTACCGGTCTAGGATACGAAACCGATGGCGACGCTACTTTTCTTTCAATTGAAGGCTCAAGGCGAATTGGGGATGATATGAAACTCAGTGTGGAAGGACGGGTTTTTCATAACATATCAAAAGATTTTGCTGAAACATTTTTCTTTTCTTATCGTAACGACTCATTTATCCAAATTAATTTTGAGAAGTTTTTTTAGTTGAGAGTATGTGTAGATGAGAGTATGTGCAGATGAGAGTATGGGGTTACGAATGACAAAGTTATACATGAGTTAATTCGTAGCGCCTATTTGCATACTGACCAACTGACTAAAATAATTTTCCTTCTGGCCTAACAGTGAACGGTAAATTTGTTGATAGGCCAGAACATTTTTGATGTAAGAGCGAGTTTCTTTGTAGGGGACAGTTTCGATCCAAATGTCTGCTGGTACGCTGGTATTTTCCGGTAACCATCTGGCTACATTATGTCGACCCGCATTGTAAGACGCAGTTGCCAGTATTTGATTATTTTCATGCAATTCCAGTAAATACTTCAAGTAACGAGTGCCCAAAGTAACATTCAGTTCTGGATCGTTGAGATCATTGGCTTTAGGCGTTGGTAGATTTTGTTTTTTCGCAATATATTTTGCGGTGTAAGGCATAAGTTGCATTAAGCCTCTGGCACCAACTCCTGAATAGGCATCGGGCATGAATGCACTTTCTTTTCTTGCAATCGCGAGGCTTAGAGTTAAGTCAAGATCCGAATCACTCGAGGCTTTTGCCATTAACTTATGAAAAGCCAACGGAAAACGCATATCAACACTGTCGTACAGTCCTGTATCAGCCAACATGAAAATAACTTGTTCATGCCATCCCCATTGGTGTGCAACCGCGGCTAAATGCTTTTGTTGAATTCCGTTGTATTGATTTTTGGCGTGGTTCCATTCGCGTCGAGCCGAAAGGTGATGCCCTAACTTCCATAATTCATGTGCCATTTGAATTCTGCGGTGCTGTTGCAACTCGACAACCATTCGATCGTCAAACGGGTAAGGTTGGTTTTCAAGGTTAGGCGGTTGACCGATTAAAGCCGCAGCAAGAAAGCCATAATAACTGCGTTTAGTCGCCAGCTGAGTGTAAAGCTGTGTGGCCTTTTCGGTATTTCCAAGTGCACTTTCAACACGTGCTTGCCAGTACAACCAGTCATTTTTAGAGTTGCTGGGAGGCGGAGTTTTCGACAGCCACGTTTGCAGTTCTTGCCAGTTTTCTTTTCTAAGTTCATTCGCCAGCTTCCAACGTAAAACAAGCGCGTCAGCTTCTTCTGGTGGAATCTTCGTTAGCCAAACATCAGCACTTGGATGGCCTTTTGAGGCTAAAGCAAGAGCAAAGTTTCGAGCCATATCGGGCAAGTGCTGACTTTTAAGTTCAAAATGTTGACGAGATTGCTCGAGATAACTGAGCGTTTTATCTGGAGCCGACCAGATTTTTTTACTGTATATTTTGGCTGCAACTTCCGAGAGCTTAACGGTATCAAGGCCAGGAGCTGGTGGGTTGGTTAATAACTGTGGTCGAGAAAAAGCTTTTACACCCAATAGAGCGATGTCTTTGTCTGAATTGGGCAGCTGCTTCGCAAGATAACGCATTAAACCGGTATTATTTTGTTCTAAAGCTAAGATGTACCTTTGCCAAATTAAATCAGGTGTCAATTCACCTTGTTTCGACATGATTGTGAAAATCGGATCGCACTCGTCAGGCCTTGAACTACCGTGAAGCCATATTGACTTTGCAAAATCAAAAATATCGCGCTTATTTTCGTCTGTTTTTAATCGGAAATTTATCCAATGACATTGCAGACGAACATCGGATGTCGGTCGATAATAAGTTAAGAACAGGTAGGTTTGATTTTTGCGTGCTAGTTCATACAGAAAGCGAGAGCGAATCCAGTCCGTTACCGGTTGATCCTGATAGCTATCAAGAAATGTTTGCAGCGCCTCTCGGTTTTTAAGAGTGACATTATCCAGTAATTCTGCGCGCTCAAGATAGGGATATAACACATAAGTTTTAAGTTGGTTTTTTAAGCGTTTAAATTCAACTGAATCACCCTGGCGAAGCGCTGTGAGCGCCTTCTTGAATTGTTCTCTGTGCCTTTGAAACTCTGCGGATTGAAATGCATTTGGTTTTTCGTGGTCGTCCAGATTGTTAATCTGCACTTCAATTTCGGTGGTGCTCTTAATAATAGGTGTATTATCCGCGGAAAGGTGTGTCACCACTCCTGCAAAAAAAGTGAAGCAAAAAAATAGTCTGTGTATTGTAGCTCTGCTTCTCATCGACTGCCCTGAGCGCATTAAAACGAAACGAATGAGATGGTTCACTGTAACTCATAACTGCGATAAATTACACGGTAAATTAGTTACCTAAATGATTATTTATCTAGCCTTTGTCCCTAAAAGCAAAGCTTTAGTTCCCTTAAGATGCAGCTTTCTCTGTATAATATAGCGCAACTAAAACGATGTGATAATTTTTCGTAGGAATTAAAGCGCATGGCGATATTACGTGGAGATGAACTTTGTTTATCTTTCGGAACACATATTTTATTGGATCGAGTCAAATTTTCGATAGAAAGAGGCGAAAAAATAGGGATCGTCGGGCGCAATGGTGCCGGAAAATCATCGCTAATGAAGTTGATTGCTGGCGTGAATTTACCGGATCAGGGAAATTTGCAAAAGCAAAAGGACGTTCGAGTTCGCTATTTACCACAAGCTCTGCCCGAAGCACTCGACATGTCGGTTTTTGACTATGTTGCTGGTGGCGTCAGTGATTTACGAGAAGGACTGGAACGATACCAACAGCTTCTTGAAACCCAAATCGACTCAGATGAAGTTAATCAGTTACACGACTTTCTCGATCGTACCGGAGCATGGCACTGGGAACAAAAAGTTGAGTCGGTGTTGTCTCGTTTGGAGCTTGATGGCAGCGCTTCACTAGCCGACTTATCGGGTGGTTGGCGTCGACGAGTATCATTGGCTGAGTGCCTTGCAGCAGAGCCTGATTTATTATTACTGGACGAACCTACTAACCACCTTGATTTGGAAACAATTGAATGGTTAGAGCAATCGATTCAACAATTTAAAGGTGCCGTATTGTTGATATCCCATGATCGTGCGTTTATCGATGCGATTGTCGCGACGATATGGGAAATCGATAGAGGGATTTTGCGAGTCTTTCCAGCGCCTTATGACAAATACCTTGAGCAAAAGCAGCTGCAACTCGCTGAAGAAGAGAAAGTTAATGCTGAGTTCGATAAACGTCTCGCCAACGAAGAAAAGTGGATCCGTCAAGGTATTAAAGCCCGAAGAACACGAAATGAAGGTCGAGTCAGAGCGCTGAAAAAAATGCGTGACGAGCGTCGACAGAGACGTGAGCAACAAACGACAGCCAAACTCGATGTTAAGAGTGGCGGTGGTTCTGGTAAGTTAGTTGCGGTACTGGAAAATGTCTATTTAAGCCGAGGTGGTAAGCAGCTTATTTCTGACTTTACTACGACCATTGTTAAGGGTGATAAAATAGGGGTATTAGGTCCGAATGGTTGCGGTAAAAGTTCGCTTATCAAAGCTATTTTAGGAGAGTTAACGCCCGACAGCGGAATGATTGAACTAGGGACACAGCTGGAAATTGCTTATTTTGACCAGATGCGGTCGAGTATTCGAACGGAACTCACCATTATGGAGAACATAGGCGAGGGAAGAGATTTCATTGAAGTAAACGGCGAGAAACGCCATGTCATCAGTTATCTCTCTGACTATGGATTTGGCCCAGAAAGGATGAATACGCCCGCCAGCAGCTTATCAGGCGGTGAAATCAGCCGTTTAGTGTTAGCAAAATTATTTACTCGTGCGGGTAATTTACTCATTTTGGATGAGCCCACAAATGACCTGGATATCGATACTTTAGAGTTGTTGGAAAGTCAGTTAGTGGCGTTTAGTGGAACTGTAATTGTAATTAGCCATGATCGACGATTTTTGGACAATGTAGCGTCAGCTCTTATGGTGTTTGATGGCCCTGATGGCATTGTCGAAATTGCAGGAGGGTTCCAGGAGTATCAGCATTATCGGCAGAAAAAAGATGATGCACGGGCAAAGCAAAACGCAGCGGGGAAAAATAACAGTTCTACTCGAACTAATGACAAAGCTGAGTCGATTAAAAAGGAAAACGCCGCGCCAGCTGGAACTAACGCGCCAGCTGGAACTAAAAAGTTGTCTTACAAACTGCAGCGAGAACTCGATAATTTACCAGCTGAGCTAGAGCAGCTGGAAGCAAAAATCGAAGAGCAAGAGAAGCGACTGAGTCAGCCTGAGTTTGCTCAATCTTCTAACGAATATGAAAATTTGGCGAGTTTACAGCAGGCGCTTGAACAAAAACTAGACCGCTGGGAAGCCCTTGAGGCAATGAAGTCTGCCAACTGATCGGAGCAGTAAATAAGACCGACTGGCCATGCTTCACTTGCTTCACCCCCCATGTTCACGAGATAATCAGCTTATATAGTGAACATGGGGCATTAATCATGCTCCCAGTAATCGCAAACATGCACAGTAAGAGGTGTTGTTAATGGCAAAGGGTACAAAGTACAAAGCCCGTGAAGCTGATGAAAATGGTTTTATTCATTACAGCGAAGAAGAACATTCGGTGTGGGGCGAGTTATTCAATCGCCAAATGGATATAATTCGCGGCCGAGCATGTAACGAATATTTAGAAGGTATTGATAAGTTAGGCTTAACAGCCGACAGAATTCCACAACTTGAAGATGTGAATAAAATTCTTCGAAAAGAAACCGGATGGGAAGTGGCATGGGTTCCTGCTTTGATTCCGTTCACCAAATTCTTTAATTTGTTAGCCAATAAAAAGTTTCCTTGCGCGACTTTTATTCGCACTAGAGAAGAAATGGATTATTTGCAAGAGCCTGATGTGTTCCATGAAATTTTTGGTCACTGCGCGTTGTTAACAAATCCTTATTTTGCCGAGTTTACTCATACTTATGGAAAATTAGGTGACGCTGCAGCCAAAGAAGATCACGTTTGGTTGGCGAGACTTTATTGGTTTACAGTTGAATTTGGCTTGCTCAACACTCCTGAAGGCAAGCGAATTTATGGTGGCGGAATTCTTTCTTCTATAGGTGAGTCCCAGTATGCTTTGACTAATGAGCCTGAGCATCGTCCGTTCGATATAATGACGGTTCTGCGTACGCCTTACCGCATCGATATTATGCAGCCTATCTACTACGTCATTGATGGCATGAAGCAGTTATTTGAAATTTCTAATATGGATATCATGGCGCACGTTAAAGAAGCGAAAAAATTAGGCTTGTTTGAACCAGCTTATCCTCCGAAAGAAGAGAAAAAAGCTAGTTAGCAGCAGACTCCTGTTGTGATTAAATAAGAGTTAAAACGCCGGTTAATGCCGGCGTTTTCATTATTATCTCAATAAATGCCTCCAGAACACCTTATTCCTCGTAAAAGTGTAATTAAGTAGTTAAAGAGTTAAATATTCATTATGAGCCGAAATATCCTGTTTTACCTTATAAGCCTGAACGCTGGAATTCTTAACGCAGCTGAACTTAATGGTAAGTTAACTTTAAACGACAATATCAAAGTTGATGTCGCAGTCGTTTATTTGAAAGGTGAGCCTTTCAAGCCCATGCCGTTGGTGATTGATCAAACTAAGCGAATTTTTCATGAACCAGTTTATGTCACTCAACCAGGCGCTGATGCCACCATTCGTAACAGCGATAGGAGTAGGCATAATGTGTTTGTTAATAATCTTCAGCTCGAATTTAAGCTTAACACTGGGATTCTGAGCCGAAATGACTCAAAGTCTTATAATGTAGACTGGCCAAAAGATCACATAATGAGAGTCGGTTGTTTTATTCATAGCACCATGACTTCCTATGTGATTAACATTGAAAGCAATCAATACGACACACTTGTTTTCGACAACAATAACCCTCGCGCACCATTTAAAGTCGAAGCTGTCGATTATCCTTTTGCAATAGAATATAAAACTAAACCCAAAACTGTATACGTTGCTCTTCCATATCGAAACGTAAAACCCGTCGATTACCGTACCGGTCAAGTGCCACTGATTGACGCTGATAGTAACAGTCAAATTGGCACAATCACATTTCAGTAGTGCACGCTGAGGTTATCGATATAACCTCAGCCTTGAGCCTTACTCAATAATATCTTTGTGCATTGGTGCAAGTTTGGCTAGCAATTTGTTCTGTGAGGAGAAGGGCACTTTGTGCGTGTTCATAGAATCGCGAAGCGCCTCCACCAGAGCATTGAAATGCTCACGTTTAATACCTAGGCCAAAGTGAGAGTCTTTCATAGAAGCGCCTTCATAAGTGCATGGTCCATCAAGCTGGGCACAAAACTGGATAGTGAGCTGCTCCTTAATAAATTCGTTATCGGTTTCGGCAAAAAACTGTTTGATTCTTTCGTCTTTTAAAATAGTTTCGAACATTGTGTTAACGATTCGTTCGAGACCTTTCTTGCCACCAAAGTCATCAAATGTGTTAGCTGATACTGCTATTGGAAATGTAAAAAGTAGAGCGATAAATAAAGATTTCATTGCGACCTCTTAAAACTGCAAAGTTAAACTTGTGTACAAACCTGACTGATCTTCTTGAAGCGCAACTTCGCCCAAATCAACATACGCGACAGTTAAACTGACGTGTTTTGACGGGTTATAAAGTAGAAAAATGTCACGCCAGTGATCTTGACGGGCAAAACCTAAGTTGTCCGGATTTTGTTTCATTTCGATTCCAACAGCTAAATTGTCTGCCAATAAATAGGCTAAGGAACCTTCCAGATACCATTTTTTCTTACTGTTTTGATCACCGCCGAACCCGAGAATTCCATTTTGATTGGCTCGAGTATTTCGGGCTGAAACATTGACTAAAAATGAATGGTCTAAAAATAGCTTTGAAGCTGCAATAAACGTTTCAGTATCTTCACTTTTAGTTGCACCAATTAGAGCGAGAACATTGGCGTTGTCACTTTCTTTTTTACTGGCGCCAATGCTAACTTGCGGGAGCCAGGTATCTTGCTCAAGAATGGCATCGCCAAAAATATTTACTTTTAAGTTAATAGAGGTGTTTTCAAAGGTGTAGTTTTCGCCTAATCCTAGTGCAGCACCAACTTTCTGCGTATCAAATTCACTTTCTGAGAAAGAAAGTTCAACTCGATTAAAAAGTCCGACACTGACAGCTGTTGTTTTCAACTCGAAATCACTCAAGCTGGTTTGAGAGTAATTAAACGCAGCACCTACCTGGTCCTCGGTGCCATAACCACCAATAATTGCAGAGTGGGTAATGCCTCCACCTGCTGCGCCGTCAATGTTAGGAATTAAACCGGTTAAATTCAGTTTTCCACTGCCAAATAGGTTTGTCTGATTGGCTTCCTCTGCAGCACAGACTGACAAAGATGTCAGAGCAGAGCAGAGAAACAGCAGCCATGTTTTTTTCATAATCAAAGGCCTCATAGGTTTGGGATGATTTGACTGCAGGCCGTAAAATTTACGGCCTGAAGGAGAGTTTGGTTAGTGTGAGTGCGAATGCGCTTTGGTTCCGTGACTGTGCTCTGTGTTAGAAGCCAGGTCGGACGACAAGCCTTTATAAAGTTGACGTGTCATTCTTTCAGTCGTAATAAATCCCCAATTCCAATCATCGTGGTACTTTTTAAGCGGATTCATTTTTACGACGTCATCTTCGCTTTTGTTACCTTTCATTGCTTTTTTGACCAGCATTATTGAGTCTTCTAACATACTGACTGATTTTGCCAAGTCGACTTTTGTTGCCAGTGGGCCGTGTCCTGGAATGATTTTGGTGTTGTCATCGGTCATATTTAACACGGCTTTTTGAGCTGCAAGGTAACCTTTAACCGAGCCTCCACTGTTTAAATCGATAAAAGGAAACATGCCATTAAAAAATACATCACCGGTATGAACGACATTGGCCTGTTTAAAATGAATAATGGCATCGCCATCTGTATGCGCTCGCGGCAAATGCATTAGCTTCGCATCTTCATTATTAAGGTGAAATGACATTGAAGTTTCAAAGGTGACGACTGGAAGCATTGCTTTAGGAGCATCAACTGTTTTGCCACCCATGCTGATACCTTTGGTAAGCATATGTTCGCGTAAATTTTCGTGGGCAACAATATGAGCGCCGCCTTCACTCATAACCACATTGTTACCTGTGTGGTCGCCATGCACATGTGTATTAATAAGAAAATCAATGGGGTTTTTAGTGACATCTTTAATGGCATCTTGCAAAATTTGAAGACTGCTGGGCATTGCATCATCAATCATAACGACGCCATCTTCTCCAATCGAAAGACCTATATTGCCCCCAGTAAAGCCACCCACGCCCATCAACATATAGATGCCGGGCTTTACTTCTTCGGCTTTGAACTTGATTTTGTCTTTATGATCGTCTGCGGAAGCTAGACTAGCGAATAGCGTTAGCGCTACTAAGCATTGTTTTACATAAGTTCGCATATTACCGAGTCTCCAATTTTTAAATAGTTTGTGTTTAACTCTGTTAATACGACAGATTACTTTAAGCAGAGCGTTAATTTGCCTACTCATTGTAGCAGTAACCCTTAGGATGGTGGATTAGTGTTCACTTGTGGCGGTAGGTTTCTGGAATGGATTTTGATGCTGAGGGTTGTTGATAAAGTAATCATCGGTTAGTGAGTGCAAAAAGTTGAGCAAGTCTTTCTTATCGTCTTCTGTTAACTCAAAGCCTTTCACAAACTGACTTTTATTTGGGTTTATTCTTCCATCACCTTGATATGGTCCTGATGATATATTTCTTCCTCCTGCAGCATAGAAGTCTATAACTTGCTCGAGTGTTTCGAGTGTCCCATCGTGCATGTAAGGAGCCGTTAATGCAATATTCCTTAGCGTTGGCGCTCTAAACTTTCCTCTATCTTCTTGTTTACCTGTGACATCGAATAAACCCTGGTCTGTTGCTGGGTATGCGCCTTGATCGGATAAATTATATAAGCCTGTGTTATGAAAGGGTTGACGATCAAGCAGTTGTTTTTCGTGCAGCGTTGATTGTGTAAAGTTAAAACCTCCATGACAATGGTGGCATTCAAGTCGTTCGGAGAAAAAAAGTTCTAAACCTCTTAAGGCTGATTCGGAAAGCGCTGAGTCATCGTTATCATAAGCATACCGATCAAACGGACTGTTAAGCGAAATCAAACTTCTGACAAAGCTCGCAATCGCTTGATTAATTCGGTTAAAACTCGCTTCGCTTGAACCAAACGCTAAGTTAAATAAGTTTTCATAATGCTCATTATCAAAACGCTTAAGAACTTCTTGTTCATGACCAGTGATCCCTAGCTCTGTCGGTGATTCATTAAACATCGGTATTAATAGTTGTTGTTCAATATTGTTAATTCCGGGATGTGCCCAGGTAAGTGTTTGGTTATAAGCAATATTAACTAAGGCTGGTGAATTTCTTTTTATTATGTCACCAGTACTTCCCAGTGAGTTTTGCTTAAGGTCAGCAAATGCTCTCGACTGAATATGGCAACTGGCACAAGATTGAGTTTTATTCGCCGACAGGCTTTTGTCATAAAAAAGCCAACGTCCTAACTCTACTTTTGCTTCAGTCATGGGATTGTTTTCTGGAACTTGTGGCTTTGGAAAGCCTTCACGTAAAGACCATTGATAGGATGGCTTTTCTTGCTCGCACCCAATTACAAAGAAGCTTGTAACGATAAATAAAAAAACAACGATAAGTAGTCGCATTACTTACTCAGCTGTTTTTAATTGAAATGAATGGGTTAATTGATGGTTAAGTTTTTGGCAATCTAAATTTTCAGGTCCAGAAAGGCAATGCACTTCCCTATCCACTTTTTGAGAAGAGGGCGTTATAACTTTTTCTATTAATTGATTTAAATCCAACTCAATAACATTCTGTTCTTGAAAACGCTCGCTCGATAAATTTATGGTGATTAAGTTTGGAGCCTCGCAAGCTTTACTCGGAGGTCTAATTGATGAAATAGAAGAACAACCTGTTGAACCTAAGTGGTAGGTTAAAGAGCTCGTTTTGTTTTCTAACTCTAACCGAAGAAATTTATGACCATTACGCCAAACCCAAAACATGTCTGGACGATTAAGCGGCGCTTTTTGTTCAAGAGGGTTTAAATGATTGAGGTGGAAGGGTACGCCAATTGTGAATTTGAGCTCTGTGAACTTATCGGGGCCAGTAAACTCTAACGGATATCGGCTCATCGTTCCGTCTGAGTGACACGCATTACCAGCAAGTGCGATAGATTGAGAATGGTTGGGGGCAACTTTTAGTGTGACAGGTATCCACTTACCATCACTTTTAACTTTGACGTCATGTAACAGCATCAGAAACCAGCTGAAGTGCGATGGTGAGTAATTGTCTTGATTGTTTGTGGTTTCGCTGCCAGCACAACTTAAAATATTCTGGTCGTATTTTATTTGCCAATTAAACTGGTAACTCGATGATGGCTCACATCCACTTAATACAAAACCCGATGTTATAAGTAGTATCACGATGCAACGTTGGTAACACTTTTTGGTATACAACTTCATAAAAAATAATAACTCAAAATGAATTTTTCCAAAGCTCAAGATTATTAATACTACAGTATTTAATATTAATTCTAACTCGATTATTTACATTTTTGCTGTGTCTAAGCAAGGTTTAATGTGCAGTTTTAGATTTTGCGAACGAAGACTTAAAAAATATCGACACTTTATGTCAATATTACCTTCTTTAGCCTTCGTTTTTGAGTTAGGTTTGATTTTTAGAGTAACAAACTAACATTTGTTTAACTTTTTGGAGCACTGCATGATACTAAATACTGCGCGAAATTTGGGTGTGATTTTATCGATTGCCTGGGCAGTAACATGGGTGCCTAATGCATTAGCGCACTCAGAGCCGGACAAAGCTCGATATGTCGCTATACAAGGGAAAGACTTGGGAGAGTGTGATAGCCCACTACGGCCCTGTAAAACCATTGGTTATGCAGTAGAGCAAGCTAAAAAAGGTGATCATATTCGTGTGGCGGCAGGTGACTACGCTTTGCAGGGAATATCTGAACTGTATTATTTCAAAAGTGAAATCGTTCCTGTTTTAGGTGGATTTAATCGGTTCGACCACTTTCAGGAGCAGAGTCCGGATACTAATATTACCATTTTGACGAATGTTCCCCCTGAGTTAGTTGAAAATACACGTAAAAATGGTTTTAAAGTTATTTCAGATGGAAAAGCGTCGGTTATTTCAGATGCTTTATCAAAACAACTTTTACAATTGGAAGCGTTAGAGCAAAAGCAAGCAGAAGAACCCTGTATTAATGGCAGTGCCGGTAACTTTCCTTGTAACAATGTCGACTTGGTTGCTCATATTCCTCTTTCAGCATTTGAAAGTCAGCCTTCGAGTGCGAATGATATTTGGGGGCATGTTGATCTTAATACCGGTACTGAATATGCCATTATTGGGACGCGAGTTGGGATTGCCGTTTTTGACTTATCGGATCCGGCCAATCCTGTGCAAGTAGGCTCGACTACAGGTGTGGGTACTACTTGGCGAGACATTAAAGTTTATCAGTATCATGACGAAAGTCTAAATGTATGGCGAGCTTATGCGTACGTAACGGTTGATGGCGCAGCTGAAGGTTTTACAATAGTCGATTTAAATTCTTTGCCTGAAAGTATATCCATCGTTGAAAGAAACAACACGGTGGACATTGCACATAATGTCTACATAAGTAATGTTGATTATGGCCTTAACATTAAACAAGATGGCGTAAATCCTATTTTACAATTGGTCGGCGCAAACAAACTTTCTGGATCGTTCCACAGTTACGACTTATCAAATCCAAGAACGGTGACTATCAACCAAAATCAGTCGAGTTTTAATGGCTATACACATGATGGTGCGTCGGTATTATTAAAGGACTCGCGTGTAGAAAATGGATGCTTTAACGGGACAACGTCGTGTACAGTTTTTGTCGATTTTAATGAAAAGGAAATGTTGTTATGGGACATCACCGATCCGACTAATACACTTCGACTTTCTACGGTAACTTATAATGACGTACTACCGAGTTCTCAGTACATTCACTCTGGATGGGTTTCAGAAGATAAGCGTTTTGTCTTGTTGCACGACGAGTTTGATGAAAGCCGTGGTGGTTTAAATTCAACGGTTCGTATTTTTCAAATCGATAATCTAAGAGAGCCTGTGCAAGTGGGGCAGTGGACCGGTCCAACGCGAGCTATTGATCATAATGGTTTTGTGCGTGGCAACCGTTACTACATGTCGAATTATGAGCGTGGCCTTACTATTTTGGATTTAACCAATCCGGCAGACCCTGTGGAAGTAGGCTTTTTCGATACTTACCCTGCAAGTAACCGACCAGCGTTTAATGGTGCTTGGGGGACTTATCCATTTCTACCGTCAGGTCTGATCTTGGTAAGCGATATTAATAGCGGTTTGTATGTTTTACGAGATAATACTCGCGTAACAAATAACGGAAACTTAAGTTTTGAATCGTCTACAGTAACTCTCGATCGCGGACAAGTACACGCCATCAATGTTGCAAGAACCAATACTGGAGCAAGCAGTGACGCAGTTTCTGTTGAATACGAAGTCTTGTCAGGTAGTGCGGTTGAAGGTACAGATTTTGTATTAAGTAGCGGCCAACTCGATTGGAGTGCTAATGATTCCGGTGCCAAACAAATAAATATTGATATTCCTGTCGACTCCAGCGGTGAGCGTTCGCGACGCACCATGTTCTTAAGATTGTATAACCCTTCAAATGGAGCATCGCTCGGAGACTTTGGATATCTTGAGGTTAAAGTTAACGGGGTTATTCAACCCGGAGTTCTCGAGTTCAGTGCCGCAAACGCAACAGCCAGTGAAACTGCTGGTACTGTAGATGTCATGGTGACACGAGCAGGTGGTCAAGACGGCGCTGTGAGTGTGGAGTATTCGACCACTTCTGGTACCGCAGTCGCTGGCGAGGATTTTGTTAGTAATTCTGGGCAGCTAGTTTGGGAGGACGGTGACTCAAGCTCTAAAATAATCTCTGTCGAGGTTATCAACGACGAGCTGTTTGAAGGCTCAGAACAGTTCTCTCTTAACCTTTCAAACCCTCAAGATGCAAACCTCGGGATAAATCAAGCGTATCAAATTGTTATTGTTGATGATGAGTCAAACTCTGCACCTAGTTTAAGTTTAAATAATTATCAACAAGTGAACTCCGGGCAGACCGTTCAGTTAGCAGCCACGGCTACCGATCCTGACGGAGACGACTTGACCTACCTTTGGGAACAAACAGAGGGGCCAACGGTATCAATCATTAATGCTGATAGTGCAAACGCAACTTTTGTTGCCCCATCGACCGGTACACAACTTAGGTTCGTGTTAACGGTGACTGATGTTCACGGTACTGCTTCTACGGGTGAAGTAAGAGTTGAGGTCATTACTCCGGGCTCAGGATCTGGTGGCTCTTTAGGTTGGTGTTTGCTGCTGCTCGTGAGTATGCGACTGGCTCGTCGGTCAATTGCGCATAGTAAATAACCAGAAAACAGACTCTCCGGGCTCACCAAAGAAAAGGGTTAATGCAATGGTGAGCCTTCTAAAAAAAGAACCCAGGACCTCACGGTAACCTGGGTTAGGGGAATTGGGGAGAATAATAATGTCTCTAATTAAAGATAGTTTAATTATTGAGCAATGCAAATGAATTTGGACTTATTCAAGCGTTAAGTCTTCGTCGTCATTTGAGATCAAACCGTCCTGGTTCCAGGGAAGCTCTCGGTAATGAGCTTTGTCACTTTCTCCCCAAAACGGGAATTTGATTACTTTGAAGTAAGGGGAGTAGTCAAAATCCGCTGGGGTAAACAGTTTCGCATTCCGTTTAATGAGTTCAACTCGATTATTTCCGACTCGTTTAAAGGTCGGGAGTACTGGATAATCGACCGCAGAAAATGCCTCAGCGAGCATTGATGAACAGACGGTTCGAGTGGGCTCACCTGGGTTGTTGCGAAATAGAGATGAACGCCAGCGTCGAGGCACTATGCTCCACGGAAAAAGTAATCTGGCTAGATCGACCATTTGTCTGAAATTGTAGGGTGTTCCCAGGTGATTAACGGCGTATTCGATAACACGCTTTGCGTCGCCGTGAGACAGGGCAGAAGGTCGGCAAATTCGCAATGTGTCCTGGCGGTAGTCGGTCAAGCTGTTAAGCACAGTGCCCTGACCAAGTAGACCTTCAACGACAAGTTGCTCAGACGCGTCAAACCGGGAGGCTTTTGTGATTTGTTCTCTTAAATCAGGATCATCAATATCATGCAGGCGGCCAATGTATAGAGCTGCGTGAGACCATCGACTTTGCGTGATCAGTTTTATGACTTCGGAAACTCGAGTACGGCCTTCGACCAAAATAACGTCACCAGGTCTTAGTCCGTAACGCATGCGTTCAAAATCCGTCAAAGGAAATTGTCGAGGAGGTGTTTCGCGGTTAAGCCAGTTCTCTATCCAGCGGCGCAGAAATTTCAGCATTCAACTCTCTATAAACAGTTAAATTTTAGTTACAAAATCAAATAAAAAACAGTGACTTACCTACAATATAGTGATTTTTCAAGAGATTCAAAGCATTATTATGCGGAAAGGTTGTCAACTTTGAAATGTTTACTTGCAATGTAGTGCTTGAATCGGCATAAATAAGATATTAATAAAGTAAGGTGAATTATTTTATTCAGCGCAGGTCAAATCCAGAGCAGGCTGAATGCTAACTTGTTTGGTATTTGGATTATTCAGGCTAAAATTAAATGTCAGGATTTGTACCTCACTCAGCTTAAGTTGTCTACTACGGGTTATATATGAAGTTAAATCGTATTTTTGGAAATTCTTGGGTTAAATCAATCTTCACAGCGATTGCTGTCGGTTTACCTTTAAGCTTACTTAGCCAACAAGCAATCGATAATGATTCGCTGGCGAAACCAGGAAATCAGGACAAGGCGTTAATAGACGGGCCGGTCCAAGATGTCTCCGAAGTTTTACCAAAGCCCAGTCATGGAAGAGCGAGTCGATATATCGCTCGTATTTTTTCCGAACTTCACTATTTGAAACCTAATATAAGACGCAACGATCAGCTGTCAGAGCAAATTTTAGATAAGTACATCGAAATACTTGATGGCAATCGCTCTTACTTTTACCAATCGGACATTAAAGATTTTCAGCGTTTTCGAAAAATGCTCGATGACAATATCATCAGTGGTCAATTAAAACCCGCTTATGACATTTACCAAGTGTTCCAGAATCGTTGGAATGAAAGATACGATTATGCCATTGGCTTATTAGAAAAGCCGTTTGATTTCGAAAAAGAAGAACAGTACTCGTTTGACCGAGAAGAAAGCCCATGGGTTGGCAGTGCTTCCGAGATGAATGAGTTGTGGCGAAAAAGAGTAAAAGCGGACGCACTCAGCTTATTGTTGGCGGAAAAAGATTGGGACGAAGCAAAAGAACTTCTAACCAAACGTTACAATATGGCAAAGCGCAGAATGACGCAAAACAAAAGCGAAGATATTTTTGAGTACTTCATGAATGCGTTTGCTTTGACCATTGAGCCTCACGCAACCTATTTCTCCCCAAGGGAAGCCGAGAATTTTGATATTGAAATGAAGCTCTCTTTAGAAGGGATAGGTGCCATTCTTCAAGTTGAAGACGTCTACACAAAAATTAATAAATTGGTCACGGGAGCTCCCGCTGACAAGTCAGGTGAGTTAAAGGAAGGTGATCGAATTGTTGGTGTTGGTCAAGGCGACAATAAAATTGAAGATGTTGTCGGTTGGCGTTTGGATGAAGTGGTTGACTTAATTAGGGGCGAAGCTGGTAGCACCGTCACTCTTCAAGTACTGCCGAAAAATGAAGTGGTCGCCGGCGAAACGAAAGTTGTAAAGCTGGTAAGAGAACAAGTGAAACTTGAAGAGTTGTCAGCGAAGTCAAAAACGATTGAAGTCGACATGAACAACAAAGGCTATAAGTTCGGTGTCATCGACATTCCGAAGTTCTATGTTGATTGGGACGCGAAATATAATCAGGGTGTTGCTGATTACAAAAGTACGTCTCGGGATGTGGCAAAATTTTTAGAAGAGTTTAAAGCGAAAGGCGTTGATGGAATAGTTATTGACCTCAGAAGTAACGGTGGTGGTGCACTTGACGAAGCGATTGAGTTAACCGGTCTGTTTATTGATCACGGTCCTGTTGTTCAGCAAAGAGATTCTCGAAATCGCATACAAGTTTATGATGATCGGGAAAGTGGGGTCGTCTATGACGGTCCGCTTGCAGTTTTAGTCGATGGCGGAAGTGCTTCAGCGTCGGAAATCTTCGCCGGTGCCATTCAAGATTATGGCCGTGGGTTGATCATTGGCGAGCAAACCTTTGGTAAAGGAACCGTGCAGACGTTGCGTGACCTAAACCACTTTAGAGGCTTGTTAGATTCTAAACTTGGACAATTAAAGCTAACGACTTCTAAGTTTTATCGAGTGTCTGGTGAAACAACGCAACATCGGGGCGTTATTCCCGACATTCAGTTTCCGACAGCTTTTTCTCGGGAAGAATACGGAGAAAGCAGTTACGACAATGCGCTTGCTTGGGATACCATTAAAAAAGCGAACTTTTCTCCAGAGCAAAGAGTTGAAGCTTATGTCGACTTTTTACAGCAAAAACACTTGCAACGACGCGAAAATCAAAAAGAGTTCGAATATTTATTCCAAGATATAGAAGAATATAACGAGCGTAAGAATGAAAAATCGGTGTCGCTGAATCTTAAAACTCGACAAGCTGAAATTGACAAGCGTAAGCAAAAGCGCTTGGCTCGAATTAATCAACGACTCAAAGATAAAGGTCTTGAGCCAGTCAAAACCTTGAAAGACTTTGATGAAAAAGTATTTGAAGACGATGATTTTAAGTTGCAGGAAACCGGCAATATTTTGGTTGACTACATCTTACTCAAAGACAGCAAAAAGGTCGCAGAGAAAAAATAGTCTTAAACTATTGAAATCATAAAGGAAGGTGAGAACCTTCCTTTTTTTATAGCTTTTATTATTGGTTGTATTCTAAAAAGATTCCTTCAAGGTAAAGTAATGAAGATTTTTATTGTTTCAATGTTTTTGTTGTGCAGCTTGCATTTAAATGCCGCCAATCCACAGGTCAATTTGAAAACTAATTATGGCACTATCACTCTGGAGCTTTTTCAAGATAAAGCGCCCGTCACGGTGAAAAACTTTCTTCGATATGTTGAGCAAGGTCGTTATGATGGCACTGTTTTTCACAGAGTCAAAAAAGAATTTGTGATTCAAGGTGGTGGTTTTGATAAAACATATGAGCCCATAGACGTCTTTTCTACTATCAAAAATGAAGCAACAAACGGGCTTAGTAACACGCGAGGCACTATCGCGATGGCACGTTATGATCCGAAGGACAGTGCTGACAGCCAATTTTTTATCAATTTGACCGATAATGATAATCTAGATCATCGAAATGAAACCAATGTTGGTTTTGGTTATGCGGTTTTTGGCAAAGTTATCAAAGGAATGGATGTTGCTGACGAGATTGCAAAAATTCCAACAGGAAGTATCGACCATGTGGGAGATAGCGTGCCCGCCTATCCGGTTATTTTACAAGATGCAGAAGTCACTAAAACTTTACAGAAATGAGTAGAATAGCTAAATGCGGTAAAAACGTTTTTTACCGCACATTAGTCGATTTAATCTAAAAGAATAACGCTCACTTTTTTGCTTTAGCTCCCACTAGCCACTTTACGTCTCGACGACTGAAGGTTTTGAAAATAAGGTAAATTCCCGAGAACACCATCAATAAAGCAAGGCTGGCTGCTGTAATGATAAGTGGGTGATGAAAGTTCTCTCGTTCTTCATAATCCATAATATGAAGCATCCAGACAAAATCAAACAGCCGCCATCGATCGGTTCTTACTGATGAAAGCTCTCCCGTTTGCGCATCAAGATAAAAAACCGTTGATTCCTCATCATCGAAATTTACTTTCCAGGCTGGAAGCTGTCGTTTGTACTCGGAGCTGTGCTCCATAATTTTTGTTATTAGGCTAACTTTTCCTTTGCCAGTGTAAATACTGTCAGCTATATCTCTGGCATCAGTTTCTTCTATTGGCTGCAATGCTGCTTGGTTGTTTAAATCAAACCAAATGGTGTTATTGTCTGCTGTTTGGACCTTTGCAATTGATCCAGTGTATCCACTCTCAATACTAATTTGAGAGGCTTGCATATTATTGTCTATTAGTAATTTGCTGAGTGATTCAATTTGTTCAGCACTGACTTGTTTTTTCTCTGGTAGTTTATATAAATGCGAGCCTCTTATTTCTTCTATCGGCCAAAGGGTCATAATAAGCCCGCCAAATACCCAGAAAAACACTTGAATTCCGACGAAAAGTCCAAGCCATTTGTGTGCTTTGCGTAAAATAACAATGGGTTTTATCATGACAACTACCTAAATAATTTCAACTTCACAGGTCTGTTAATTCGTAGACTGACTCTTTATACTCAGAACTAAGCTAAATAACAACTAGAGAACAATAATGACTTTCCCGATTACCGCACTATATGGTTCGCTTTGCGCTTTGTTGGTATTAGTTCTTGCCATTCGAGTGGTAAGACAACGGCGCCAATTCAAAATTGGAGTTGGGAGTGGCGATCAAAAGCAATTAGAACTTTCCATAAGAGTTCATTCAAATGCTGTCGAGTACATTCCCATTGCCCTTATTCTTCTTGCGCTTTTTGAAGCGAATAATGGCAACTCATATCTGGCCCACAGTATGGGGATGTTGTTGGTTATAGGACGCGTATTGCACGCTCAAGGCCTTGGTTCTAGTCCAGGAGTTTCATTTGGACGTTTTTGGGGTACGCTTTTTACCTGGGTCGCCATTCTTGCATTATCAGTTGCTAATCTTTCGATGTTTTTTGTTCAATGACAATTTGATTGAAGAAGAAGGTTTTACTCGGTAACTATTTATTTTCTTTGAGGCGAAGCATTTTATGAAATTTTTCTTAAGTCCAGCTCTCTTTTTAGTGTCTTTATTATTATCCGTTGTGAGTTTAAATGCATCAGATAAAAAGCAGTCGAGCCCGGTTGCTATTGCCATTCATGGTGGAGCCGGAACTATTTTAAAAAAGAATATGACACCGGAACTTGAAAAAGCTTATCACAACAAAATGCGAGAGGCGCTTGAGGCAGGATACGATGTTTTAAAAGCAGGCGGCAGTAGTTTAGACGCAATAACAACGTCGATTCGAATTATGGAAGACTCGGAGCTTTTTAATGCTGGAAAAGGAGCCGTATTTACGCACCATAAAACCAATGAACTTGATGCATCAATTATGGAAGGTCGCAATTTAAATGCGGGAGCAATAAGCGGTGTATCAAGGGTTAAAAATCCTATAGATCTTGCCAGAGGAGTTATGGAGCAGTCTAACCATGTCATGCTAAGTGGCGCTCGAGCTGAAGAGTTTGCCGAAAAAATTTCAATTGAACTTGTCGATCCAAGTTATTTTTATACCAAAAGACGCTACAACCAATTAATTGAAGTTCTTAAAACTGATCCCGATGCAGCGGTTTTGTCAGAAGATAAAAATGACAAGTTATCGTTTCATGGTAACAAGCAGTTGTGGCCCGATGATAAAAAGTTTGGAACTGTGGGTGCAGTTGCGCTTGATAAAAATGGTGATTTAGCGGCAGGCACTTCAACAGGTGGCATGACAAATAAAAAATACGGACGCATTGGCGATGCCCCAATCATTGGTGCTGGAACCTATGCTGATAACAATGCTTGTGCGGTATCGGCTACCGGACATGGTGAGTATTTTATTCGAGCAGCAGTGGCTCATGATATATGTGCGAGAGTTATGTATAAAAATATTTCTCTGCAGCAGGCTGCTGATGAAGTCGTCATGGATAAACTTGTAAAAATGAAAGGTGACGGTGGTGTCGTTGCATTATCGCCAAAAGGCGATCCTGTGTTTTCATTTAATTCTGCAGGAATGTATCGCGGTTATATTGATGCTAATGGTAAAATTTATACGGCTATCTACGGAAAATAAATGATTGTTAAAACTCAGCAAGACATCGATGGATTAAAAGAAGTCAGCCAGATTGTTGCACAATGTGTTCAAGTAATGGGACGAGCTATTAAAGTTGGTATAACGACGGAAGAGCTTGATGACATAGGTCGAGATTTTTTAATGCAAAAGGGTGCTCATTCAGCTCCAAAAGTTATGTATAACTTTCCTGGAACAACGTGTATTAGCATAAATGAAGAAGCCGCTCACGGGGTGCCCGGAAAACGCAAAGTAGAAGCAGGCGATATCGTTAATATTGATGTATCTGCCGAGAAAAATGGATACTTTGGAGATACAGGTTTTACGTTTTTAGTTGAACCTATTCATCCAAAAAAACAACACTTAATCGATACTACTAAAAAAGCACTAGAAGCGGCCATATCCGTTGCGAAAGCCGGTAATAAATTGAATGTTATTGGAAAGGCGATAGAGCAAGTGGCTAAAAAAGCAGGGTATAAAACTCTAAGAGACCTTGCCAGTCATGGTATTGGTAAATCACTGCATGAATATCCTGACTGTATACCGAATTATTTTGATAAAAATGATAAACGAATGCTCGAAGAAGGTATGGTGATTACCATTGAGCCTTTCCTTTCTACCAAATCGCAGAGTATTGAAACAGCGAATGATGGTTGGACGTTGGTTTCTGGAAATGGAAATTTTTCTGCTCAGTTTGAGCATACAATGATTATTACCAAACACAAACCAACCATTCTTACACAGCTAAAATAAGCATTGAGATTACAAAAATCTATCCTTCGTAAGGTTTATTCATCTTTAAACGTCTGTATTTGTAAGATATTTACAATCAAGCTGCCAACCGGTTCACACTCGTGGTTTAAATAAAATGACAGCGTTGACATTAATTTCCTATCTCAATACTTTGTAAGTCTCAATCATAACCACTTTACAATATTCATTGTTAAAAACACTGTTTAAAAAATACAGCTGAACCGGTAGTCATTAATAGAACTGTTCAGAAATCACTTGGGGATTTTTCATGAATTTTCTATTTCGATTACCATTAATGCGCGTTTTTCTCGCATTATTATTCCTTTCTAGTCCTTCGCTAAAAGCCGATATTTATAATCCAACTGTTGGCGCCATGATTTTCGAAGATAACTTTGATACTTTGAGTCCGCAGTACTGGACCTCTATTAATGGCAATGGCTGTCAATACGGAGCCTATCTATGCGGTTGGGGTAATCAGGAATTGCAGTGGTATCACGAAAATAACGTAGCGATAGAAGCCGTACCAAACGAACCAGGCAATAAAGCTTTAGTGATTACCGCAAAAAGAGAGTCGATAGAACAAAATCAATTTACCTCGGGAAAAATAGAGTCGAAAGGTAAGTTGGCGGTTCAGTACGGCTTAATTGAGGTTCGGATGAGAGTACCTAATTTAGACACTGGACTCTGGCCCGCGGCCTGGATGTTGGGCACGAGTACTGCCACATGGCCTGCTAACGGCGAAATCGACATGATGGAGATGGGGCACAAGGCTGCTTCTCGAGCAGCTACCGGGCATCCTGATGCGGGCATCAATAATTACGTGGGTGCTAATGCAATTTTTTACGCTGAAGGCGCTTGTTCAGCTGGCAATCCGACTTGTGCTGCCAGCAGTGCCTGGCAAAATGACAATGCTTATGTGTCTTCTCGATCCATGGCCGACCGTTTTGTTACTTACCGCACTTACTGGACGGACACGCACTTGCGTTTCACGATTATTGACGATGGCGTTGAGACCGATCTTTACGAGGCTCCGTTTGAATTCTCTGATCAAACAGAGGAATTTCAAAATCCATTCTACTTATTATTCAACTTGGCAGTTGGCGGAAACTTTACTGACGCTGCGAATCCATTTCAAGTCACAGCTCCAATGCCATCCAAAATGTATATTGATTATATAAAGGTTTATCAAATCGACGGTAAGGGGGAAGTGTTTATTGGAAATACACAAGCTCCAGAGCAGGGCACTTTTGGTGTATTTACTGACTTAACCTCAACCAATAATCAACTTGAACTTGATAAAAATGCCGATCTGTTTGTATGGAACCAAAACTCTTTTAGTGAAGGAAGTTCTGAACCCTTTGAAGGTGATCAGGTAATTGCGTGGAATTACATTAATCCAGGCGATTGGTTTGGAGCGGGCTTTCAGTCTCGTCAGCCTAAAAATATGAACCAATTCATCGATGGACAATTGCGTTTTAATATTAAAGTTCCAGCAAATGTCAGTTTTAAAGTTGGAATTTCTGATGCTTATAGCAATGAAACCTGGATTACATTTCCGGCGTTAGAAAATAAATATGGGTTGGTTAGAGATGGAAATTGGAGCGAAGTTTCGATACCCGTTAAAGATCTGCAAGCGGACTTAATTGCACTGCAGTCGATTAAAAGTCACTTTCAGATTGTGAGCGTTGATGGAGCAATTCCAAATTCCATATTTGCTTTAGCGCTCGACAATATTTTTTGGGAGAGTGGCAACCCTGTTGATCCGGAGCCAGAACCAGAGCCAGAACCTGAACCTGAGCAAGACAGTGATGGCGATGGTGTACTTGATAGTATTGACGAATGTCCCGAGACACCTCTCGGAGTCGACGTGAACAGTGTCGGTTGTCCTGCTGTTGCTGTGGGTGAAAATGTTCGTGTTGAAGCGGAAGACTACTCACAGTTTTACGACACAACTGCTGGCAATTTTGGCGGCGCTTATCGAGCGGACGATGTCGATATTCAACCGACAGCAGACCAAGGAGGTGGTTTTAATTTAGGTTGGACTGCACCAGGAGAATGGTTGGAATATCAATTTACCGCTAAAGCAGGCGAGTACGATTTACAAACGAGGGTCGCATCTTTACTGGGCAATGCGAATTATCAAGTGGTCGTAAACAATGCTCAAGTATTGAGTGCTGCAGTTAACTCGACTAATGATTGGCAAGCCTTCGTGACGAGTTCTCTTGGTCGAGTGACTTTGGCAGAGGGAACCAACACTTTGCGCATTAATATTGTGAGTGGTGAATTTAATTTAAACTGGATCGACTTTATTGCCCTGATTGCAGATAACGATAATGATGGCGTCATTGATGACAATGACTTATGTCCGAATACGCCTGAAAATACAACCGTTGATGCTGAAGGTTGCCCACTGGTTGATACCCGTAATGTTGTTATTGAAGCAGAAAACTATGTTAACTATTTTGATTCCACGCCGGGTAATACTGGAGGTGCGTACCGAAATGATGACGTTGACCTCGAGGTCTCGTTAGATATTAATGGCGGTTATAACCTTGGCTGGACAGCCTCAGGAGAGTGGGTTGAATATAGTGTTTTCTTGAATGCAGGGCGATATTATTTGACCTCTCGGGTGGCTTCACTCAATGGCAATGCGCAATATACAATTACAGTCGACGGCCAACCGGTAGGAACTTCTTTTGTTCCTTCAACAGGAGGCTGGCAATCTTATATTGACCAAACAATGGAGTCGATTGAAGTTGATCAAGGGACACACACCATCCGCGTTATTTTTGAAAATGGTGAAATGAACTTAAATTGGCTGAGTTTAAGTTCGCAATAATTATTAAGTTCGGAATAATCATAACGAACAGTGGCGTTTCATAATCTAATAATCTTGGTCATGGAACGCCGCTGGCAGGCAACTCGAAATACCAGGGTATCGATCGAGTTTACTGGCTTAGGCAATCGAATTTAACTTGCTTAATAGGTCTTCTTTCAATGACTTTAGCCGTCTACTTTCACTGGCTTAAACATGACGCTGGTATAAAATAAATTTACCGTTACCTACCTATTCTAATAGGTAATGCTAAGCTAAAATACACTTTGCTATAAGCTTACCCGAAACCCTTCTGATGGTTGAACTTTCCCTTAAGCTAGTTTCAGCATAAACGAGTAATTGTGTAGTCTTTTTAGTAGTCACTTCTTAGGCTTAACTTCCTGAGATCAATATAAACATCTTTCGCTTTAGGTGAACAATAATGTTTCAAACGGCTAATAACTTGATAGAGTCAGTCGCTATTGCACGCCAGTTTAATCTTTCGGCTTTAGAAAACCTTTTAAACGATACCTATCGCACGACTCGTTATCGCGATGCTTTTCTGGTAGAGCTTGAAAAGGGGGAAGCCTGGGTATTTATGTATGGCGTTATTATTTTCTGGGGTGTCGAGCACGACCTGAAAACAAGGCTCTTATCTGAACTGAAGAAAGCAGCAGAAAATTCTTTTGCTCATCATGAGACTGAACGGTTTACCTTTGAGCAAGGCTCTCATGGACTCATGAGAGAAGAAACGTTAACTTTGGTCGAAGCAACTCCCTTGGAAAGGTTAGGTGCGTCACATGCTTTTGCTCAATCAGCGAAATTAAGTCACTTTGAAGAGATGGCAAGAGATGTAATTGTTCAAAACGAATATATTCCTGGTCAGTTAGCTAAATCTGGACGAACATCTTTAAGCCGTAAAAAGCTTGCGAAGTTACGAGGAACTTTATTTAGCGTTAATAGTGATATTTTGCTGAACTTTAATTTATTAGACACTCCCGAATTTTTTTGGAGTTATCCCGAGCAAGAATGGATTTATCATGTGGTAGCAAAATATTTGGATATCAGTCCTCGCGTGAGTGTTCTTAATAAAAAATTAGAGGCTATTCACGAGTTACTTGCGATGCTGGCCAATGAACAGAACCATAAGCACTCGTCCATTTTGGAGTGGATCATTATTTTATTGATTGCAGTAGAGATTGTGTTGTTTTTCGTACATTGATTCGACTAGGATTTCAGGAAATAGTAAAACGACTTACTTAATGTTACGGGGTTCTAAGTCCGCAATTATGAGTAAAGTTCATCTTTGATAAATGAGGATTCAATAAATGACCAGAGTAACAGGAATAGGTGGTATTTTTATAAAAGCGAAAGAACCCAAAATGTTGCAATCTTGGTACAAAGAGCACCTTGGTATTGATGTGCAGGTTTGGGGTGGCACATCATTTCGTTGGGTAGATGAGTCAGGTCAGCCCTGTGCTGGGACAACAGCCTGGATGATCGGCGATGGAGAAAACTTTTCACCGAGCGAATCATCGTTTATGGTTAATTACCGAGTGGCTGATCTTGACGCTCTATTGAGTGCTCTTCGAGATGAAGGGTGTAACGTGCTAGATAAAGTTGACGAATCTGAATATGGAAAATTTGGCTGGGTAATCGACCCAGAGGGCAATAAAGTTGAACTATGGGAACCACCTGTCGGGGAATAAAATTTTACCATTACTTTTCATGTGAGGAATCGAAATGGAACACGATCGGAAGTCAAATAAAGAAAACGCGATTGCATTTTACAAGATGGCTTACCATGGAGAACCCAAAAGCGCGGTAGAAATGTATGTTGGGGCTGATTATATTCAGCATAATCCGTTGGTTGGTAACGGCAAACAAGCTTTTATTGATTACTTTAATGAAATGGCTAGAGACTATCCTGATAAACAAATAAGTTTTGTGAGAGCTATTGAAGAGGGTGACTTGGTGGCCCTTCACACGCATCAAACCTGGCCGGGTAATGACGAGTATGTCACGATGGATTTTTTCAGATTCGATAATCAAGGAAAAATAGTTGAGCACTGGGATGCGATACAGGAAATTCCCAAAGAATCTAAAAATGGTAATTTGATGTATTAGCAATACAAAAACAATTAATATAAATAATGTTTCAGAACCGGCACATTATAAAAATTAATGTCGATTGAATCATGTCGAAGAGAATGAGAGAAAAGTTAATTTTATCTCATTCACCTTTCTTATGATCAATGTTCTCAGCTATCGTCACTGGTGTCAGTGAACTTCCTCCGTCTTGCACAATTCGAATATGCTGAGGGCCAAGTTTTCGAGGGTCGGTAACGCCACAGGAATGAGCGATCATTCCAACGTCATAAACAATGGCCTTATGATAATTAGCAACGCGATCCGATTTTTCTGCAACAACGAGTCCTTTTTGTAATTTCTTGCTGTGAGTTGTAATGCCTGTTGGGCAAGTATTTTTATTGCACTGCAAAGCTTGAATGCATCCGAGAGAAAACATAAAGCCACGTGCACAATTTACGAAGTCTGCTCCAATACAAAGTGCCCATGCGACCCGAGAAGGCGTTAGCATTTTGCCCGACACTATGACTCTAATGCGTTCACGCAATTTGAAATCTTTTAATGCCTGAATTAACCAAGGTAAACTTTCTCGAACGGTAAGTCCCATATAATCCATCAATGGTTGCGGTGCCGCTCCGGTGCCACCATCGGCACTGTCTACGGTTATAAAGTCTGGAGCAGATTGTTCTCCGCGTTCGTTAATTTCAATAAATAATGTATGTAGCCAGGTAACGTCACCTAGTACCGCTTTAAAGCCGACTGGTTTACCGGTTGTTTTTCGAATGTGTTCGATCATATCCAGTAGGTCACTGACAGATTTTATTTCAGGATGCGCGTTAGGGGATATCGATGCTTTTCCTGCTTCTATACCACGAATCTCCGCAATTTCCTCAGTGACTTTACCCGCTGGAAGAATGCCGCCTTTCCCGGGTTTAGCACCTTGACTTAACTTGAGCTCGAACATTTTAACTTGGGGAATTGCGGCTACTTTTTTTAGTTTTTCGTCACTCAACTTGCCATGCGCATCTCGTACACCGTATTTTGCAGTACCAATTTGCATCACAATATCGCAGCCACCTTTCAGGTGATGTTCTGATAATCCGCCTTCTCCTGTATTTAACCAGCAGTTGGCTTTTGCAGCACCAATTGATAACGCGCTAATAGCGGGTTTGGATAACGCGCCGTAACTCATGCCCGAAATATTAAAAAAGCTCGGTGCTTGATAGGGGGATTGACAAAATGGACCGATCGTTAGAGGCGCTGCGTCGGTTGCGTCTTCTGAAAGCGTTGGAAATGCGGAATTCATAAAAATAACAGTACCAGACTGTGTTAAATCGCGTGTTGAACCAAAAGCAATGGTGCGGTTTTCATCTTTGGCGGCGCGATAAACCCAACTGCGCTCTGCACGATTAAACGGCAATTCCTCTCGATCCATCGCGAAAAAATACTGCCGAAAAAATTCGCCAAGATGTTCGAATATATAACGAAATCGACCAATAACCGGGTAGTTTCTTCGAATGGTATGCCGAGTTTGCTTTATATCAATAAAATAAAAAACAACCGCCAGTAACAAACATAAAACGAGAACAATGGAAATGGTGAGCGATAAATAAATGAGAGATTTAAAAGCTATCGATTCAAGTGTCATTTGAATTATCCTGATAATTAAGCTGTTAAATGACGTTGTTGGCGCACAGAGCGTTTATGTTGCGATGACTTTTGCTGCTCCGCTTCTCGAGAAGCTGTTAACCGACCTTTGAGTCGAGTCGCTTCATAATCAAGATCGAGCAAGGGTCGATAAGTGTCGTAATCTAAATCTGAAAAAAGCTCATCAACATTCATTAAAATTTCGAATAATCGCTTTAAGTTAATTTGATGCGTTTGCTGTGTAATATCAAATAGCCAGTCGGTCAATTTCAAAAAGCGAGCAAAAGGTTGGTCGCCCAATAAACTTGGAAGAAAATGTTTAAACCGACCTGAGTTGCCAATCATGTCCCAGTATCGAGCAAAACGATTAACTCGTTGCATGGTGAGAAAGTCAACGCGATCGGTTTGCAATATGTTGTAGGGCGGTAATGGATTAAAGCGTAATTTAAATTCTTCGGTGTGCCGAATAATAGGGCTGCCTTTTAACCGCTTTAAAATGCCCATCTGAATTTCATGTGGCTGGCATTCGTAGAGTTCATCAAAACTTTTTTCAAAAGTCTTTATCGTCTCACCGGGTAAGCCAAATATTAAATCAGCATGAATATGAGCAGTAGTATTTTCTCGTAACCACTTTAAATTGTCTTTTGATTTTTCATTATTTTGCTTGCGACTAATTAACGCCTGAACTTCCGGATTAAACGATTGAATTCCCACTTCAAACTGAAGACTACCGGCCGGAAAAAGTTTTAACTTTTCTTTTAACTTGTCTGGGAGGTGATCCGGAATCACTTCAAAGTGCAAAAACAAATCGTCGTCGAGACGCTCAAGGAAAAAGTCGAGTATTTGTAAGGTTGTGGCGATTTTTAAGTTAAAAGTTCGATCGACAAATTTAAAGTGTCGCGCACTTCGGTCGTACAGCGCCTGCATTTGTTCGAGAAATTGTTCGAGAGAAAACGGGTAGCTGGTTTTATCTAAGGCCGATAAACAAAATTCACATTTAAAAGGGCAGCCACGAGAGGCTTCGACATAAATCAGTCGATGCGCCAGATCTTCGTCTGTGTAGTATTGGTAAGGAAATTGTAAGTCGGCCAACTGTATGGCGGGCGACTTAATGATTTTTTCGACCGGTGCTCGTTTGTTTAAAATATTGCGGCACAATTGAGTAAAACTTAAATCGGCTGCTCCTGTGACCACATAATCGCATTGTCCAAAAATACCGTGCTGCTGGGTTTCGTAGCTGACCTCGGGCCCACCTAAAATAACTTTAACTTCGGGCGCCACGGTTTTCAGCTGGCTAACGACTTGCATCGTTTCTTCTATATTCCAGATATACACCCCTAAACCAACGATTTCGGGTTGATGACTTAAAATAGATTCGACTATGTCGATGGGGCGGTTATTGATGGTGTATTCGGCGATCAACGCATCAGGCTGGAGCTCTTCCAGGTTTGCATACAGGTAGCGTAAACCGAGGCTGGCGTGGATATATTTGGCATTAAGTGTGGCGAGAACAATTTTTGTCATAAAAAACAACTGGATACTACGTAGTTAAGCGCTTTACTGGGCGCCATGTTACTCTGAATTTGCCTCATCGGCTAGTGGTTGCCGTTGGGTAAAATATAGTCAAATTTGAATCTCATCACATAATTCGTTAGGATCGTCGGGTTTTGATTTCGCACATTCCCAATTTTTGGTGTCTATTTGGCGTCACAGTTTGCGCTGCTTTTTACAATGTGGATTGATTATCGGTCCACTATTGTGTCTTGTGGGAATACATTCATGATTTTAAAAAGGGTCTCTTTATCGATGAATAAAGCCGTAACATTTTCGAGCGACGTATACCAAGTCGATCTCACTAATCCTCCCAAGTTGAATGTTTTTACTCAGCGTCAATTGAGTAAAATCCCCCAATTTATGTTGTTACCCGAAAACGCTCGAATTGGGGTTGAAGTTGCCGCCTTGGTGTTTCCCTTTCGTGTCAATGAATATGTCGTTAACGAATTAATCGATTGGGACAATTGGAGCAGCTGTTCAATATTCCGCCTAACATTTCCGCAAAAAGAAATGTTAGAGCCCGCCGACTTTGATGCACTATTAGCAGCGTACAAAGCGGAAGACAAAGCGGCGATTAAAGAGATTGTCGAAAGGGTTCGGGAAGGGCTTAATCCTCATCCGGCAGGACAAAAAGAACTGAATGTTCCGACCTATAAAGGCGAGCCGGTCGAAGGCATTCAACACAAATACGAACAGACCGTTTTATTTTTCCCCGCTCAAGGGCAAACCTGCCATAGCTACTGTACTTTTTGCTTTCGCTGGGCGCAGTTTGTGGGCGATAAAGAATTAAAGTTTGCTTCAAAAGAAGTCGAGCAGTTGGTTGGCTATTTATCAGAACATAAAGAAGTCACCGATATTCTATTTACTGGCGGCGATCCTATGGTTATGAAAACCAAAGCATTAGCGTCTTATCTGGAAGCAATGTTATTGCCTGAGTTGGATCATATTAAAACCATTCGTATTGGTACCAAAGCACTTACTTTTTGGCCATACCGCTTTATTTCCGATGGCGACGCCGATGAGTTAATTGAGTTGCTCGAAAAAGTAGTGCAGGCCGGTAAGCATGTTGCGATTATGGCGCATTACAATCATTGGAAAGAATTAACCACCGACGTATCTAAAGCTGCTATTGCGCGTATTCGTGCGACAGGCGCAGAGATTCGAAGCCAGGGGCCATTGTTGAAAGGCATTAACGATAATGCCGACGACTGGGCCAAAATGTGGCAAATGCAGGTATCACAAGGCATTATTCCTTACTACATGTTTGTTGAACGTGATACCGGCGCTCACCATTACTTTGAAGTTAAGCTGGAAAAAGCATGGCACGTTTATCGCGAAGCTCAAAAGCAAGTATCGGGTGTTTGTCGAACCGCACGTGGACCTTCGATGAGTGCGTCGCCGGGAAAAGTTGAGGTTTCGGGCATTACCGAAGTGAACGGTGAAAAAGTATTTACTTTGCGCTTTATTCAAGGACGCGATCCCGATTGGGTTCAACGACCTTTCTTTGCGAAATACAATCCAGATGCAACTTGGCTGGATCATTTAGAGCCAGCCTTTGGAGAAGAGAGATTCTTTTTCGAAGATTAAGTTTCTACCGAACGATAAAAAAACCGGCCAATGAGCCGGTTTTTTTATTTAAAACCCTTGAAAAGTTTTTAATGAACTCAATATAGGAGTTAAGGATGCCTGACAGGGTCCTTAAAGATGGTGCGAAAGACAACTTTATGCACCTTAAGTATGAAGCTTGATTTTAAAATGTAAGTTTTTAAATGAGAGCTACAAAACATAAGTTTGAAAGTTACTGAGTAATTTCAAACGTTATTCTTGCTAAATTTTTAGGAGATTATTATGACTACACGTTTAAACATGACACCACTTTTCCGTCAATCCGTAGGCTTCGACCGCTTTAATGATTTATTTGAAAATGTCTTTCAACGCGAAGACAACAGTGGCGGCTTTCCTCCCTACAATATTGAAAAATCCGATGAAAGCGTTTACGTCATTACGATGGCGGTTGCTGGATTCAAAGAAGACGAATTAGATATCAGTGTTAAAAAAGATACACTGACTGTGTCGGGAAAAATTGCCGATAAAGAAGACGAGAAAAAGCAATATCTTTATCGTGGCATCGCGACACGAGGCTTTGAGCGACACTTCAGGCTTGCCGACCATGTTGAGGTTGAAAACGCAAACTTGGAGCATGGCTTACTCAAAATTACTTTGAAACGACACATTCCAAAAGAAGAGTTGGTTAAGAAAATTTCAATTAACCAGTAATCGTTTATTATTAAACAGTACTAACTCCCTTTGATTGTTTAAAAAAGGCCGCATTTAGCGGCCTTTTTTACTTGGTTTTACGATTTACTTTTGATCTAATACTCATCATCCTTTCATGCCGCTAATTGATCTTTGGCACTTGGACGCTGGATTAATTTATATGGCAGTTGACGCGGATCGATCGACAACACATGTCCATGTTTTCGATATTCGTGAACCGCACGATCCACCGTTGAGCGATTCAAGTGAGGTGCCAGCATTTCGATAAAGTCGTACATGTAACTTCGGAAATACTGTTCCTCGCGAAAACCTAACCAGGTAGTGCACGAAGGAAGAATGTCATGAGTGCTCACCGCAACCAAGTCATTGTCGACCTCTGGATCGTAAGCCATGCTTGCAGCGATCCCAACGCCCAGTCCTTTTCGGACATAGGTTTTAATCACGTCGGCATCCCGAGCCGTGATCGCAATGTTTGGTTTTAAACCTTCATGGGCAAAAGCGTCCCGAAAAGAGCTATGACCATTCTGGTTAAATACATAAGTAATGATCGGATATTCCGCCAAGTCATGTAATTCAATATCATCCAGTTGCGTTAGCGGATGATCTTTCGGCATCAAAATCGCACGATCCCAATGGTAGCAAGGCAGTGATACGGTATCGGTACTTTTGGCGCCGCTGCTCGAAGCTACCGCAAAGTCGATAAGACCTGTTTTCATCATTTCAGCAATTTGTTCTGAGGTCCCTTGATGTAAATTCAATTTCACATCGGGATAACGTTTTCGAAACGCTTGTAAAATATCGGGTAGCACATAACGCGCTTGAGTGTGCGTGGTGCCAATCGACAAAGATCCTTCTTGTTCATTTTGCAGTTCGTTAGCCAGGCGTTTAATGTTCTCGACTTCGGTCATAATGCTGGCGGCTTTTTCGAGTACCAGGTTACCCGCATGGGTGACCCCATCTAAACTTTTACCATTTCTTGAAAATAATCGTAGGCCCAGTTCTTCTTCTAGAAGCTTTAGTTGTTTGCTTACTCCGGGCTGAGAGGTGTATAACTTTTCTGATGCCGCTGTAATATTTAATCCATTGTCCGCTATAGCTAACAAGTAACGAAGTTGCTGAAGTTTCATGTGTTTATCTCCCGCGTTGATGTTCGATGGGTGGCCCGAAGGGATCAGTCATTTTTGATTTAAAGCGACAGACGAGGATCATTGGTTTAGTTACTGCATAAATGGTCATAGTGTTTCTCCAGTTGTGTTGTATAAAAATCGTTTTTACTAAGCTTTTAATTTCAAAAGCGTCTTGCTATAAAAAATTCGCATAAAAAAAGCCGCCTTGCTGAGCTTGGCGGCTTTCGGTTGTGTTAAAACTTTACAGTTTCATCGCAACGGCCGCCAAGCCCGAATGCAGGTATAGACGCACACGAGTTTAATCATGGTAAAGAGGGCGAACATTGACTTCATTTTGTAGCTTTCCTGTTGTATTTGTTGCTTAGTGATAACAGCCTTAATGTTATGAAATCAAAGTACAGTTAAGTCACATTAAGGTTGTTTAATCAAAATTCTGTTGTAAAATCAGGTTAGACGTCTAAACGTCTGTATGTCTGGTTGCGTTATAAGTCATTTCTACATGACAAATGGGTATAAGTCAATTACTTGTTGCATTGCACATAACGAAAAGTTATGAGCTCAGCACTAAGCTTTATTTCAGTGCAAGATCAGTGCGTTTTATAGTGCAATAAAACGAGAGGTCTGTCGTTTCTATCTCTCATCAGAATATAACCAGTTGTTATTTACAAAGTGTTATTTAAATAACCGGAGCCAACGAATGCTATACCAAAATATTTTGCAAACTATTGGTAATACGCCAGTTGTTAAACTGCAACGAATCGCGCCATCGCACGTGGACTTGTATGTAAAAGTTGAATCCTTTAACCCAATGGCCTCGGTAAAAGACCGCCTCGCTATAGCGATTATTGAGGACGCCGAAAAAAGCGGGGCGCTCAAACCTGGGCAAACGGTTATTGAAGCCACGTCGGGCAACACAGGCATTGCCTTAGCCATGGTGTGTGCTGCAAAAGGTTACCCATTTGTGGCGACTATGGTGGAAACCTTTTCTATTGAACGTCGCAAGCTTATGAAAGCTCTGGGAGCGAAAGTCATTCTTACCCCCGCAGCCGACAAGGCAACCGGCATGGTAAAAAAAGCAGAGCAGCTCGCCGAGCAAAATGGATGGTTTTTAGCACGCCAGTTTGAAAATCCGGCCAACCCGGCTTATCACCGTAATACAACGGCTGCGGAAATTCTTCGTGATTTTGCTGGCCTTTCGCTCGACTACTTTGTCAGTGGATACGGTACCGGTGGCACCATCACGGGAGTGGGCGAAGTGTTAAAAGTCGCCCGACCCAATATCAAAATTATTGGTACCGAACCATCCGGCGCTGCCTTACTGCAAGGTAATCAATGGCAGCCGCACAAAATACAAGGCTGGACGCCAGACTTTATTCCCAAGGTTTTAAACAAGTCGGTAATTGATAAAGTGATTTCGGTGGACGATATCGTTGCACGCGACACTGCGTTACAACTAGCTCGCGAAGAGGGAATTTTTGTTGGTATATCTGCAGGTGGTACACTCGCAACGGCACTTAAAGTCGCGAAAGACGCGCCTAAGGGTTCGACGTTACTCGCTATGTTGCCCGATACCGGCGAACGGTATTTGAGTACCTTTATGTTTGACGACATTACCGAACACTCAGACGACGAGTGGCTCGAACAGCTTAACGTTGCGTAAGCGCGTAAGTTTTAAGTTGAGTTAAGTAAGGTTATTTAAATTAATTATGTCATCCGGCACATCGTCAAGTTCATGGCTCTGGATTAAATTACGCAAGTTTTTTAAATCAGAGCCATTAGAAAGCATCGAGCTTTTTGAGCGGAATGATGAGCCGATCGAAACCTCTTCAAGGACAGACTTGGATTCATTAAATTGTTCTATAGATTTGTCAGATAGAAAAAACACCCATTCACGATTTAACAATTCACAATAAAATCGCAAAAATAAAAATATTAAGCATTAAATTCTGATGGATTTCCTTTCCGCTTATACCGCACACCAAATGTTATGCTATTGTTTTTAACGAAGAAAAATATTGGCTTAGTGCGTACTATGCCACCAATGTGCACATAGTACGCAACGCGAAAATAAGACGATCTCTACTAACATGTTGAATTGAATAATAAATTCGACTCTAATTAAGTTTTAAATAATGTCCATGAGCAGCCAACGTGGACATAGTAAGTTGTTAGGGCTCTCTGAGACATGAGCATGGAAGAACTTAAGACCAGAACCACAGACTACCTCGCTTCGGTCGGTATCGAAGTACCTTCGCATCTGCCAACGATTGAGGAGATGGATGAGGTAACGCCAAGAAGTGCACAAGACGTAGCTGGAAGACTCAGCGCTCTTGCATATGTCATTGGGCTTGGTTTCGGGGCAAAAGGCAGCGATCTTTCGGAGCAACTTCAAAAGTACGATCTGCTGCCCTTCGTAAGCGAACGCGAGAAAGCTCTGCTCAGCGAGGAGGTTATTGATGACCAAGACAGAGTAGATATGTCTTGGCAAACCGAATGTGCCCAATCTTTAGCGTGGTGTATTGGCCTGGTTGAGTTCGACCACTTCCAGCACTGTGATGACGACTTAGCCCAAAAGATACCATTCAAAACAGATCCCAGCGATTTCATTCGAAGTGCAAAGCTACGTCCCATTGCCGAAATTCAAGAACAAGCGGACCTTCTGTATAGAATGCACTGGTATGCGAGAAACTGTCGGCTTGCAGGGCGAGATTGCGATCTAAGTGAAAGCCTTATCTCGGAACGGCGAAAAGCCATAGATTGGGTTTACGGTGTTGAGGAGGACTGGGATGAAGTGCCAATGGATACCTAGCCCTAACAATCGCAGGCACAGAGACGTCTTTTCCAATGCGGCTTCGCCTCCATTCCAAAGCCGCGCATGCTGCGGGCGTTAAATGGTATTAGTTACGACCGTTTTCTTATTTAATGTGTCTTGTAGGAAAATTATTTATTGTAATGGTCACTAATTGAAAATTATGAAATTCATTTTAACTACTGTTTTTGTTTTGGCACTTGCTTCATGTGCCGGTAAAGGGGAATTATACGATCCGTTCTATAATATCGACCCTTCTTTATTCGGCTTCGAAGTAACGGAGGTTGGAAATAAGGTATTGGTTACTATAACTAACAACGGCAATAAACCATTGAGATATGTAGCGCCTCTGGCCTTAAGGGATTGCCCAACATATTATGTAGAGATGTATGAAAACGGAAAGAAGGGCATATTCGTATTTAACACTGCAGAATTAAAACATGATTATACTCTTGAACCTGGAGAGTCACTCGCTTTTACATTTAGTCATCAAAATAATATTTTACGGATGGGATTTCCATACTTTGATCAGGCATGGAAAGAGGATATAGTTTGGTTCTATTCCAATACAAACATTTAACCTGTATAGGCATGCGATGCAAAACAACGCACGCCTGCTGTGAGCGTTATATGCCATTGGGACTCCTTAAATGACTAATGAGCTAGTCAATCATCTTAATAAAATATTAAGCTCGGCGAGTTTGCAAAGCCTTTCGCCAATCGAGAAAGCCATACACGGCCCTTCCTGGTCTAAGTCAGAAGAAGGGAAAGCATTAATTGAATACCTAGAATCTGTTGATACTTATTCAGAATTTAATGAACACCTGCAATTGCTAGGCAATGGTGGAGCCAGCATCAACTTATTGAACTTGGCAGATTGGTTAGTAGAAAGAGCTTCTACTGTGGGACCTGAGCAAGCAGAAATAGACATAAATGATTATATGAACTCTGATCATTTTGAAGCATATGGAGTTATGCTGCTCGCTAATACACATATTGATAATGAATTCGAATTCTACAATGGCATTAAATTAGTACATGCATACTCACTAAATAATAAATGGTTAAGCCAAAGTGTTCAGATGAACTCATATGGGCAATCTTTACCACTACTAAAAACGGATTGCGTATTGGTTTGCCCTTTTCAACACGCAAAATATCACTGGTCCAATACAGATTTAGAATCTAAACACTCCAAAATCGATATTCCGTACAATTCCTTAGAGGAGGTAAAAGCATGCCTAATCTTGGCTCGTCCTCTCGGCTACGGATTGCAGTCGATAGCCACGAGTGTTGTCGTAGCTGACAACATTCCTATCATTCAATCAATATCAGGTTGGTCTTTACATTCTTTTAAGATGCCGCCTTTAGCACCATCAGTTCTTAATATTGAAATGAACAGAGCCAATGAAATCCTAAAAAGACTTCACAAGCTTGATGAGAAAAACAAAACAAAGATACTGAGTCAGGTTGAAAGATTTAATGGGTATAGCTCAGGCGCTTCAATGGTTGATAGGTCCATAGATTTAAGAATATGCCTGGAGTCTATATTCTTAGATGATGGTAATAAAGAACAGCTCAGATACACTCTTTCACTAAGAGCTGCGTTGTTTTTAAGCGAAAGTCTTGAAGAAAGAAAAGATATCGTGAGTAAAATGAAAAAAGCTTATGATGTAACATCAACGGCAGTTCATACAGGAGGAATGCCAAATAAAAATGTTGAACTACTGCCCGAGGTAGCTGAACTAGCGAGAAAGGCCATTCTTAAAATTATAGAAATAGGTGATATAAATTGGCAAGAAGTGGAGCTGCAGTCTAAGTGAGGCAGGCATATAACAAGTCAATTAACTTCGCGCCTTCGGCGCCGGAC
>JABXHY010000056.1 GCA_013373375.1 Gammaproteobacteria bacterium
TTCTCCTCGAAGGCCGAATTTACAACGGCTATTAATGAATTTTTCAATGTAACGCTGCCAAAAGTTGCAGGCTCACTGGTATCCAGAATTACGGATAATTTTCAGATTTTGAAACCTGCATCTTCAAGTTGAGCGGGTATAGTTAAAAAGAACGACTTAGGCGAATTTTGGTAAGGATATTAAACGATGAAATATTTAGTGACTGGAGCTGCAGGTTTTATTGGTAGTGCTACGGCAGAAAGTCTTAATGCTGCCGGGCATGAAGTTGTCGGTATTGACAATTTAAACGATTACTACGATGTAACACTGAAATATGCTAGGCTCGCTCGTATTGAGAATCCGCTTTTTAGATTTGTAAATTTGGATATTGCTGATCGAGAGGCTATATCGCAATTGTTTTTGGAAGAAAAGTTTGATCGCGTTATACACTTAGCAGCACAAGCAGGTGTGCGTTACTCTATAGATAACCCGCATGCTTATGCTGACTCTAACTTGGTTGGCCATCTAAATATATTGGAGAGTTGCCGTCACAGCGCCATTCAGCACCTAATCTATGCATCGTCAAGTTCAGTATATGGACTAAATGCAAAAGTGCCTTTTTCTACATGCGACACAGTAGATCACCCCGTATCTCTGTATGCAGCTACTAAAAAATCTAATGAGTTGTTGGCGCATAGTTATTCTCATTTGTACAGTATCCCAACTACTGGCCTGCGCTTTTTTACAGTATATGGTTCATGGGGACGACCAGATATGGCTCCATTTATCTTTACTAGAAAGATTATCAATGGTGATACTATTGATATTAATAACAATGGAGATATGTGGCGTGACTTTACTCATATAGATGATATCGTTGAGGGGATTGTCCGCATTGCTGATGTTGTGCCAACACGTAATGAACATTGGACAGTAGAAGGGGGAAACCCTGCGAGTAGTTCAGCGCCTTATTCGGTATATAATATTGGCTACGGTTCACCAATCAACCTGATGGACTTTGTAAAAGCGATTGAAAAAGAGCTGGGTATTGAAGCGAAGAAAAACTTCAGAGAAATGCAACCAGGTGATGTTTATCAAACATATGCGGATACCCAGGATCTTTATACCGCGACAGGCTACAAGCCTAAAGTTGGAATTGAAGAAGGTGTTGCTGAATTTGTTAACTGGTATAAAAGCTTTTATAGCAAGTAAGAGCTATAGTGGGATTAAGTAATGGTTCTTTTCTAAATAGTATAAATTAACACTGTTTCACAAGATGCAGTGTTAATGGAGGCATGCTAATATATAATAATCTTAGTGATAAATTCGACATTTTTCCTTTAGGTATTAATTACCCCTATAATGCTTTGATCTTAATTTGTTTTGACTTTTCTCAATAATGATAATGTCAATTGGCTATTAGGGGTTAGGTCATAAACATTAGATTTGAGCTATCCTCTCCAGCGTCTAATTGCAGCAGTTAACTTCCAGACGTTATTTAATAGAGTTAAATAAATACCAAAACATGTTAGGAAAGCATATAGCATAATATATTCAGGAATATTAACTATCTCGGCGTAGATGCCAATACCAGCATATAGTGCAGCAATAGAGCAGATTGCTATAAGGGTTTGGGTAGAGCTCAGACCTATACGTTGAAATATATGGTGTAAATGCTCTCTATCAGGTTTAAAAGGTGAGTCACCACGCCTAATTCTTCGAATCATGATTGCAGCCATATCCATCAATGGAACCGCTATAAGCCATAGCGCAGTGACAGGTCTTAGAGGAGGTGCTGTGCCATTTTGACTAGAAAGTAATAGTAACCAGATAACGGTAAAACCAATCAGCATACTGCCAGCATCACCCATAAATACTTTTCTTCTTCGTCCAAATGCACCTAAATTTAACAATATATAAGGGATGATTGTGACAACCATTACTAAGCATATATAAGCTAGACTTTGTTGACCATCATGAACGAGCATTATTCCAAGGCCTCCAAACGTGACAATGGACAACCCACCTAATAGTCCGTCAATGCCATCTACCATATTAAAAGCATTTATTGCGCCAATTACGGCTAGTATAGTGACAAAATAGCCAAACCACCCTAATGTGATGATATCTCCAGTTCCAAATACATCACCGATAGTGTTCAGCTCAATCCCACCAATGATCATCATCGCGACTGATAAACCAGCTTGAACGGCAAATCTTAACTTAAAACTTAAATCAAATTTATCATCTAATACGCCAATACCAACAAGTATTAATATAGAGGTAGCGTAAAGCGAAGTATGTGGAAGTAGAGCAGGGTTGTTAAACAGGAAATATAGCAAAGATATACATATTGAAATCCCCCCAACTAGTGGTATAGCGCCATTGTGAAGTTTTCGTGCATTAGGTTTATCGACCAGTCCTATCTGTTGAGCAACCTTACGCATTGTAAAAGTAGTTACTAAGGAAAAGAAAAATAAAAACGATAGATCAACAAATGAAATTAACACGATTAAGCCTAATATACCCGCTCAACTTGAAGATGCAGGTTTCAAAATCTGAAAATTATCCGTAATTCTGGATACCAGTGAGCCTGCAACTTTTGGCAGCGTTACATTGAAAAATTCATTAATAGCCGTTGTAAATTCGGCCTTCGAGGAGAA
>JABXHY010000047.1 GCA_013373375.1 Gammaproteobacteria bacterium
GACGCTGCTTGTGTCGTGGGTCTTCACAAATTACTCGAACACTACCGTGGCGTCGAATAACTTTGCAGTTACGGCAAATCTTTTTCACCGATGCACGAACCTTCATAAGCTACTCCAAAAGTTTCTCGCTAACCGCTGCTCAACCCGATTAACGGATTTGGCCAGCAGCGCCATAATTCTTAAAATTCGCCTTCTTCAAAACAGACTCATAATTGCGTGACATCAAGTGGCTTTGTACTTGAGACATAAAGTCCATGACAACCACTACAATGATCAGCAAAGATGTACCGCCGAAATAGAAGGGCACTTGCGTAAACAAAATCATAAATTCTGGAAGTAAACACACTAGTGTTACATAGAGCGCTCCTGCCAGAGTTAGCCGCGTCATGACTTTGTCAATATACTTAGAGGTTTGTTCGCCCGGACGAATTCCAGGAATGAACGCACCAGACTTCTTCAAATTATCTGCTGTCTCACGAGGATTCATGGTTAAAGCAGTATAAAAAAAGCAGAAGAAGATAATGCCTATTGCGTAGAGAATAATGTACAAAGGATTTCCTGGTTGCAATTGCGAAGTTAAATCGCGCAACCATCCTAAGTTCTCATTTCCTTGACCAATCCACTGAAGTATCGACCCAGGAAACATAATGATTGCAGTAGCAAAGATAGCAGGAATCACACCCGCCATATTTACCTTGAGGGGTAAATGACTGCTTTGCGCTGCAAATACTTTTCGACCCTGTTGTCGCTTTGCGTAGTTCACAACAATTCGTCGCTGTCCACGCTCAACCCACACAACAAAGAAAGTAACCATAATCACTAGCGCTGCAATTCCCATCAAAGCAAGAATGTGCAACTCACCAGTTTTGGCTTGCTCAAGTGTAGTACCAATTGCTCCTGGTAACCCTGCCACAATGCCAGCAAATATCAGCATAGAAATACCGTTACCGATACCACGCTCATTAATTTGCTCACCTAGCCACATTAAAAACATAGTGCCAGTTACAAGAGAAACAACTGCTCCAAAATAGAATGCAAAACCTGGGTTAGGTACTAATCCAGGAATCATATTCGGCAAATTAAGCGAGATGCCTACCGCTTGAACAGTTGCCAACGCCAACGTTAAGTAGCGAGTGTATTGATTCAACTTACGACGACCGGACTCACCTTCCTTTTTCAACTGCTTCAAACGATCATCAACAAATCCCATGATTTGAATGATGATAGACGCAGAGATATAAGGCATGATTCCAAGCGCGAAAACAGAAGCGCGCTCTAACGCGCCACCAGAAAACATGTTAAACATTGCTAACAAGTTACCTGACTGTTGATTCAACATTTGCTCTAAAACTGATGAATTGATACCAGGAACCGGAACAAATGAACCGATTCGGAACACAATTAGAGCACCGAGAAGAAACAACAAACGTTGTTTCAACTCAGTCATACCACTATTACTTGATACCGCTGGACCTTTGGCCATTAGCTTTCAACCTTTCCGCCTGCAGCTTCGATAGCAGCTTTCGCGCCTTTTGAAACACGCACACTAGCAGATACCGATACTGCTTTTTTAATTTCACCAGAAAGCATGACTTTAACATTTTCAATAGAGTTATTGATAACGCCAGCTGCTTTAAGGCTTAGTAAATCAACGACTTCACCTTCTACTTTATTAAGTTCAGATAACCGAACTTCAGCAGAAACTAAAGATTTACGCGACGTGAAACCAAACTTAGGCAAACGTTGTTTCAAAGGCATTTGACCACCTTCGAAACCCGCGTTTACTTTACCGCCTGAGCGAGATTTCAAACCTTTATGACCGCGACCCGCAGTTTTACCAAGCGTACTTCCGATACCACGACCTACTCGCTTACGAGCTTTCTTCGAGCCTTCGGCTGGACTTAATGAATTTAATCGCATTTTAGTCCTCCACGCTTACCATATAGTAGACCTTATTTGCCATACCGCGATTTTCAGGAGTGTCTAGCACTTCTACGGTGTGGCCGATCTTACGTAAACCTAAGCCTGATAAACACGCTTTGTGCGCTTTTAACCGACCGATGCTTGAACGCGTTTGCGTTACTTTAAACGTTTTATTCGCCATGACATTACTCCAGAATATCTTCTACAGTTTTGCCACGCTTGGCAGCCACTGACTCTGGCGTTGCCATGTTCGCTAAACCTTTAATCGTTGCACGAACGATATTGATTGGATTAGTCGAGCCATTGCTTTTTGCCAATACGTTTTGAATACCAAGTACTTCAAATACAGCGCGCATCGCACCACCGGCAATGATACCGGTACCTTCTGATGCTGGCTGCATGAAAACTTTAGATGCACCATGGTTAGCATTCACTGGATGCTGTAATGTATGTCCATCTTTAAGTTCAACTTGAACCATATTGCGACGAGCTTGCTCCATCGCTTTTTGAATTGCTGCTGGAACTTCGCGGGCTTTTCCGCGACCAAAGCCAACTTTACCTTTACCATCGCCGACTACTGTTAAAGCGGTGAAAGAGAAGATACGACCACCTTTAA
>JABXHY010000026.1 GCA_013373375.1 Gammaproteobacteria bacterium
GGCAGGGTAAACCCCACCTGAAGTAAGACCAAATAGGGATCCATTGGTGTGACCCGCATCGGATCCGGGTAGGTTGCTTGAGCAGAGTGGTGACGCTTTGCCTAGACGAATGACTGTCCACGACAGAATCCGGCTTACCGGCCAGCCTTATTTTCTATTCTTTTATAAAATCTATTTTTTATTCCAAAATATTTTAAATTTCACTTAACTTAAGAAATTACTTTAAGTTTAAGTAGTAATTCATTGAAAAATTACATCAAATTGATAAGTACTTACTTCACTTTTGTGATCTGCCTCTAACTTATTGTGAAATAAGGAAAAATTTTAACATCTCAATATGGTTTTTGCTTGACGATGGGATTACCCAAACCTATAGTGTACAGAAGTGGAGAATAGTGACAGATTGTGGATCTAAAATACCCATTTGGGACGCCAAGTGGTTAGAAGAGGGTAAATCGTGTTTAGAGGCGGAAATTCAATCAATTTGGATGCTAAGGGTCGTATAGCGATCCCCGCCCGCTATCGTGACCGTTTATCCGATATCTGCAACGGCCGTATGGTTGTTACTAAAAATCCTTACGAACTCGATACCCCAAACCTCCTACTTTTCCCACTCCACAACTGGGAAGATTTCGAAGAACAAGTCCGAGCATTGCCTAGCAGTAAAAAAGCTTATCGACTCTTCAAGCGAGTGACTATTGGCTCTGCTAAAGAAGTGGATATGGACACTAATGGGCGTTTACTGTTACCCGCAGAGCTAAGAGAGTTCGCGGGCTTAACAAAATCAATCATGCTAGTGGGTCAAGGAGAGACTTTCCAACTTTGGGATGAGGCGCAATGGAAAGAACAAGAAGCAGACGACTTGTCGGTTCTTTCTGATGAAAACTTTGATTCAGAGCAACTCCCGGACTTGGCGTTTTAATCATGAATGCGAACTTACGACACGAATCGGTTCTACTTGAGGAGGCCGTTGCTGCCTTGAACCTTGAGCCTGAAAGCATTGTCATAGATGCTACCTTCGGGCGTGGAGGGCACAGTACAAAAGTTTTAGAGCAATTAGGTGAAAACGGCCGGTTAATCGCTATCGATAAAGATCCTGCTGCCATTGAGTTTGCAAATCAAAACTTTGGTAACGATAAACGCTTTACGATTGAGCACTGCACGTTCGCAGAAATTGCTCAAGTCGCCAATAAATATGATGTGAATGGAAAAGTTTCCGCAATTTTAATGGACTTAGGCGTGTCTTCTCCTCAACTTGATGAAGCGGAGCGAGGCTTTAGTTTTAGTAAAGATGGCCCTTTAGACATGCGCATGGATTCGTCGAGAGGCACAAGTGCTGCTCAGTGGATTGCCAAAGCAAAAGAATCTGAGATTAAATCAGTATTGCGAGATTTTGGTGAAGAAAAACAGGCTGGGCGAATTGCTCGAAAAATTGTCTCAGTAAGAGAAGAGCAGCCAATCACTCGGACTTTGCAATTAGCAAAAATAATTGAAGAAGTAATCCCTAAGCGGCACGACATGAAAAAGCACCCTGCGACACGTAGCTTTCAGGCAATAAGAATTTTTATCAACAATGAGCTTGGTGACTTGGCTGCTGGATTAGAAGATGCATTTTCAATTTTAAAAGTGGGCGGTCGTTTGGTCATTATCAGTTTTCATTCTTTAGAAGACAGAATCGTTAAACGCTTTTTTAAACGGCTTTCAAAAGGCGATGATTTTCCGAAGGATTTACCCGTTCGTGCGGATGAGTTGAAGCCAAAGCTTTCTTTAGTTGGAAAGCCTTTTAAACCAACTGAATTGGAAGTTGATGACAATGTGCGATCTCGAAGTGCCATTATGAGAGTCGCAGAAAAATTATGAAATGGTTAAAAAGTATTATTAGTCAGATCGAAAAAGCGCTGCCGATATTGATAGTGCAAAAATTATTGAAAATGAAGTGGATTTTGGTGTTAGGGGCTGTGGTTTGGGTTAATGCAATAAGTGTGGCTTTTCTAACGCATAAAACTCGTCAACAAACTGCATTATTAGAACACTTGAAATATGAGCAATACCAATTAGAAATGGAGTGGGAAGCACTTCGTTTAGAGCAAGGTACTCTCGCGGAACATAACCGAATTGAGAATATCGCTCGAAAGAATCTTGAAATGAAAAATGTTCACGCAACTGATGAAGTATTGATAAGAGACTAAAGCTGTAATGGGACAAGCGAGAAAACCAAAAGGTATTCCACTATGTACCGGTCGTTATGTGATAACGATTGGAGTAGTTGTTATTGCCTTTGTATCTTTGCTTTCTCGAGCGGCTTACTTGCAACTTTATGAGTCAAATAAATTAAATAGTGAAGCAAACAAACGCTCGGTTCGAGTTCAGGGAATTGAATCCCGTAGGGGAATAATTAGTGATCGTAACGGAATAGAGCTTGCGAGAAGTATTCCGGTTGAGTCTTTGTGGCTCGACCCTTCTTCTATTTTAGCTAACCCAGCATCGATGTATTCGGTGGATTGGAAAAAGTTGGCAACCATACTAGAGATGCAAGAAGTAGAGCTTTCTCAGTTTGTAAAACAGCGCGCGACTAAGCGATTTGTTTGGTTGAAAAGAAAGCTGCACCCCGAGCAAGCGCAGCTTATCCATCGGCTTAATTTAGAGGGTGTTTATTTACAGCAGGAGCAACGACGTTACTATCCGACAGCAGAAATAAGTTCCCACATTGTCGGCTTCACCGGTATTGATTCATCTGGATTAGAGGGACTCGAAAAAGCGTTTGATAGCTTATTAACCAGCAATCCAGGTCAGAAAAAAGTTGTAGTCGACTTGTATCGTAACGTGATTGAAAACCAGGGCATAATTACCGATGCCAAAGATGGCGAAAACATTACTTTAAGTATTGATTCTCGAATACAAGCATTAGCTTATCGAGAATTAAAAGCTGCTGTTTTAAGGCATGGCGCAAGAGCAGGAAGCTTGGTTATATTAGACGTGAAAACGGGTGAAGTGTTGGCAATGGTTAACCAGCCTTCTTACAATCCTAATCGTCGCGACCAACGAAAACCTCAGCTCACTCGAAACCGTGCGGTGACAGATATGTTTGAGCCAGGTTCTACCGCAAAACCTTTTACGGTTTTAACCGCACTTGAAAATGATCGAGTAAAGCCTGGTACTCTAATTTCAACGGGCCCAGGTAAATTAAAAGTTAATAATAACTGGGTGCGAGATGGTGTGAATTTAGGAACCGTATCGGTAACCAAAATATTGCAAAAGTCGTCGAATGTAGGTGTTTCGAAACTCGCACTTGATTTATCAGACGAAGCCTTTCTTGATACTTTTTATAAGTTGGGATTTGGCATCGATACTGGTAGTGGCTTTCCAGGCGAAAGTAGTGGTCGATTTAATATTCGACCTAATTGGTCAGAGTTTGAGAAAGCCACTATGGCTTACGGTTATGGGTTTCAAGTGACACCATTACAGTTGGCACAAGCTTATTCCGTAATTGGTAGTGGAGGCATAAAGCGGCCTGTTTCATTTTTGAAATTAACTAAACCAATTAGTGAAGAAAGAATTTTCTCCGAAAGACATAGCGCACAAGTTCTGAAAATGATGGAAATGGTAGTCAGTGAAGGTGGTACTGCCACTGGAGCGGCGCTTGAGTCTTACAGTACCGCTGGAAAAACAGGTACAGCGCGTAAAGCAATTAAAGGTGGTTACGGTGATGAGTATCTTTCATTTTTTGCAGGTATCTCTCCTGTTTCATCACCAAGAATTGCAATGGTTGTCATGATTGATGAGCCAGAGGGTGATGTTTATTACGGAGGCGATGTCGCCGCTCCTGTTTATTCTAAGGTAGCGGAGCAAGCATTGAGGTTACTTAATGTAACGCCGGATAAAACTGAAGTGAAACTTGCAAGTCGAGGAGAGCTGATCAATGGCTAATTCATTCGACTTTGAAATTTTGAAAGAAGCATTTCCCGATGCCAGTTTGTATTGTGGTGAGCTTACGGGTAACTTCCGGTTTTTAAGTGTTGATAGTCGAGCCGTCAAAGCTGATGACGGATTCGTTGCAGTTAGAGGTCTAAAACTTGATGGTCGTGCTTATATTGAAAGCGCAGTCACTAATGGCGCTAAGTTAATTTTCTGTGAAAAGGATGAGCTTGACGAGTCAAACTTGAAGATTTGTATTGAGCAAAATATTACAACCATTTTAATCAACGATTTATATTCAAAGTTGAGTGCATTAGGTGCGGTTGTTTTTCAAAACGAAAAGCAACGGCTTTCAATAGTTGGCGTTACTGGAACTAATGGAAAGTCGAGCACTGTTCAAATGTTAGCGCAAGCGTTGCATTTGTTAGAAGGCTGTTGTTGGACATTAGGCACCCTGGGCGTAGGACCATTTGGCACTCAAAAACAAAATGAGAATACGACAGCCGATGCGATAACAATTCAGCAAGAGCTCTTCAAAGCAAGAACTGCTGGATGCAGTAATGTTGCTATGGAAGTTTCTTCTCATGGATTAGTACAAAAGCGTGTTGATAGCGTTCCATTTGAATTTGCAATATTTACTAATCTTTCGAGAGATCACTTGGATTATCACGGCACTATGGAAGATTACTTTGCCGCAAAACGTGAACTATTTTTGTTTAAAGCATTACAGCATGCCATTATCAATATCGATGATAAGTACGGAAAAAAATTAAAAAAAGACCGAGAAATCAAAGCTCAAAAATGGTTTATTTCATTGCAAGAGCCTCTCGAAGGCGCTGATTTAAGTCAGTGGGTATGGATCGATAATGTAAGATTAACCTTGAGCGGGATTCATGCGACTGTTTATTCACCATGGGGAAAAGGACAGCTTTCAGTAGCAATTGTCGGTCGCTTCAATTTGTATAATCTTTTATCTGTTATTACGGTGCTTGGTATTCGATTAAAAAATATCGATGCTGTTCTGCAAGTCGTCAATCAATTGCACTCGGTGACCGGACGAATGCAATTACTTTCAAAAGAAAGTTGTCCACTGGTTATTGTTGATTATGCTCATTCACCCGATGCATTAGAGCAGGCACTAAGAGCAACTCGAGAGCATTGCAGTGGAAAAGTATTTACTGTGTTTGGATGCGGGGGCGATCGTGATCCAGGTAAACGACAATTGATGGCTAGAGTTGCTGAAAAATTATCTAATCAGGTTATTTTTACCGACGATAATCCTCGCACTGAAGAGCCTACTTCAATTATTGAAGACATGAGAGAAGGTTTAAAGAAACCTGATGCAGTTAAATATATCGCTTCTAGAGAGAGTGCAATTCGTTTTGCAATAGAAAAAGCAAGCGAAAAAGATGTTGTTTTGATTGCCGGCAAAGGTCACGAGTCATATCAGGTTATAGGTAATAAGAAATTGGAATTCAGTGATGTGAAGGTTGCTGAATCTGTGATGACGGAGTTTGCCGCATGATTCCGTTAACACTAAGTGAAATTGCATCGCACATAGGTGGAGAGTTGATCGGCGACGATACTTTGATCGAGTCTGTCTCCACCGATACTCGTTCAACCGATCAAAATGATTTGTTTGTAGCACTTAAAGGGCCTAGGTTTGACGCCCATGAATTTTTGCAACAAGCGATAGAAAATGGCGCTAAAGCATTGATGGTTTCGCAGCGCTCGAGTTTAGATGCCAGTCAAATCATTGTGAAAAACACATTAATTGGACTCGGAAAGCTAAGTGCCCTAGTGAGACAGAAATCCAGCGCAAAAGTGATTGGGCTTACCGGAAGTGTTGGTAAAACTACCGTCAAAGAAATGATTGCAAGTATTACTAAGCGATTAGGAAAGACGGTTGCTACCGCCGGCAACTTAAACAATGAAGTTGGAGTACCGCTTACGCTGCTTCGTTTGAATGCAAATACAGAGTATGCGGTAATCGAAATGGGTGCCAATCATCATGGGGAAATTGATTACACGACTCATTTGGTTCAACCTGATGTAGCCTTAATTAATAATGTTGCTGCTGCGCATTTAGAGGGGTTTGGTGATTTGCATGGAGTAGCTCGTGCGAAAGCAGAAATTTTTCGAGGTTTGGCTTCTAATGGTTCTGCGGTAATAAATCGGGATGATGATTTTTTTGAATACTGGCATGGAAACACAAAACAAGACCAAATGGATTACAGTGTAGAAACTGATGCACGAGTATCGGCGAAGAATATTTTGGAAAATGAAGATAATAGCTTTAATTTTGATTTAAGTTATGACGATCAGCTTACCCCAATACATTTGACGGTTCCTGGCAAGCATAATATCGCAAATGCTTTAGCTGCAGCAGCTTGTTGCTTATCGTTGAATATAGATCGAACTGAAATTGCAAATGGGTTGAGTGAATTTAAAGGGGTAAAAGGTCGGCTACAAATTTTGCGCGTGTCTCCCAACTTTATGGTAATTGATGATACTTATAATGCTAACTACACGTCATTAACCGCTGCGATAAATGTTTTATCCAAGCAACCAGGGTTTAAGATATTAGCTTTGGGTGACATGGGTGAATTAGGTGGAAGTGCGAAAGAGTATCATCAAAAAGCGGGGCAATTTGCAAAGCAGAGCAATATTGATTTATTGCTGACTATAGGCGAGCTAAGCTTTTTTGCATCTCAGGCGTTTGGTGAAAATGCGATTCATTGTCAGACTCAAGCTGAGCTAATTGAAAAAATTAAACAACAACAAAAAGAAAAAGCAGTTTCCGTTTTAATGAAAGGCTCTCGTAGTGCACATATGGATAAAATTGTGAATCAATTAGTTGAGTCAATTCCGGAAATAAATAGCGGAGGTAGACACTAATGTTACTTTGGTTGGCAGAGTATTTAGAGCAATTTTATTCTGGGTTCAATGTTTTCGGATATCTGACTTTTCGAGCAATTTTAAGTGTCATTACAGCGCTCGTTATTTCGTTATTCATTGGACCGATAATGATTCGCAAGCTTGCTCAATATCAAATTGGTCAAACAGTAAGAGATGATGGACCGCAAAGTCATTTATCAAAAGCTGGAACTCCGACTATGGGCGGTGCACTCATCCTTATAGCAATTGCACTATCGACTTTGCTCTGGGGAGATTTAGATAATCGTCATTTATGGGTTGTGTTATTAACAACATTAGCATTTGGAGTTGTCGGATGGGTCGATGATTACCGTAAACTCATTCGTAAAGATCCAACTGGCCTACCTGCACGTTGGAAATACTTTTGGCAATCGATTATCGGATTTGCTGCCGCTTTTTATATGTATGACTCTGCGATTTCCTCTGCAGAAACAACATTAATTGTTCCATTTTTTAAAGAGTTTGCCATACCTTTGGCGGCATTTGCATTTATTCCATTAACTTATTTTGTAATTGTCGGAACAAGTAATGCAGTGAACTTAACTGATGGACTCGATGGCTTGGCTATATTACCGACGGTTCTGGTCGCAGGTGCGCTCGGAATATTTGCTTATCTAACTGGGAATATTAAATTCTCAGAATACCTTGCAATACCATATGTTGTTGGTGTTGGTGAACTTACTATTTTTTGTGGTGCGCTGGTTGGGGCCGGGCTTGGTTTCTTATGGTTTAACACTTATCCGGCTCAAGTTTTTATGGGGGATGTGGGTGCTCTAGGATTAGGCGCCGGGCTTGGTACTTTGGCAGTCGCGGTCCGCCAAGAGTTGGTTCTGTTTATTATGGGCGGCGTTTTTGTGATGGAAACTGTTTCAGTTATTTTACAGGTCGCATCATTCAAGCTTACAGGTCGAAGAATTTTTAATATGGCTCCTTTACATCATCACTATGAATTGAAGGGATGGCCTGAGCCAAGAGTAATCGTACGTTTTTGGATTATTTCTGTTGTTCTTGTACTGGTTGGATTAGCAACGTTAAAACTTAGGTAGAATATGAGACTTATCGAGCATAAAACAGTAGTGATTTTGGGAGCCGGACTTACCGGACTCTCGATGCTGCGTTTTTGTTTGGAAAGTCACGCATCCGTCACTGTTATGGATTCTCGCCAAGCGCCGCCATTATTAAAAGAGTTTGAAGCGTATCAACATGATGTTGAATTAATTTTCGGTGCGTTTAATAAGTCACTCTTAACTGATGCCGACTACATCTTAGTGAGTCCCGGGGTTGATTTAAATAATGTACCTATGGCGCGAGATGAGTTAGAAGCAAAAATGTTAAGTGATATTGAGCTGTTTGTATTTGAAGCAACCGCTCCTGTTGTTGCTGTTACTGGCTCAAATGGAAAGTCGACGGTGTGTGATGCGCTTGGTTTTGTGCTTAACACTATAAATAGAAAAACAGTTGTTGCTGGAAATATTGGCGTTCCGGTACTTGATCTTTTAGGAAAAGATATTCCTGAGTTTTATGTCTTAGAATTATCGAGTTTTCAATTAGATTTAGTCAAATCACTAAAAGCTAAAGTTGCTTGTATATTAAATGTGACAGAAGATCACCTCGATCGTCATGGTTCTATGGCCGCCTATGTAAATGCAAAGCAAAAGATATATCAAGGTTCAGAATTGTGTGTTTACAATTTTAATGATCCATTAACTAAACCTAGACTTGAAAGTCATTCATCTCGAAAATATTCAGAGTTAACCTTTGGATTTGATCAAAATGCTGATATTCGAGTTGTTTTATCTGAGCAAGGGTTTTCCGTCAACTCTGAAAGCCGAATGTATCTATCTGAAGCAGAAACCAAGTTAAAAGGTGCGCACAATGGTTTAAATATTGCGGCGATTCTTGCCATTTTGAGTGCCTTAGAACTACCGGTTGATCAAGATGCAATCAGCGCGATTAAAAATTATTCTGGTTTGGCTCATCGTTGTCAGGAAGTCGAAACAAATGACGGTGTCTTGTGGGTTAACGATTCTAAAGCAACCAACGTTGGCTCAGCAATTTCAGCGATACAGAGCTATCGCCCGAAAGGCAAAACATTATTTTTAATCGCTGGTGGTGACTTAAAAGGCGCAGATTGTTTCGATTTTTCAATAGTAGTTAACGAAAATGTTGATCAGATCTGGGCATTTGGAAAAGATGCCGAAATTTTAACCGCGGCAATTGATAAAAATAAAGTACACAGAGTAAGTTTGTTATCTGAAGCGGTAAGTGGAATAAAGCAAAGCGCGAAGCCAGGCGATTGTGTGCTTTTGTCGCCTGCCTGTGCCAGCACTGATATGTATCGAAACTACGAAGAGCGAGGCTCGCACTTTGTTCAACTTCTGAAGGAGGCGTCATGAGTAAGACTAAAGCGCTAAACCTTCAGGTGTTAAGTACGATAGATATTAAAATAATATTTTTAGTTCTTTGTCTTTTGGCAATTGGTGGAATGATGATTGTTTCATCATCAGTGCCTTATGCTGAAAAACAGTTCGACGGTAACTCACTTTATTTTGTTAAACGACACTTCATTTATCTTGCAGTAGCTTTAATGGCTGCTTATATAACGCTTGGAATAAAAATTGAATTATGGGAAAAATATGGCCCATGGTTATTAATCATTTCAATATTCCTATTAGTTGCAGTGTTATTTGTGGGTCGTACAGTTAATGGTAGTCGACGCTGGATTGCACTAGGCCCAATTACTATTCAAGTTTCTGAGCTGGTTAAGCTGTTTGTCATCACCTATATTGCGGGCTACTTAGTTCGTAGGACCGATGAGCTTCAAACTCAATTTCAAGGTTTTATTAAACCGCTCATCGTTGTCAGTATTATTACTGTATTACTGGTAGCAGAACCTGACTTTGGAGCCGCTGCGGTGATCGCTGCAACCACAATGATAATGTTGTTTTTAGCCGGCGCAAGACTATGGCAGTTCGTTTTACTGAGTGTTGCTGTAGGTGGAGCATTATCGTTGGTGTTAGTGAGTCAAGAGTATCGTTATGAACGTTTGATGATTTTTCTCGATCCGTGGAAAGAGCCTTACGGAGCAGGTTATCAGCTTATTCAATCTTTGATCGCGTATGGCCGAGGAGAGTTGTTTGGCGAAGGGTTAGGTAATAGTGTTCAAAAACTTGCTTATTTACCAGAAGCCCATACTGATTTTGTATTTGCCGTTTTTGCTGAGGAGTTCGGCTTTATTGGCGTTGCCTCAGTTATCATTTTGTATCTGTATTTATTTATAAAAGGCATGTCGATTGCACGAGCGGCATTGAAAAATAATTTAACTTATGCGGCTTATATTTCTTATGGGATAAGTATTTGGTTGGTGTTACAAGCAATTGTCAATATAGGTGTAAGCAGCGGAGCTCTTCCCACAAAAGGATTGACATTACCCTTTATAAGCTATGGTGGAAATTCGTTAGTGGTCTGTTGTATTGCTATAGCAATATTGCTGCGCGTTCACTTTGAAACTCAGCAATCTCAAACCTCCGGTAAAAAGAAAACAAAGGAGGTATCGGCATAATGACTCGTCGAAATATTTTAATAATGGCAGGTGGGACTGGAGGTCATATTTTTCCAGCACTTGCGGTTGCAAAAATGTTTGGAGAGAAAGGCGATCATGTGAGATGGCTCGGATCAACTGGAGGAATGGAGCAAACGTTAGTTTCTCGGGAAAATATTGAACTCGATTTACTGCCTGTAAGTGGTATTCGCAAAAAAGGTATTAAAGCCTTGATAAAAGCACCATTTCAACTTCTTCGTTGTATTTGGCAAGCACGTAAAGTTATAAAACGAAATAAAGTTAATCTGGTAATTGGGTTTGGCGGCTTTGCGAGTGGGCCAGGAGGCTTTGCAAGTTGGATAACTCGAACACCTTTAGTTATCCATGAACAAAATGCGATAGCAGGTTTAACTAATCGAATACTCTCGAAGTTTGCTGTAAAGGTCTGTCAGGCATTTGATAAAACCTTTGAAAATAAAAATACGGCAATAACCACTGGGAACCCAATTCGTGCAGAAATTATTGAGCTGGCTAAAACTAAGTCGGTTAAAAGTGAATTGCCTTTAAATATCCTAATCATTGGTGGAAGTCGTGGAGCGCAAATTTTTAATCTGAAGTTACCAATAATTCTGAGTGAGAAAATCAAGCAACGAGAGATTACAGTTTGGCATCAAACGGGTACTCAGCAGAATGAGCAAGTGTTACAAGAGTACACAGATATTGGTTGTGGTGAAACAAAAGTAAGTGAGTTTATTTTTGACATGCAAGAGGCTTATTCATGGGCCGATCTTGTCATATGCCGCGCAGGAGCATTAACGGTATCTGAAATAGCTTTAATTGGTTTACCAGCTATTTTCATTCCGTACCCCTATGCTGTTGATGATCATCAAACAATGAATGCACAAGCTTTAGCTCAATCGGGTGCTGCTTATATAGTGCAACAAGATGAAATTAAAGAAGTAGAAGAATATTTGGATTTGATAATTAAAGATATGAATAAGGTAAATCAAATGGCATTAGCGGCGAAGCAATTAGGTAAAGCTAATGCAACCAAGGACATAGTTAATGTGTGTGAAAAAGTACTGTCTGGGGAGAAACTGTAATGTCAAAAAAGCAAAACTTCCCAATTCCAGAAATGCGTCGCATAAACCAAATACACTTTGTTGGGATTGGTGGTGTCGGTATGAGTGGCATTGCTGAAGTGCTATTGAATCAAGGCTATAACATTTCAGGCTCGGATAAGTCGGACAGTCCTATTATTCAACGTCTAGTAAAAATGGGGGCGGATATCGCTTTGAATCATGCTGTCAATAATGTACTTGGCGCAGATGTTGTTGTTGTATCTTCGGCGATTGATGAAATGAATCCTGAAATAGAAGCTGCCAAAATGCGTCGTATTCCAGTTGTGCGTCGTGCAGAAATGTTGGCTGAATTAATGCGTTATCGACATGGGATAGCTATTGCTGGCACTCATGGCAAAACTACGACGACCAGTTTAATTACGACTGTGTGTGCCCAAGGTGGTTTAGATCCAACATTTGTAATTGGTGGTGTTTTAAATAGTGCTGGAAGTAATGCGCGTTTGGGCACCAGTCGTTACTTTATTGCTGAAGCTGACGAAAGTGATGCAAGCTTCTTACATCTTCAGCCATTGATTAGTGTGATTACTAATATTGATGCTGACCATATGGATACGTATGGCGACTTTGAGACTTTAAAACAAGCGTTTGTTGAGTTTCTTCACAACTTGCCATTTTATGGGTTAGCAGTGGTTTGCATCGATGATCCAAATGTAAAAGAACTTCTACCGAGTTTATCGCGTCCGTATGTAACTTATGGTTTTGACGAAAAAGCGGATTATAGAGTCGATAAGTTTTCGCAAGTTGGTAATGTCAGCCAGTTTACTGTTAAAAGAAAAAATAGTTCTCGAGAGATTGCTTTCGATCTCAATTTACCTGGTCGTCACAATGTATTGAATGCCGTAGCGGCAATTGCTGTAGGCATAGAAGAAGGTGTCAAAGAAGACGCTATTAAAGAAGCATTATTAAATTTTGAAGGAATTGGTCGTCGTTTCCATTCGCTAGGAGCATTCCCATGCTCTAGCGGAGAAGTTGAAGTTGTCGACGATTATGGACATCACCCAAAAGAAGTCGCTGCAACTATTGACGCTGTGAGAGAGGGATGGCCAGGACGTCGGTTAGTTATGATTTATCAACCGCATCGCTATAGCCGAACAAGAGATTTATATGAAGACTTTGTTTCTGTTTTATCAAAAGTAGATGTGCTATTGCTATTGGACGTTTACCCGGCTGGAGAGCAGCCTGTTCCAGGAGCTGATAGTAAGTCTTTGGCCGGTAGTATCCGTCAAAGAGGAGAACTCGATCCAATTTTTATTGAGTCAAAAGAAAAGTTAGATGAGATCATTCCGGGAATTCTAAAAGATGGTGATTTAGTGTTAACACAAGGTGCTGGTGATATTGGAAAACTTGCGAAAACCTGGCGCGATAATAAAGATGAAATATTTTTGAAGACGGCAAAATAAAGCAATGAATACATCGACGATAAAAAAAGTAGCAGTGTTATATGGAGGAGATTCCGCCGAGAGAGAGATTTCGTTGCGCTCGGGGCAAGCTGTCTATCAAGCACTCATTGCTAATAGCATTGATGCAATTTTGTTCGATCCTTCTGAAGAGAGAATTGAGCAATTAAAATTAAAAAATGTATCGCATGTCTGGATCGCTCTGCATGGTCGCGGTGGAGAAGATGGAACTGTACAAGCAGTACTTGAATATATCGGATTGCCTTATACGGGGAGTAATCAACAGGGCAGTGCTATTGCAATGGATAAGTGGCGCAGCAAGTTAATTTGGAAGGCTCTGAATTATCCAGTGGCTGCTCACTATCTAGTAAAAAAAGAAACCAATATCGACGATGCGTTATTAAGAAAGGTAACAGCAAAACTTGGTCCCGTTATGTTTGTAAAGCCAAGTCATGAAGGCTCTAGCGTTGGTATGAGTAAGGTTAAGTCGATTGATGAGTTGGGTATTGCGATTGAGAGTGCTTTGAAATTTGATGACGAAGTGTTAGTGGAGTCATTTGTATCTGGAAAAGAATACACAGTATCAATTTTAAATGGTAAGGCTTTACCGAGCATTTCTATGGTGACTCCTCGAGAGTTTTATGACTTCACCGCAAAGTATAATTCGACAGACACTGAGTACCATTGTCCAAGTGATTTAACGTCAGAAGAAGAAACTGAAATTGGACAGCTCGCTTTAGATGCTTTTGCTGCGTTAGGTTGTTCTGGATGGGGAAGAGTTGATTTTATTCGAGATTCGAACTCAAACGATTTTAAAATTCTGGAAGCTAACACTGTACCTGGTATGACAGAGTCAAGCCTAGTACCGAAGGCCGCAAAACAAGTTGGAATTGATTTTAATCAATTAGTGTTGGAGATATTGAAAACAAGTTTATGAGTAAAGGAAATCGCCGAATGGCGACAGTTAAAAGCAACAATGATACCCGAGCACCTTGGTTAACCACCGGGAAGGTTTTGGGTTCGCTCGCTTTTATTACTTTGCTTTCCGTAACCATATTTGCTTTACCAAAACTTAAGACTATGGTCGAGGAATATCAGAATCAACAGAAACAGCAAGTGCAAATTGCTAGTTCAGCACAGGCGGATGGTAACGAAGCTCACAAGAACATCCAAAAAGTTGAGACGAATGATTGGCAAATTGCATTTGAGTCACCGGTCGATTTTATTAATCCAGTTGAATTAGATCAGTATGTAAAAACACGATTAAAAATGAACTTTTTTTCTTTGGATGTGAACGAGGCGTCGAAAGTACTGCTTGATTTTCCATGGATTAAAAAAGTGACTGCACGAAAGGTTTGGCCAAATACATTAGTTGTCAAAGTGGATGAGCATCAGCCATGGTTGAATTTGAATAATACAGCATTGATAAGCACAGAAGGTGAGTTATTCGAACCGAGCAACATTGATATGTTTAATGAGCTACCGGTTTTAAAAGGCAAGTTTGGTAAAGTTGAAGATCTACTTTCAATGTATCAATTTTTTTCAGAGCAAATGCCAACAAATGACTTTCGCATAACTGAGTTGGAATTTAGTTTGATAGACGGTTGGCATATGACATTGAAAAACGGTATTCGCCTTATGATTGGCAATAAAGATCTAGCGGATAGACTGGATCGTTTTTTATCGATTATTGAACAGCTTCCACCACAGAAGACGGAAAAAATTAAGTATTTAGATATGCGTTACCAAACCGGCGTTGCTGTCGGTTGGAGAGCACTTAAAGCAGAGCAAGTGGCTCGACTTTAAGTACTTTTAAAAAAAGAGAAATGCTATGACCAGAGCACCAGAGAAAAATTTGATTGTTGGCTTAGACATTGGGACATCTAAGGTTGTTGCCATTGTCGGAGAAGTTAATGCAAGCGACAGTATCGATATTATTGGTATTGGCTCACATCCTTCTCGCGGTATGAAAAAAGGAGTCGTGGTCAATATTGAATCAACTGTTCAGTCAATCCAGCGAGCAGTCGAAGAAGCTGAATTAATGGCAGGTTGTCAGATACATTCTGTTTTTACAGGCATTGCAGGAAGTCATATTAAAAGCTTGAACTCTCACGGCATAGTCGCGATTCGTGACCAAGAAGTTAACTCGATGGATGTTGACCGTGTGATTGATGCTGCAAAAGCTGTTGCGATTCCTGCGGATCAAAAAATATTACATGTGTTACCGCAAGAGTTTGTTATCGACAACCAAGAAGGAATTCGAGAACCAATTGGTATGTCCGGAGTGCGACTTGAAGCAAAAGTTCATATGGTGACAGGTGCCGTTAGCGCAGCACAAAATATTGTAAAGTGTGTTCGTCGCTGCGGACTAGAAACGGACGACATTATTCTTGAGCAACTGGCTTCTAGCTATTCGGTATTAACTGAAGATGAAAAAGAACTTGGCGTATGTTTAGTTGATATTGGTGGTGGCACAACTGATATCGCAATTTTTACAGAAGGCGCAATTCGTCACACGGCTGTAATTCCAATTGCTGGTGACCAAGTAACTAATGATATCGCTGTAGCTTTAAGAACTCCGACTCAACATGCAGAAGATATCAAAATTAAATACGCTTGTGCGTTACGACAATTAACTTCGCTTGAAGATACGATTGAGGTTCCTGGTGTTGGTGAGCGGGCACCAAGACGTTTGTCGAGACAAACTTTAGCAGAAGTCGTTGAACCACGTTATGAAGAATTATTTACTTTAATCCAAGCAGAATTAAGACGAAGTGGCTTTGAGGAAATAATTCCTGCAGGAATAGTACTTACTGGTGGTTCGTCGAAAATGGAAGGGCTTATTGAGCTGGCAGAAGAAGTGTTCCATATGCCAGTGCGACTTGGTATGCCGCAATTTGTGAAAGGATTGTCTGATGTTGTTCGCAATCCAATTTATGCAACAGGTGTTGGCCTTCTATTGTATGGCCACCAACAAACAAAAGATTCTCACTATTCGCCCAAAAGAACGAGCAGTATTAACTCGATTTTTGAGCGAATGAAAAATTGGTTTAGTGGTTTTTAGAAGTAACGGAAGAAGGGGAAAATATCATGCCTAATATGTTTGAGTTAATTGATAACTGTCAAGATCGTGCAGTTATAAAGGTTATTGGCTTAGGTGGGGGCGGCGGCAATGCTGTCGAACACATGTTGGCAGCCAATATAGATGGCGTTGAGTTTGTGTGTGCAAACACGGACTCTCAAGCGCTTGGAAAATCTAACTCTCGTACAACCATCCAATTGGGTGGCAGTATCACGAAAGGGTTAGGAGCTGGCGCCAATCCAGAAATTGGACGTCAGGCTGCTCTTGAAGATCGAGAGCGAATTCAGGAAGTACTTAAAGATACCGACATGGTATTTTTGACTGCCGGAATGGGTGGTGGAACTGGAACCGGTGCCGCTCCTGTCGTTGCTGAAATTGCAAAAGAAATGGGTATTTTAACGGTTGCTGTTGTTACCAAACCATTTTTCTTCGAACTTAAAAAGCGAATGAAAGTAGCTGAAGAAGGAATTGCTGAGCTACGTCGACATGTCGACTCTTTGATCATAGTGCCAAATGACAAAGTTCTATCTGTTCTTAAAGGTAAAGCTTTAACTGAAGCTTTTCGTGCAGCGAATGATGTACTTCACGGTGCTGTTCAAGGCATTGCAGAGCTTATTACACGTCCCGGTTTAATCAACGTCGATTTTGCAGATGTAAAAACAGTTATGTCTGAGAAAGGTATGGCAATGATGGGGACTGGAATTGCGTCTGGTGAAAACCGGGCTAAAATTGCAGCTGAGACTGCGGTTGCTAGCCCATTATTAGAAGATGTTGACTTATCCGGCGCTCGAGGAATTTTGGTTAATATTACTTGTGGCGAGGATATGAGCATTGATGAATTCGCTGAAGTTGGAAGCATTGTGCAAGATTTTGCTTCTGATGAAGCCACTGTCGTTGTAGGAACGGCAATTGATCCTGAACTCAATGATGAATTAAGAGTCACAGTGGTAGCAACTGGCTTAATGGCTAAGGGTGAGCAGGCTGTTAAGTTGGTCGCCAATAAAGATGACAATGTAAAAGCAGATGGTACAACCGACTACCAAAAGCTCGATCGTCCAACTGTAATTCGTCAGCAAAATGGCGGGGCGCAAAAGGCGTCGGGCAGCGACATGGATTATCTCGACATTCCTGCTTTTTTACGAAAGCAAGCTGATTAGAATAATTTGTGAAATGCCGTAGGCTATCGTAGGTCTTTTTTATTGCGATATTGAGCTAACGGTGTTAAAACAAGCACCCTCCGGGGTAGGGCTCCCCTTCTTCACCCTATTTCGGAGGATTGCTGACTGAATAACATTGAAATGTTGGTTTAAAAACAGCCAGATTCTTGAAGAGTTGGATTGATATTATTGATAAGCGCTTAATTTATAGTCAGTTTTTGTCTATAAATAGCCATTCATCGGAAAAATTGACCCATTTCTCAAGTTGAACAAAAAATGCACAGAAATTATTTTGAAACCTATGTTAGATCTGGTACGATGACTGCCGTCAAGGATGGTATGTCGGAGTGGAGCTCCAGAGAAGCATAAATTTGGAGTTACAGTTCAATGATTAGACAGCGTACTCTACGTACAGCCATTCGAGCAACTGGTGTGGGTCTTCACACTGGTGAGAAAGTCTATTTAACTTTGCGTCCTGCACCGGTCGATACAGGTATCGTTTTTCGTCGTGTTGACCTAGAACCTGTTGTCGAAATTTCTGCTGCACCAGAAAATGTCGGCGATACAACACTTTCAACGTGTTTAGTAAAAGGTGACGTTCGTATTTCTACGGTAGAACATCTACTCGCTGCGATGGCTGGTTTAGGCGTTGATAACGCTTTCATTGATGTATCTGCTCCAGAAGTACCGATCATGGACGGTAGCTCAGGTCCTTTCGTATTTTTACTCCAATCGGCAGGTATTGAAGAACAAAGTAAAGCTAAGAAGTTTATCCGAATTAAAAAGAAAGTCGTCGTTGAAGATGGTGATAAGAAAGCTGTTTTTGAGCCTTTCGACGGCTTTAAGGTGTCATTTACTATCGATTTTGATCATCCGATATTTAAAGATAAGACACAAACATCCGTTATCGATTTTTCCAGTACGTCTTTTGTGAAAGAAGTGAGCCGAGCCCGGACGTTTGGCTTTATGAATGATATTGAGTACTTACGCTCGCAAAACCTTGCTCAGGGCGGAAGTCTAGACAACGCGATTGTATTGGATGATTATCGAATCTTAAACGAAGATGGTCTTAGGTATGAAGACGAATTCGTTAAGCACAAAATATTAGATGCAATCGGTGATTTGTATCTACTTGGCAACAGTTTGGTAGGTGCTTTTTCCGGATACAAATCTGGTCATGCATTGAATAATAAGCTACTTCGCGCCCTTATTGCTGACGAAGAAGCTTGGGAAGTCGTTACATTTGAAGATGCGACTGCGGCACCGATTTCGTATATTATGAATCCAATACTTTCTGTATAACATTAACCATGTTATACCTGCGCCAAGGCGAAAGCCTTGGCGTTTTAGTTTTAAGTCTTTGAGTTATTGCTGGTCTCAGAGACAACAATTTTGATGGATACCAAGCTTGGAAAGCCGTCAGAGCGCAAGTTGGACAGTAACTCGGAACTTTCGAATTTAAGGCGAGTTGCCCAGCTAGATGATTCTGCTGCGATTACGATAATATTATCTCTAAAGTTGATTACTCGGCAGTGTTGACCTAAATTAGTATGAAGTTTCTCTTTAACTATGTGGTCTAACTGTCTGATTTTTGATAAGTTGTCAAAAATATACTTTAAAGATCCTTCGGCATTGACCGATAAGTTATCAATATTTTTAGGTTTTGGGCTTGGCATGTTTAAGTTAAAGCCGGTTCCATCTCGCGAGTAAGTTAATAAAGTATAACAAAAATAATAAGTTTTAATTGAGCCAAACTGGCTCGGATAGGTGTATTTAACATGAGTTTTACTATTTTACAGCGATCCCGTCACGGCATTCGCAGTTTAAAAGTGACCCGGTCTGTTATCACGACGTTAGCTGTTTTCGCTCTTGCATTACCAGTGATTACTGGTATCGCAGGGTATCAGTATGCAAAGTATAAAGGACACATCGCGGATGTTAGTCAGACAACTGTTGAAGATTGGCGAGAACAATTGACCTCTCAAAAGACAGCACTTGAAAAAGCTAAGACAACTTCTCAAAAGCAAATTAATGCATTAATGGCGAGAGTTGGGATACTACAGGCTCACGTCAGAAGGCTGGATGCAGCGGGTGCGCGTATTGCTACGATAGCAGGTATTGATAGTAATGAGTTTAACTTTAATGAAGCGCCTGCTATTGGCGGGCCAGAAGAAATTGCTGAATTAAAAGAAATTGCGAGCAACGAAGTCAGCTTCCTTGCTTCACTTGACGAACTTAATGGTCAGTTGCTCAATCGAGAGCAGCAATTATCAGCTCTCGAATCTCTTGTTTTGGATAAACAAATTGGCGTTGAGCGTTACATTTCAGGCCGTCCAATTGCCAAAGGGTGGATGTCTTCATTTTATGGAAGAAGAACCGATCCTTTTTCTGGCCGTCCTGCATGGCACGCCGGACTTGATTTCGCTGGAAAAGAAGGCTCCGCCGTCGTTTCGACAGCAGCTGGAGTCGTTACTTTTGTTGGCGAGCGTTATGGTTACGGGTTGTTAGTGGAAATTAGTCATGGTGATGGCTTTGTAACTCGCTATGCTCATAATAAAGAAGCGACCGTGAAAGTCGGTGAAGTTGTAAGCAAACATCAGAAGATAGCATTGATGGGGAATTCGGGCCGCTCGACTGGCGCGCATGTTCACTATGAGATTTTAAAAGATGGTAAACAAGTTAATCCGCTGAAGTATGTCAATCGACGAAGTAAGTCTTAGAAACATCTAAAAAGCCGGTATCTTTACCGGCTTTTTATTATCCCCCTTGTATTTATTCAATAAATCACCATATTCCTCACATGTTCACGTTGCTAAACGTTTTTACATCCCATTGAATGCGATACAATGCCTCGCAGAAAGCACATATAAAAACTATTAAAGATAAAGAGAATTCCAATGTTCGGACAATTTTTAACCAAGATTTTTGGTAGTCGTAATCAGCGTATCTTAAAGCGTTTGCAAAAGCGTGTTGAAGCCATAAATGCTTTGGAGCCTGAACTCGAAAAACTGACGGATGAATCACTTCAGGAAAAGTCCAACGAATTAAAACAAAGAATTAGAGAAGGTGAAAGTCTGGATGATGTTCTTCATGAAGCTTTTGCTCTAGCGCGTGAAGCCAGTAAACGTGTTATGAAAATGCGCCACTTTGATGTGCAACTGGTTGGCGGAATGGTGTTACATGAGGGCAAAGTGTCGGAGATGCGTACTGGTGAGGGTAAAACACTGGTTGCAACGTTACCTGCTTATTTAAACGCGCTGTCTGGAAAAGGTGTTCATGTCATCACTGTCAACGACTACCTCGCTCAGCGAGATGCTGACTGGATGCGTCCTCTTTATGAGTTTTTAGGATTAAGTGTTGGCTGTGTGCTTTCGGGACAATCTCCTGAAGAGAAAAAGCGAGCATATGCATGCGACATAACATACGGGACAAACAATGAATTTGGCTTTGATTATCTACGCGATAATATGGCGTTTTCGCTTGAAGAAATGGTTCAGAGAGAACTTAATTTTGCCATTGTCGATGAGGTCGACTCGATTCTGATCGACGAGGCTAGAACGCCACTCATAATTTCAGGCGCCATGGAAGACAGTTCTGCGCTGTATAAACAAATGAATAAACTTATCCCGAAGCTTAAACAGCAAGTTGTCTCTGGTGAAGATGATGATGAAGTTATTGAAGAGGCGGGTGACTTTACTATTGATGAAAAATCTAAGCAGGTACATTTTACCGAGCAAGGTCAGGAGCGAATAGAAGAGCTTTTGAGTCAATCAGGTTTGTTACCTGAGGGGCAAAGTTTGTATTCTGCTCAGAGTATTTCTTTACTTCATCACGTCAATGCAGCGCTAAGAGCGCATACGTTATTTAAGAAGGACGTCGACTACATAGTGCAAAACGGTGACATTGTTATTGTTGATGAGCACACAGGGCGAACAATGCCTGGGCGTCGATGGTCAGAAGGATTACATCAAGCTGTTGAAGCAAAAGAAGGTGTATCCATTCAAAATGAGAACCAAACACTCGCTTCCATAACCTTTCAGAATTACTTCCGAATCTATAACAAACTTGCGGGTATGACAGGTACAGCGGATACTGAGGCTTTCGAGTTACAGCAAATTTATGGATTAGAAGTTGTCGTTATCCCAACGAATAAGCCGATGGTTCGTAATGATATGCCTGATCTTGTCTTTCTAACGAGAGATGCAAAATACAAAGCTTTAATTGAGCAAATTGAAAGCTGCCGAGATAAAGGTCAACCTGTATTAGTGGGTACAGCGTCGATTGAAACTTCTGAATTGTTATCATCAGTATTAAAACAGAAAAAAATTGAACATAAAGTTCTTAACGCAAAATTTCATGAGCAAGAAGCTCAGATTATTTCCGATGCAGGGCGGCCAGGTGTTGTTACGATAGCAACTAATATGGCCGGTCGTGGTACCGATATTGTGCTTGGTGGAGCATTTAAACCGGAAATCGAGCAACTGCTAGCAAAAAATCCAGGGAAAACTCGAGAAGAGCTGTCGGATAGAATCGAAGCGATCGAAAGTGATTGGCAAAAACGTCATGATCAAGTACTCGAAGCAGGAGGTCTGGCAATTCTGGGATCTGAGCGACACGAATCTCGCCGAATTGATAATCAGTTGCGAGGTCGTGCAGGCCGGCAAGGTGACCCCGGATTAAGTCGCTTCTTTCTCTCGCTTGACGATGATTTGATGAGAATATTTGCGCCTGAGCGAATGGTAAATATGTTGCGTAAATTTGGTTGGGAAGAAGATGAAGCAATCGAACATAAGATGGTGACAAGAGCGATCGAAAATGCTCAACGGAAAGTAGAAGCTCGTAACTTTGAAATTCGAAAGCAATTGCTGGAATATGACGATGTTGCTAATGATCAAAGAAAAGTTATCTATGAACAGCGTCATGAGTTAATGGCCAGCGATGATATTTCAGAAACGATCGAAGCCGTTCGGTATGATGTTCTTGTTGATATGATTAGTGGTTATATTCCACCCCAAAGTATTGAATCTATGTGGGATATTCAAGGACTGGAAGATCACCTTAAGTCTGAATTTTTGATTGAGTTGCCAATTAAAAAATGGTTAGAAGAAGACGATGAATTACACGAAGAGCAACTACGAGACAAGATTATTGACGCGGTTGTGCAATCTTATAAAGATAAAGAGTCGGCTGTCGGTGGTGATGTATTACGTCATTTTGAAAAATCGATAATGTTGCAAACCTTAGATTCAAATTGGAGAGAACATTTGGCGGCGATGGATCATCTTCGACAAGGGATACATTTAAGAGGTTACGCACAAAAGAATCCTAAGCAGGAGTACAAAAGAGAAGCATTCGAGTTATTTACCGAAATGCTTGGCTCAATAAAGCATGAAGTAGTGGGGATTTTGTCAAAAGTTCAAGTGCGTTCAGAAGAAGACGCTGCAGCTGTTGAAGCACAGCGTAGAAAAGAAGCTGAAGCCGCAAGGATGAAGTTCCAGCATCAACAAGCCAGTGCAATGGGAGCTGAAGAACCAAATTCAGAGGAGGCAAAGCCATCTGAGCCTTTCGTAAGAGATGGGGTGAAAGTCGGTAGAAATGATCCCTGTCCTTGCGGCTCAGGCAAAAAATATAAACAGTGCCACGGAAAATTAAATTAATTCGTGATCAGTGTAAGTGCAGCCATAATACTTGATGGACGCAAAGTGCTTTTAGCACAGCGTCCTATGCATAAGCATCAAGGCGGTAAGTGGGAGTTTCCAGGCGGAAAAGTCGAAAATGGAGAGACACCCGAAGAAGCTTTGATACGAGAGTGTAAAGAAGAAATTGGTATAGTTGCAATCAGTCCAACATTGTTTGATTCTATTTTATTCGACTATCCAGAAAAGCAGGTTAGCTTACAATTTTATTTGGTTAAAAAGTTTGACGGTCAGCCAAAAGGAATTGAAGGTCAAAAAGTTGATTGGTTCAATATAGAAGCTTTGGGCAGCCTTTCTTTTCCTGAAGCAAATTTAAAAGTCGTAGAGTCTCTAATGCGACTGGAATTATAAAGCTCTTTTCTGGAGCTTTGTTAGTTAGTATTGTTTGATAATTAGTTACTAAAAGCTTTATAGTTATTTAGCTTTTGCGTATCCACTTCTACTTAGTAATCAAACTTTGTTTCATCTTCTGGCTGAACGGGTGCTCCCGGAATTGCATGACTCTCACTTGCCCACTCTCCAAGATCAATAAGTTTACATCTTTCTGAACAAAATGGTTTGAACGGAAAGCTATCATTCCAGGCGACAGACTTTTTACAAGTTGGGCAGCTGACTAATCGATCTTTTTTCATAAGTATTTTGAATTAAAGGGTATTTAGATACAAAGGCTAAAGTTAAAATTTAAACTTTCCCGGTGTTTCACTTTATTAAACTGTTCGGTTTGAGAATAAAAGTGAATTGAAATTCTATGCTTTCCGGCACTTACTTCTGGAAAAAGTGATTGATTATCGAGTAAATCAATTCTTAATAGGGTAACATTTGATGGAGGTTTTTCAATCAAAAAATCACCCATTGGAGCCTCTCCAGAAGTTACTTTTCCTGATTCGCGCGCTAATCGTAAAATAACACTAATGGATTTTTCCAATCCCTCTAGCTGGTTAATCCACTGGGCAATATGGTGCTGAATACTATCAATACTTCTATGACAAAATTGCCACAATTCGGGATTATCAGCTGCAATTACACCTGTTTGTATGCTTTGCTTGTTGGCCAAGTTTGAAAGTAACGAATGCTGCTTTAGTGAGTCGCCAATTTTACCCTGATGCTGAACCGCCCATCTGTGTAACTTTTTCATTTTGTCGAGAAAAGACGAGAGTTTCGTCGTGTCGACTTCGGGGTTTCTTGAAAGCTCTTGATAAAAAGCGATCTGATTTTCGAGAGTTTTTATTAATTCTGACTTGATGTCTATTCGAGTAAGAAAATTAAGTAGATTGTCTAAAACTAAAAGTGCTGCTTGTTGAGTTTGGTGTGACTGAATGCGATTCAGTGATTTAAGTTGAAAAAGAGCTGCTTCCACACGAAGAAAGTGGCGATAAACCTGGGTCAATGGAAACTCAAAGTAGTTCGGAGTTTTCATTTTTTGCTCATGGATAAATATTGTTGGTGAAGAGGATCGACCAGACTTTTTAAATCACTTTTATGAATTGTATTATCGATAATGTCATCAGCTTTACTCAACCGAATCTCTCTGGATATTTGTCGATTAATTATTGCTTTGACGTTTTCTTCAGACACGGAGTCTCGGGCGATAACACGTCTCACTTGCTCTTCAACAGGAATATCCACGACAAGAATTCGATCCACGAGCATTTCGAGTTTATTTTCGAATAAAAGTGGAATATCGAGAATGACATAGCTTCCGGATGCTTTTTCTGCCTCTCTCAGTAGTCGATTACGTATTTGGGGGTGCATTAAATTATTAAGCCACTCTAAACTTGATTCATTTGAGAAAACTTTCTCGCGTAAAGACTTTCGGTCCAGTTCTCCCGAATCAGTTAAAATATCGTTGCCAAACTTTTTAGCAATTTGCTTAACTGTTTTTGACCCTTTTTGCACCACTTCTCGAGCAATTTGGTCAGCGTCGATAATGGTAATGCCGTAATTTTGAAATAGCTTTGCGATAGTTGACTTGCCACAGCCAACTCCGCCAGTCAGTCCTACTTTAAACATTTAAATTCGCTTATAAGCCGGAAGATCGTAAATAGAAGTCTATGATTGTATCGCCCCAGAACAGGGTTATCCAGCCTGCGACAGCTAAATAGGGGCCAAAAGGTATTTGGCTGGAGCGATCGGTTTTTTTTAAGAGCATCAATGTTATACCGACGATAGCGCCAACGCCTGCGGATAATATAACAACAAGAAGAAGTTTATTTATTCCGACAAATGCTCCGATGGCAGCTAAGAGCTTAAAATCTCCATAGCCCATTCCTTCTTTTTTTGTTGCTAGTTTAAAAAGCCAGTAAAATGACCACAAAGATAAATAACCTGCAAGAGCTCCTAGCAAAGACTCTGCGAGCGGCAAAGTTAATCCGAGGTAAGCAGACAGTAATCCCAACCAGAGCAAAATATAATTAATTGGATCCGGTAGTATTTTTTGGTCGATATCAATAAATATGAGACTGATAAGAAGGCTAGAGAAGATAAAAAAGCTAAGCGTTTCCCAAGAAAATCCAAATTGGTAAGCTAGCCAGCCGAATGTGGCACCCGTTAATATTTCGACAAAAGGGTATCGAATGCTAATGTAGGTTTTACACTGACTGCAACGAGCACCTTGGATGAGATAACTTACTACAGGAATGTTTTCCCAAGATCTTATAAGGTGGTTGCATTTAGGACAACGCGATCTTGGAGTAACAATGTTGAAGTGAGCATCGAGTAACTTGGAGTCTTTTGGCGCTCCTGTCACTGAGTATCCTTGCTCTGTAAGGATCTCCTTCGCCATATTGCCCCATTCACGGAACAACATGATAGGGTAGCGATATATCACAACATTTAGGAAACTCCCGACCATAAGGCCGAGAATTGTTGCTGTTATGATAAATATCGTAGGCGAACTGTCGAAAAGTTCGACGACAGTCATTAAACCACGGCACCCAACTGGAAGATTGGTAGGTACATAGCGATGATAAGTCCACCAACCAAAACACCTAATACGCCCATTATTAGTGGTTCAAGTAATGAACTTAGGCCATCGACAGCATCGTCGACTTCTTGTTCGTAAATGTCTGCAACCTTGGTGAGCATTTGGTCTATTGCGCCTGATTCCTCACCTATAGCAACCATTTGGTTAACCATATTAGGAAACATGCCTGTGCTTGTCATCGATAAGTTCATTTGCATACCGGTGGTAACGTCATCTCGAATTTTTAGAATGTTGGATCGGTATACATAGTTTCCAGAAGCGCCTGCTGCTGATTCAAGCGCCTCTACAAGAGGAACACCTGCGGCAAACGTGGTCGACAAGGTTCTGGCGAAACGAGCAACCGCTGCCTTATTAAGAATGTCTCCGACAATTGGCAGCTTGAGAATCATTTTATCGACACCGTTACGATAGGCTTCAGAGTTTTTCGATAATTGCTTAAGACCAATAACAATACCGATAATAATAATCACTATAAAAACCCAGCTGCTGGACAACCATCTTGATAAGTTGATCACCATTTGGGTAAATGCAGGAAGTTCCGCTCCAAAGCCTTTAAACAGTTCTTCAAAGGTTGGCACCACGAATAATAACAAAATCGCGGTTACTATAATTGCTGCAATTACAACTGCTGTTGGATAAAAAAGCGCCTTTTTGATTTTCGATTTTAAAGCCTCTGTTTTTTCTTTATACATAGCTATTCGATCGAGCATTTCCTCAAGAGCACCTGATTGCTCACCAGCTCCAACCAAGTCACAAAACAAATCATCGAAATATTTAGGGTGATTTCTCAAAGCTTCCGCCATAGACGCCCCTGATTCAATATCACCTTTTATGGTTAATACTAAATCCTGAACCGATGGGTTTTCATGTCCCTTACCGATAATGTCAAAAGACTGAACTAATGGGACGCCTGCTTTCATCATAGTCGCCAGCTGGCGAGCAATAATGGCTATGTCGGCTGGTCTGATAGGCTTTTTGCCACCACCGAACAAGGGTTCAGCTTTCTTAACGACTTTTTGAGGAATTATTCCCTGTTTTCTTAACTGTGCTTTTGCAATAGCTGCCGTGTCAGCAGGGAGCTCTCCTTTTACCTTATTTCCTTTTTTATCAACTCCGGAATAGGTATAAGTGATGACCTTTGGAGGCCCTGATTTTTTCTTAGTTGTCGTTGGTTTTCTTTGAGATGCAACAGCCATAATTTTAATCCTGTGTTACACGGTTAACTTCTTCAAGTGAGGTTAACCCTTGAATCACTTTGAGTAATCCCGACTTCCTTAAGTCGTTGACGCCTTCTTTTGCCGCTTGGTCGGCAATATCAATTGCATTACCGCCTTCCATGATTATTCGCCCCATTTGTTCTGAAACTGGCATTACCTGATAAATACCTACTCGTCCTTTATACCCTTGTGTGCAATTATCACAACCAACTGGTTCATAAATATCAAAAGTTCCTACCTGTTGTTTGGTAAATCCGAGTTCAAGTTGTGCTTCTTTCGGCACCTCAATGATTCGCTTACAATTGCCGCAAAGCCTTCTGGCAAGTCGCTGTGCAATAACTAGATTCACACTCGTCGCTATGTTAAACGGCGCAACTCCCATATTAACCAGTCGAGTTAGAGTCTCAGGTGCGCTGTTGGTATGCAGTGTGGACAATACCATGTGACCAGTTTGTGCAGCTTTAATGGCAATTTCAGCCGTTTCAAGGTCACGAATCTCACCTACAAGTATTACATCTGGATCTTGACGTAGAAATGCTCGTAGTGCTGATGAAAAGTCCAGTCCCGCTTTTGGATTAACATTTACCTGATTGATACCTGAGAGATTTATTTCCACTGGATCCTCTGCTGTGGATATATTTCGCTCTGGTTCATTCAGCATGTTCACACCTGTATACAGTGAAACGGTTTTACCGGATCCCGTAGGTCCTGTAACAAGCACCATGCCTTGTGGCTTAAATAATGCCGTTTCATACAACTTTCTTTGCTCAGGCTCATAACCGAGTACTTCGATACCCAGCATTGCACTTGATGGATCGAGTATCCGCATTACCACTTTTTCACCAAACAAGGTAGGAAGTGTACTGACACGAAAGTCGATTGATTTATTTTTGGATAGCTTTAATTTAATCCGGCCATCTTGAGGTTTGCGTTTTTCGGAAATATCGAGCCTAGACATTACTTTAAGTCGTGCTGAAATACGCGTCGACAAATTAACTGGAGGGCTCGAGACTTCATGTAATATGCCATCAATACGGAATCTAACGCGATAGTTTTTCTCGTAAGGCTCAAAGTGTAAGTCGGACGCGCCTTTTTTTATTGCGTCTAGCAAAATTTTATTCACAAATCGAACGATCGGAGCGTCATCAGAACCCGCGGAATCGTCCTCGGCCTCTTTTTGATCACCCGAATCAACATCTAGATTGTCCAGGTCGGCATCATCAAACTCAGCAAGACTTTGACTCTCTTGCTCGTCGAGTACCTTGTCGATAATTTTGGCAAGCTTATCGTCTTGAACGAGGACTGCCTCGACGGTGAGTTTACTCTGAAACTGGAATTCGTCGAGTGCTAATAAATTAGTGGGGTCCGAAACAGCAACAAATAACCGTTTGCCTCTTTTGTAGATTGGCACAGCGTGGTGTTTAGCAATTAGCTTTTCATCAACCACATTCTTAGGAAGAAGTTCGTAGTCAATTGAGTCTAAGTCAAATAGTGGTACACCGAATTCGACCGATGCAATCGTTGCAAGCTTAAGCGCATCAATAAGGCCATTGCTAATGAGGTGCGAAACGACCGGAACTCCGGCCTTTGCGGCTTGCTCAGTAGCTTCTGCTGCGTCAGACTCAGAGATTAGGTCTTCACTAACTAAGCGTCGAGTGAGCCCGCTGACAACTGTATTCGAAACCATTAGTAAACTTTTCTCGGTGAATAAAAATCTATAAATTTCCGTTAGTTATAGCATTAAATTAATGAAAATTCCTGCAATTTTCAGATATTCTTCCAAATACTCGACCAGCCGCACAATAAATGCTAGCTTTCCTACTAATTTTACTGTCAAAACACAATAATACTGAGAGTTCTCTAATGAATGTATCCGTGGTTATCCCTGCTAAAAATGAAGGTGCTCCTTTGAAGGCTCTTTTGCCAAAAATAAAGAAAGTTCTACCTCAAGCAGAAGTCATTGTGGTTAACGACGGCTCCAACGATGACACTAGTGAAGTGTGCATCGATTGTAGTGTGACAGAAGTTAAGCACACTTATTCCAAAGGTAATGGTGCGGCGATCAAAAGTGGAGCAAGAGCGGCAAAAGGTGAAATCGTTGTTTTTATGGATGCAGACGGTCAACATAACCCAGAAGATATTCCAAGGCTTCTTGCTGAAATAAACAATGGTGCTGATATGGTGGTTGGCGCGAGAAGCTCGAGCTCTCAAGCAAACGTTGGGCGAGGCTTAGCTAACGCTTTTTATAACCGTCTTGCCAGTTACGTAACTGGACATAAAGTTGAAGATCTGACTTCCGGCTTCAGAGCTGTTGTAAAAAACAAGTTCTTAAAATTTTTGTATTTACTTCCTAATGGTTTTTCATACCCTACGACTTCTACTATTGCATTTTTTAGAGCTGGTTACTCAGTGCTGTATATTCCAATTGTAGCGGCTAAAAGAGAGGGTGAAAGCCATATAAGTCCTATTAAAGATGGAATTAGATTTTTATTAATCATATTCCGAATTGCGACCTTATACTCTCCATTAAAACTATTCTTGCCAGTGGCATTAAGTCTTTTTCTAATTGGTTCTGGTTATTATGGTTATACCTTTATTACAGAAGGGCGATTCACCAATATGAGTGCTTTGATGTTTACGACATCCCTAATGATATTCATGGTAGGTCTTGTTTCAGAGCAGATCACAACTTTGATGTTTAAGGATTCTGAGTGAGACAGTAAATTTATTGAGTAATCGATTCTTCTTGAGCGCTGCGCCTATCCGGATGTTGATTTTGATATAGTTTATTAGCTGAAAACATATACTTTTCGGATAAGTCATTATGGCCAGCACTTCCTAGGGCAAATGAATAATTGTAAAGAATAGTCAATTTATTGTTCAAAGATATTTTTGTTGATTCTTTCACTGCTAGAATAATTGACTCAATCTCTAAAGGTTCAATCGTACAGTAGTTATTAGAATAGCATTGCACAAAATTGCTCAATGCTGCGCTATCCTGATTGGAGACAAAGTTGGCTTGAATTCTCCTGGTCACATCTTGAACATACTTTTTATCTACACGCTGCTCTAGTTGATCTATTAGTCGAATAGTTGCTAACAGAGGATATACGCTTTTATCGTCAAGCTTGCTCACTCGATTGAAGTTTTCCGCAGCTTTTTGTGCATTAGTGTCTGCAACTTTTGTTTCATTAAGTCTCAACATTTCTGAGTAATTCCACAAACCTAATGCATAAATCGTACGAGGGGATTCTGGATTTTTTTTGGCTTGAGTCATTATTAGCTGAGGGTAACTGGTCCAAGATAATGAGCGAATAAATGTACTCGATGCAAAGCAGAAGCAAATAACACCAAACACCAAATTAGGATTAAGCTTTTTAAATGTTACTAATTTGTCCAAGAAGTATAACGTTGATATCAAAATGCCGGCTAAAGGGACATAGTTTCGATGTTCATGCATTAACTCTAGTGCAATAAATGTCGATTCCAGACTATGACCCAAATAGAAAAAGATTACTCCGAATGAGTAGAGAGAGTGTTTTTGGATGTTATAAATAGCCGTGCTTATTAAAAGTAGATGAGTTAACAAGCTAAGCATTGTTGTTATCGGTGAAAAAAGTGAGCGAGATATTGTAATATCATCATGGAATAAACTCATTTGCGTGATATCAGGTAACAAAGAGAAATAAATGTAGCTTACAAGTACGCGACTTTCCGTAAGTAACCTTTCAATCATTGAGAAGTTCCTGAGCTCGAATCCACCTGAGAAAAAAGCCGGGTGAAAAAACGCGAGACTCGTTACTAAAATACAAATAACAGCAACTGAGGTTAAAAATAGTGCCTGAATATTTTTTTCTAAACCTCTTGATTTGAAAATAATACATACTTCAATTGCAGCAATAAATAATATGATTAAGATTGCATTTTCTTTGGAAAAAATACCTAGTAAAGTACATAAAACAAAAACTGAGCATCTTCGCAAAGTATTTTTTTGTGGCTCTCTTCTAAGTGTGCAATAAACGGCTAAGCTGAAAAATGTGAATAGTCCTGCGAGACTTGTCATTCGCTGAACAACGTACAAAACCGAAGTTAAGTTGATTGGGTGGAAAGCCCATATAGTAGCGACCCAGAAAGCAAAGTTGTTAATGTCGATTTGAACAAATGTTGGTAATTTACTTTTTAAAAGTAATAGCAAGTTTTTCAAAAAATAGAATAGGGCCACAAATGAGAAAAAATGAATTGCTAAATTTGTTGCCTTGAAACCAAAATCGTCGAAGCCATGAAAGTAATAGTTAAGGCCAAAGGTAAGCATTGCGACCGGACGCTTAAGCAACCCTGCATCGCTTGAAAAAAGCAGGTTTATAATTGATTCAATTGAGAGTTCAGTCAGTTTAACAGCAGGGTTGTTTATTATATTTATTGTATCGTCAAAAATGAAAGGGCCACTTAAAGCCGCCCAATAAATAATAATCAGACCAATTAGCACAAAGCAAAGGCGCCAACAATAGCTTTTCAAATTTATCATTAATTATTGTTTGTTAAAGGTTAAGGGCGACACGCTGCCGGAATGAAAGCATTGACCATCGCTGGAGATGTAGTTGCTTGTCCATTAATGAAGGCGGTTGATCCTGGAGGGTTAGCTCGACCACAAACCCATGCGAGTGGACTTGTATTAGTAGCACTACCACCTGGAGCAGCTGGGCTCAGTCCTAGGGTAGCTCCAGAAATTGCTGCGTTGGCGTTGTTTCCGTATTCAACTTCTATTAATCCGTTAACGATGGTTACTGAGGTAACAAAGTTACCTACTAGCTCCCCTGGCTCGGGTAAGCCTGCAGATGCATTAGTCGCAGGTAGACGACCTCTTTCATAACGGTATTGGGAGACAGCATTTTTGGCTTGAGCCGCGAGGTTTAAACCTTCTGTCACTTGAGCTCGAATCGTGTAATCTTGATACGCTGGGATAGCGATTGCTGCAAGAATACCAATTATCGCGACGACTATCATCAACTCAATTAAAGTAAAACCACTATTTGTTTTCATAGCTGATTTCCTCAAGTTGATTAGTTGGAGAGTGTTTTAGAGTGGAAAAGAGAGGAGGTAATTCTCCTCTCAAATCTAAACAATACTACCTTATGGACGGCAAGCCGCTGGCATGTATTTGTTTGCTACGCTAGTAGTACCGCGTGTCCCAACAACAGTTAAGCTGGTTGGAACTACACCATTACCACAAATCCATACTAGTGGAGATGAGCTTGTCGCTGTTCCACCTGGAGTCGCAGGAGATAATGCAACTGTTTGGCCGTTTACAGCAGTGTTCACGTTGTTCCCGTAAGTGACAGTGATAACACCGTCTACTACTGCAACCTGAGACACATAGTTACCTTGGATTGCAGCAGCAGCAGCTAAGCCAGCTGAAGTGTTGTTCGCAGGCATGCGTCCACGATTTACACGATACTCGTTTACAGCTGTTTTAGCTTCTGATGCGATTGCCATACCTTCTGAAACTTGAGTACGGATGGTGTAATCTTGATACGCTGGAATAGCAACAGCAGCAAGAATACCGATGATTGCCACAACAATCATGAGTTCGATTAAGGTAAAACCTTTTTGAATTGACTTCATAGGATGAATCCTCTTTATTGCTTGTTTACACGTGTAGTGATAATGACTAAACCAATATAGCGTTTACTAATCGCTCATGGCCAGTTCCGAACTAACTATACAAAAGTTATGCCAAAATAGTATGAACAAACGCACACTGTTGAATATTAACGCATACGCTGAATCTATTTACAAAGTTACAGCTTAGTTAAATATTGAATTGTGTCAAAATTTGACAGAGAATTTATCATTATGTGACAAAATTTGTCATATTTCGAGATTGAGCATTGTTCTTCAGGATAAATCTAAGGGTTCGGTATAATGATGAAAGACAAGTTTAGGGCGTTTGCTATTCATCTAGCGATTAGCATTACCATAATTGGTGGGCTTTCGATTCTATTTTTAGCGGTTTATTACCCAGATCCAATTGATCAGCTTGAAGGGGTTGAGCGGATTATATTTATATTGGCTTGCGTTGATATAGTTATTGGGCCAATGCTTACCTTTATATTGTATCGAAAAGGGAAGTGGGGATTAAAATTTGATCTTTTCACTATCGGTATACTGCAAGCCGCCGCACTTATCTATGGAATGACCAGTATATTTTTATCTCGCCCAGTGCATATGGTCTTTTCAATTGATAGATTTGTTTTAGTCTCATACAGTGACATTAATATTGATGAGCTTATCATTAATGATTTAAAACTAGTCGTAATGGAGCCCCTGTCGATAGTTGCGGCTGAGTTTGGTAACGAAGAAGAAAAACAAAAAGTAATGATGGAGACAGTTTTTGAAGGTAAAAAGGACTTAGCTTTTCGGCCTGAGTATTACATCCCTTTTGAAAACGTTACAGAAACCCTAAAAACAAAAGCTAATCCAATTCGTAAAATTCTTACTAAAGAATTACGAGAGCGCCACAAGTCTTTATTAGCAAAATACAAAATAGAAGACTTAGGTTATTTTCCAGTTGTCGGCAAGAAAAAAGATATGGCGGTGATCATCGATAGAAATACTGGTGATATTGTCGATTACTTTGATGTTGATCCTTGGCAGTAGTGATATTTTGGTAGTTGGGTAAATAACCGACAAAAAGCTGAAATAGAGACCGCTTATTAAATGCCAGTTAAGTAAGCGGTCTCCATAATCATAAAAGAGCGTTGGTAAATTGAGTGGCTCCTAGTCAAGATTAACCCGCATACTTAAATCAACTGCCCTAACATGTTTAGTCAATGCTCCAACTGAAATATAATCGACTCCAGTGTTGGCTATTTCAGCAAGATTACTCAATGTGACGTCGCCAGACGCTTCGAGTTCAGCTTTGCTTTTGTGGGCCTCATTTATTTCCACTGCCTTTTTCATTTCTGCAATTGTAAAATTATCAAGCATTATCACATCCGCACTGGCATTCAATGCTTGACGGAGTTCGTCTAAGTTTTCGACCTCTACTTCCAACTTTACTGCTGGGTGGTTAGCTCTAGCTTGTCGAACCGCATTCTCAATTCCGCCAGCAACAGCTATGTGATTCTCTTTAATCAGAAACGCATCGAATAAACCAATTCTATGGTTTAAACCTCCGCCAATAGTAACGGCATATTTTTGCGCCAAGCGTAAGCCGGGAATGGTTTTCCGAGTATCGAGTAATCGACAAGCTGTTCTGGAAAGTTCGGCAACATAATGATGGGTAATAGTTGCCGTTCCTGATAGCGTCTGTACGAAGTTCATTAAGGTTCGTTCACCAATCAAAATGGCCCTCGCGTTACCTTCCATTTTCAAGATTGGCGAATCCGCGGCCACTTCATCTCCTTCGTTTACCATCCATTGAAGGTTAACTTCGCCTTTTAGTTGTTTGAAAACTTCTTCGGCCCAAAGGGCCCCACACATAATCATTTTTTCTCGACTGATCAGGGTGGCACTCGCTTTTTTATCAGCGGGAATAAGTTCTGCAGTAATGTCGACACCACTATGTGAGCCTAAATCTTCTTGTAATGCTGATTTTACTGTTTCTTCGATATATTTCGGGTCAGGAGGAGTAATCATTTAGGTAAGAAGTAAAAAGAAAAAAAACATTTTAATGCTTATTGGGAATAAGCGAAATAGAACAATATCTCAATACGGAAATAATATTAATAAAAAGCTATGAAAGGTCGCATAGCGCTACATTTTTTACAATACTTTTAGATATAAAAGTTGAAAGATTGCGAATTAAATTAATAGTTTGTGAATCAAGTCACACCTCAACTTGCGAATGTCAACTATGTTTTAAAGGCTGTCCTTTTAATGGATTAGATGGTAGGCCTTTGTGCTAGTAGGTAAAACCCTACGTATAAGTTAAGTGAGTTTACTCGAGGTATTTAACGTGAGCAAAAAGCCACAAGTCGTCCAATTTTCCAATTCTTCAGATCTAGGCGATCCGCAAGCCAGTATGTCTGGTTTAGTTCTTAAAGCGAAAGACCTTGCTAAGTCAGAACTTATCCTTAAATTAAATCGCATGCTGGATACCGCAGACGACAAACTATTCGACATGGCAGACAAATCAAGTGAAGTTCACTTTTTTAACTCTATGCGTCAAGTCCGAATTAAACGACAAGGGTTGGTCAACATCTTCAAACAAGAACTTGAGTTTGCATTCAAGAAAAAGCTAGGTTTGAAAGAGCATCAGGTTGAGTCCAGTAATGTCGAATCGTTTTCAGTTGAAAATCTGTCGCTCGTTCAGGAAGATGATTTAGAAGAAGATTTAGCAATCGATGCTATGGTAAACAGAGCTCGAGCCGACAACAAAGTGGCTCTTGAGCACATAGGCGCGCGTTTAGATTCGCTCTGTCCTAATGTCACAATTACGGTTAGGACTAATCCTCTTGACCCTCGAGTTATCTCGGAAGCCTTTCGAACAAGTTCTCACAGCCTAGACCTTGACGTTAAATCACGACTAGTGGTGTTTAAGCTATTTGAACGTTGCGTTATGGACGAGCTGAAAGATGTTTATCTGGAAATTAATGAAGAGTTTGCAGAGCAAGGCATTCTTCCCGATTTACACAAAAGAAAACCTCGTCGAGCACAAAGAGAACGCGAGGCAGCAGAACGTGAAGAGAGTAAACCACAAACCAAAGATGAGTTACGTGACGAAGTAAGAGAGGAAGTATTTAATACTCTGCGAGACCTACTCGGAGGTAGAAAAGTTGCCTATCCTGAAGAGAATAAAGTTGTCGAAACCGATCAATTAGTAAGTGCGCTTACGAATTTACAGCAAGATGCAGGCTACTCACCTCAAGATTTGTCGACCCCTGAGCAAGTTAAACAGATTCTCGGTGGTTTTTTACCGGCAACTAATGGTCAGGTCAACGGTGGAACCATAGGCAATGTCAATGACGATGTCATTGACATAGTCACTATGCTGTTTGATTTTATCCTTGACGATCGAAACTTGCATAACGACATCAAAGCCATTCTTGCACGCTTACAAATTCCGATGTTAAAAGTCGGTTTGGTTGATCGTAAGTTCTTCAGTGAGCGCAATCATCCGGCACGTAAGCTTTTAAATGAGTTATCACATGCTGGAATCGGCTGGACACCCATTGGTGACCCAAGAAAAGATCCTCTACTTCAAAAGTTATCTTCAATTGTTGAATCAGTTACCACTGAATTTAAAGATGACGTCTCACTATTCGACAAGCTGCTCGAAGATTTTGAACAGTTCAAATCACAAGACAATCGGCGTTCGACCATTCTTGAAAAGCGAATGAAAGAAGCTGAAGAAGGAAGAGCAAAAGCGGATAGTGCCAAACAAAAAGTTAACGCTGAAATTATGCGCATTTGTCATGGTCGCGTTATTGCGGAGCCCGTTAAGAACATTCTTAAAGAAGCTTGGACGAATGTTTTATTCTTAGAGAGCCTAAAGCCCAGCAACCAAGATGGTTGGGAAAAAGCTGTGAAAGTGGCTGAATTCTTAGTTTGGAGCGTTCAACCCAAACCTAATCAAGAAGCGAAAGATAAGCTAAAGAAAATAATGGTTAGCTTAATTAAAAATCTTAGAGTCGGAATGAACCGAATTTCGTTTAATGATTATCGATCAAGCCAATTGCTTGAAGATTTAGAAGAATGCCATCGAAGCATATTGGAAATGCCAATTCAAACGGCTACTTCGACAGATGGCTCAACCGATACAGAATTTGAATTAGCAGAGTCGATTGGTGAAACAGCGACGGAAGAAACTTTACAAGAGTTGTCGTTGCCAACTGAAGAGCAAAAGGTTAAAGAAGCAAGTAATCACCCATTGGATAAATTGGATATAAATGTGGATGATGATGATCCTGTTTATGAACAAGTCTCTCAAATGCAGGCGGGTACATGGGTTGAAGTACTTAACGAAAAAGAAGAGAAGCAACGATGTAAACTTGCTGCTTTTATTAATAGTGCGAACAAATATATTTTTGTAAATCGTACCGGAATGAAAATTGCCGAGCTTACGCGGCAAAAACTAGCGGCAGGATTGAAACAGGCGATAATATCAATCTTGGATGATGCTGCATTGTTTGATAGAGCATTAGAATCTGTGATTACCAACCTACGTTCAATGAAGGAAGCTTAAACTTAATTCTATAAAGATTTGAGTACCTACATTAGCCCTTTGATTTTTCAAAGGGCTTTTCTGTTTATTGACATTCATTAAGAAACTTACAATGATCGTATGGATATGAATATCAAAGAAAATTTGTATGAAAGTATCATTTGCACGACAAGTTACCTCTCATCATTTTAATCAGCGTCCAGATGGAGCAGATGTTGATCTACTGGTCATTCACAATATTTCTTTACCGCCTGGTGAATTTGGTGGCAACTATATAGAGCAGTTCTTTCTGGGGAACTTAGATTCTGCTGCGCACCCATTTTTTAAAGAGATTGAAGATCTTAGAGTAGCAGCACACTTTTTAATTAAACGAGATGGAGAGGTTATACAGTTTATCGATACCGAGCATCGCGCGTGGCATGCTGGAGTATCAATTTGGCAAGGCCGCGAGAACTGCAATGACTACTCCATTGGTATTGAGTTAGAAGGAACCGACGACTTGAATTATGAACCGGAACAATACGATGCTTTGGTTCAACTAACACAAGCTTTAATTGGTGAGTACCCCGGAATCACATTGGAGAGAATCGTTGGTCACTGCGATATCGCACCTGGAAGAAAAACAGATCCGGGAAAAAGTTTTGATTGGTCCCTGTTTAAAAAGCGTCTAACAGAGAGTAAACTCTCTTAAAAAAGAAAGGGAAATGCTATGACACTACTCGTACTGGTTGCCATATTATTGTTGGAAACTTTCGCCACACATTTTATGCAGTATCGGCAACACGACTTAGTGAGTCAGTATTACTTCAAATGGTCAAACTTTTTAACCAATAACAATATCCGTCAGCCGTGGGTAATCATTGGATTAACACTGATCATTCCATTAGCGGTCACATATCTCCTGTTGGCCAATCATCAAGGTTTCTTCGGATTAGTGTTTGAGTTTACCGTAACGGTTCTCGTGTTGTTCTGGTTACTCGGCCCCAAAAGTTTAAATCAGTTTTACAAAGAGCTTGCCACTGAGTCGGATGACACTCCTCATTCACTCTGTAAAAAACTTATTCGCTATGCTCACTATGGTTATTTAGGCGTTATTATTTGGTACGTATTGCTCGGGCCACTTGCAGCAGTAATGTATCGAATGGTTTACCAGCTGGCAGTGAAAAACGATCAAGATGAAAGTGAAGAAGTCATTGCCACACATTGGGATACGGTGTGGCACCTGGTCGACTGGATTCCTACTCGGATAACAGCCTTGTTGTTGTTACTGACAGGTAACTTTGCAAATGGCGCTGCAACTCTTAAGGATCAAGCCTTGTCGGTTGATGCTGATAACCGGGAGTTATTGGAAGACGTAGGTCTTGCTGCTGGTGATATAGACGAAGCAGAGGCCGATGCTCTCACTCAAACCCGACACTCCATTGAGAGAGGTTTGATTCTTCTGACTGTTTTAGTCGCGCTTATCTCATTTTTCCAGTTGTAGTCCTTAGGCCTAGGGGCTTAGCTTTTGACAGGTCAAGGCTCCCTGAGCCTTTCTTGTTATGAATAGTTGCGTAGTAATAGTGCACTTTTATGGTGCCATTGCAGAAACATGTCTGAAAGTTACTTCCATAATTCACATTTTGTAAAGAATTCTGATTATAGTTTCGTAATTAAATTACATTTTTAACTGGTAAGTCCTTCAATTTGAGTCATCCTCTGTTATCATACCGCCCCACAAAACACCGTAAAAAACAACTCAATTAAAAATAGTCTTGAGACATTATTTTTAACGCTGAGCTCGTTCGCTTTTTAAAGCGTATTAGTCTTTAATTACAACAGCTTAGCGTCTTTGATAAAAAATAAATTTAAGAGGAATCCCTTTCATGGCGGTTGATTCTCGAAATGACATCGATCCAATCGAAACTCAGGAGTGGCTAGAGTCACTTGATGCAGTACTGGAAGAAGAAGGCACCGAGAGAGCTCATTACTTGCTTGAGCGACTGATCGACAAAGCACGTCGCTCAGGTACACACCTACCTTACGATGCCACAACAGCATATTTAAATACTATCCCACCCTCGCAAGAAGCTCATATTCCGGGCGATCAAGAAATGGAGCGACGATTACGCTCGTTAATTCGTTGGAATGCAATTGCGATTGTGCTGCAGGCGACCAAAAAAGATTTGGAACTCGGCGGTCATTTATCCAGTTTTGCTTCTTCTGCAACTTTGTACGATGTGGGCTTCAATCATTTTTTCCGCGGTGATACTGCAGATTTCGGCGGCGATTTAATTTACTTTCAAGGCCACGCATCCCCTGGAATTTACGCACGAGCATTCCTTGAAGGACGCTTGACTGAAGATCAATTGGCGGGCTTTCGACAAGAAACCGACGGCAAAGGCTTGTCTTCCTATCCGCACCCTTGGCTAATGCCAGACTTTTGGCAATTTCCAACGGTTTCCATGGGACTTGGCCCTATCAGCGCCATCTATCAAGCTCGTTTTCTGAAATACTTGGATGACCGCGGACTGGTCAATACAAAAGGCCGTAAAGTGTGGGCCTTTTTGGGCGACGGCGAAATGGATGAGCCAGAATCCTTAGGTGCCATTTCACTTGCCGGTCGTGAAAAACTGGATAATTTAATTTTTGTTATCAACTGTAACTTGCAACGACTGGACGGTCCGGTACGGGGTAACGGAAAAATAATTCAGGAGCTCGAAGGAGACTTTAGAGGCTCCGGATGGAATGTATTAAAAGTTATTTGGGGTCGCTACTGGGATCCATTAATTGCAAGAGATACCGATGGTTTGTTGTTGCAAACTATGGAAGAAACGGTTGATGGTGAATACCAGAACTATAAAGCAAAAGGTGGCAAATTTACTCGCGACTATTTCTTTGGCAAGCATCCAAAATTATTGGAAATGGTTGCCAATATGTCGGATCAAGACATCTGGCGTTTGAACCGTGGTGGACATGACCCATCGAAAGTTTATGCGGCTTATCATGCTGCGGTAAACCATAAAGGCCAGCCGACCGTCATTCTTGCCAAAACGGTAAAAGGTTACGGCATGGGTGAGAGTGGCGAAGGGAAAAATATTTCTCATCAAGTTAAAAAGATGAACCTTGAGGCGTTAAAGCACTTCAGAGATCGATTTAGAATCCCTGTATCAGATGAGCACTTAGAAGATGTGCCATTTTATCATCCCGGTAATGACAGCCCTGAAATTAAATATTTGCAGGAACGTCGTAAAGCACTTGGTGGTTACTTGCCATCAAGAAGAGCTAAGTCGGAGTCGCTCGAAGCGCCTTCTCTCAAGTCATTTGAAGCTATCACTAAAGGTTCAGGTGATAGAGAAATTTCAACGACTATGGCATTTGTTCGAGTCCTTAATGCTTTGCTTAAAGATAAAAAATTAGGTGAAAGAATCGTACCAATCGTGCCAGACGAAGCGCGTACTTTTGGTATGGAAGGTATGTTCCGTCAGTACGGAATTTATTCGTCTGTTGGTCAGCTTTATGAGCCTGTTGATTCCGATCAAGTGATGTTTTATCGCGAAGATAAAAAAGGTCAAATTCTTGAAGAAGGGATTAATGAAGCCGGTGCGTTTTCAAGTTGGTTGGCTGCTGCAACCAGTTATTCCACCAATAACCTGCCAATGATTCCGTTCTACATTTATTACTCTATGTTCGGTTTTCAACGCATTGGCGACTTAGCCTGGATGGCAGGCGACATGCAAGCTCGCGGATTTCTTATTGGTGCTACTGCCGGTAGAACAACTCTCAACGGCGAAGGTCTGCAGCATCAAGATGGGCACAGTCATGTGCTAGCCTCAACAATCCCGAACTGTGTCAGTTATGACCCAACCTACGCCTATGAGTTGGCGGTTATTGTTCGAGATGGAATGCGACGCATGTACGAAGATCAGGAAAATGTTTTCTATTACTTAACCACAATGAACGAAAACTATCCTCATCCTGAACTGCCGAAAGGTGCCGAAGAAGGCATTATTAAAGGTATGTATTTACTTAAGGCAGGCGCTAAACCTAAAAAGTCTCAAGCGAGAGTTCAGCTACTGGGTAGCGGTACCATTTTACGAGAAATAGAAGCCGCTGCTGACTTGTTACGAAGCGATTGGGAAATTGAGTCCGACATCTGGAGTGTGACGAGCTTTAATGAGTTAAGGCGAGATGGTTTGGCTGTTGATAGAGAAAATCTTTTAAATCCAGAGGCAAAACAGAAAGTAGCTTATGTTGCAGAGTGTTTAGAGCAACAGCAAGGTCCTGTAATTGCCGCGACGGATCACATTAAAGTGTTTGCTGATCAAATTCGAAACTGGGTTCCTGGCAATTATAAAGTGTTGGGCACCGATGGTTTTGGTCGCTCTGACAGTCGCACAAATTTAAGAAACTTCTTCGAAGTGGATCGTTATTACATCACCATTGCCTCTCTGATGGCGTTGGCAGAAGACGGTGTAGTTGAGCGTAAATTAGTAGCCAAAGCGCTCAAGCAATACAAGATTGATATCAATAAGCCGAATCCTCTGACAGCTTAATTGTCGTCGAACAGAATCTGGAGAATAAAGTGACGAATTTAGTTGAAGTAAAGGTTCCTGACATTGGTGACAGTAGCGACGTTGATGTCATAGAAATTCTGGTTTCGGAAGGCGATACCATTGCTCAGGACGACTCTCTTATCACTCTTGAAACCGACAAGGCGACGATGGATGTTCCATCATCAGAAGCCGGAGTGGTAAAAGAAATTAAAGTAAAAGTGGGTGACAAAGTTTCGCAGGGCGATCTCATTTTGATGGTAGAGCCGGTTGAAAAAAGCGGTGATTCAGGTGGGGCAAGTTCAGAAGGCTCAAAGCAAGAAGAGACAGAATCAAAAGCATCGGATTCCGAAAAAATTGAATCTAAAAGTGAGAGCACAGAAGCAAGCGATTCTGCAGATTCGGAAAAGAGCCAGTCTTCATCGAAATCATCATCCGGCTCTAACAGTGAGACAAAGAGCGAAGTTATCGAAATAACGGTTCCCGATATTGGTGACGCAAGCGATGTTGATGTCATTGAAATTTGTGTTTCTTCCGGAGACTCCATCGAAAAAAATGACAGCTTGATTGTTTTAGAAACCGATAAAGCAACTATGGAAGTACCGGCAGAGCAGGCCGGCGACATTATAGAAATCACACTCAAAGTCGGCGACAAAGTGAGTAAAGGATCGGTTATCGGTAAAATGAAAGTCAGTTCCGGTAGCAGTTCTTCAGCTAGCGATTCGTCAAGTTCGAAAAATGAGCCTGATCAAAAAGGCAGTGCAAACGAGTCATCTTCGAGCTCGGCATCCTCTTCTGATAGTCAGCCCTCAGAACCCAAACGAGCGCCGGTACCCGATTATCCACAACAAGTTAAAAAACGCTCTGAGGGCGGTGTTATTCACGCTAGTCCTGCTGTGCGAAGGTTTGCTCGAGAACTGGGTGTCGATTTATCTCAGGTTTCTGGCACTGGAACTAAAAATAGAATTGTAAAAGAAGACGTGCAAAAGCATGTTAAATACGAATTGTCTCGGCCGAAAGCTACCGCTGCGACAGGCTCTTTTGCCATGCCAGAAATGCCGGAAATAGATTTCAGTAAATGGGGTGATATAGAAACTCAGCCCCTGTCTCGAATTCAAAAAATCAGCAGTGTGAATCTGCACCGTAACTGGATTACGATTCCCCATGTTACGCAGCATGAAGAGGCGGATATCACTGAGCTTGAAGCTTTCCGCAAACAAATGAAAGACGAAGCTGCGAAAGATGGTGTGCGTTTAACGCCTTTGGCATTCATTATGAAAGCGTTGGTGCATACTTTAAAAGCATTCCCTCGCTTTAACTCTTCTTTGGCAAATGATGGTGAAAATATCGTATTGAAAAAATACTTTCATATTGGTGTTGCAGCCGATACGCCAGAAGGCTTAGTGGTGCCCGTGGTACGAGATGTTGACCAAAAATCAGTTTACGAGATTGCCAATGAGTTGGCAGAGTTGAGCGCAAAAGCGCGCGACAAAAAGTTGGGTGCTGATGCTATGCAGGGCAGTACCATTACCATTTCATCGCTTGGTGGAATTGGTGGTACCTCATTTACGCCAATTGTCGCCTGGCCAAATGTCGCAATATTAGGGCTAAGCAAAAATCAAATGAAACCAGTCTGGAATGGAAAAGAGTTTGAGCCACGCCTTATGCTCCCAATGTCGTTAAGCTACGATCATCGTGTTATCGATGGTGCTGACGCTGCTCGATTCAGTGTTCATTTGAGTCAAACATTGGCCGATATTCGCCGAGTTTTGTTGTAATCAGTGGTTTAAAGCTCCGAAATTAGGACAAACTGGCAACAAATCGGTCGAAACCATCCAATAAATTTGGGGTTGTAGCGCGGCTTGCGCTACAATTCGCACACTTTTTCGCTAACGCAAAATATTTTGAATAGAGGGTCACATGAGCAAAGGTGATATTCACGGACAACTAGTGGTTTTAGGTGCAGGTCCTGGCGGTTACTCAGCAGCGTTTCGTGCTGCAGACTTAGGTTTAGATGTTGTTCTAATTGAAAAATACTCAACATTGGGTGGGGTGTGTTTAAACGTTGGATGTATTCCTTCCAAAGCATTATTGCACACAGCAAAAGTAATCGACGATGCAGAGCATATGTCAGCCCACGGCGTTAGCTTTAGTAAGCCGAAAATCGATTTAGACAAAGTCCGTGAGTACAAAGATAACGTTGTTGGTCAATTGACCAAAGGCTTATCAGGCATGGCGAAAATGCGCAAAGTTAAAGTAGTACAGGGCCAGGCTCAATTTACTTCTGACAAATCTTTAGAAGTAACAGGCGAAGACGGCAAAAAACAAACGGTTAGTTTTGATAACTGCATTATTGCTGCGGGTTCTCGTGTCGTTCAGTTACCTTTTTTACCGGAAGACGATCGCATCATGGACTCAACTGGCGCTTTAGAATTGAAAGATGTGCCAAAGCGTTTGCTTATTCTCGGTGGTGGTATCATCGGACTAGAAATGGCAACGGTTTATCGTGCACTGGGCTCTAAAATTGAAATCGTCGAAATGGCCGATCAGTTAGTACCTGCAGCCGACAAAGACTTGATGAAGGTTTATCAAAAATTCATTTCTAAACAAGTTGATAACATTATGTTGTCAACCAGCGTTACCAAAGTTGAAGCGAAAAAAGACGGCTTGCACGTTACTTTTGAAGGTAAAAATGCTCCGGATAAAGTACAAAAGTTTGATCGAATCTTGTCTGCTGTAGGTCGTCGACCAAATGGCGATTTATTAGCGGCTGATAAAGCCGGTGTAAATGTTGATGAGCGTGGCTTTATTGCTGTCGACAAACAAATGCGTACCAATGTTCCTCACATTTATGCGATCGGTGATTTGGTAGGTCAACCTATGTTGGCGCACAAAGCGGTTCATGAAGGTCATGTGGCTGCAGAAGTTATTTCCGGTAAAAAGCATTATTTCGAGCCATTGTGCATTCCATCAGTTGCTTATACTGATCCAGAAATTGCCTGGGCTGGTGTTACCGAGAAAGAAGCAAAAGAGAAAGGAATGGATGTTGAAGTGGGTAACTTCCCATGGGCTGCATCGGGCCGCGCGATTGGCGTTGGTCGTCAGGAAGGTTTTACTAAAACCATTTACGACAAGAAAACAGGTCGTATTGTTGGTGGTGGCATTGTTGGCGTTAACGCCGGTGAGTTGATTGCAGAAGTAGCATTGGCCATTGAAATGGGCTGCGATGCAGAAGACCTGGCATTAACCATTCATCCGCATCCAACACTTTCTGAGTCGGTTGGTTTTTCGGCAGAAGTACTTGAAGGTACTTGTACTGACTTACCGCCAAAACGAAAATAACCTTCGTTTAAATTTAAGACTGTGAAAAAAGGCGCTGTTTCAGCGCCTTTTTGCGTATAAGCTACAATTAATTCAGTATCATTTTTATTTTCGCAGTCTAACCATCATGCCAATATTCAGTATGACGTTGATTACTAGGCATTGCTCACTAGACATTGACCATTAGGCATTGATCGCAGCGTGAAGGAAGCTACCTAGCCATTATGAGTATCTATCTCGACAAGTTGCCGCTTCCTAACGAATCAAACTTTCTATTAATTAAAGCCTGTACCGAACCCGATATTGAAGTCGAGAAATTCAGTCGACTCGTTTCAGCGAACGCAATAATTTCAGCTCGTTTATTAGCCATGGCCAACTCTGCTTATTATGGCTTTGAGCAATCGATAAATTCTGTTGAACATGCGATTGTTGCTATCGGATTTGAAGCGGTGCAAAACATTGTGCTGTGCTTTGCGATTAAAGAGTCCTTAGAAGAACTCGAGTTTGAAAACATAGATTCTTATCCGTTTTGGCGAGACTCTTTGTATCGAGCGGTCGCGACCAAGCATTGGTATCAAAAACTTGCGGAATACAGTGAGCCTCAAAAATCTAATACCGCAATTAATAACACCAGAACCAAGAATAAACCAACCCTAAACCCACTAAGTTCGGCAGCCAGTTTTACTGCTGGCTTACTGGGCGATATAGGGTTATTAACCTTATTTATTATGGAACCTCAAAAACTGGATCGCTGGGAATTACTGTTAAGCAGTACTCCGGATCAGCGCATTAAATTAGAGCAGGATTTATTTAACACTAATCATTGTAATGTCGGCTCTGAACTAATATCCCATTGGGGTCTTCCTGACATTTATTCAGTGGCGATTTTTTATCATCAATCTATCGATAATAATGAACATCTTCAACAAATCGAACCGGGAATAGGCGAGGAAAAACTCTTATTAGCGAGAGCACTGCTTTTAGCCGACTGGACAGTTGCATTATTGCACAGTTTTGATAAAGCCAACGCGTTAAAACGCCTCAAACTATTGCTGAGCAAATTAATGGTAAAACAGTCAAAAGAAGCGCAGTCTAACAGTGATTTTTATGACGACATTTTAGATGATTTTCTAAAAGAGTTAACAGCAGAAGTCAGTCAAATATCCGAAGTAATGGACTTAGGCAAGCTGTCGTCGATAGATTTTAACGAGCTTTTTCATCAAGCCAATATTAAATTAGCAAAAGATAACTTAAGTTATCAGGAGCTAACCTGGAAACTTCAATCGGCTTTAAAGGAAAGAGACTTACTTGCCGAAAAATTAAATCTTGAATTGACAATTGCCAGAGAAATTCAAAAAAGTTTACAGTCAGACATTACCTATCGACAACATGTCGCGGCGATTAATATTCCTGCAAAAACGTTGAGCGGTGATTTTTTCGATTATTACGAACACAGCAATGGTGAAATCAGTTTTTGTTTGGGCGATGTATCGGGTAAAGGAACGCACGCTGCTCTGGTGATGGCGAAAACCATTTCGTTGTATCGATGCTTATCGAAAGTTGAAAGAAATTTGGCAACTGTCGTTAATTTAATAAATAAAGAAATCAGCGAAACGTCCGTACGAGGGATGTTTGTTACTTTTGTGGCGGGAAGAATTGATTTGAATAAATGTTCACTTGAATTGATCAATGCTGGTCATATTCCTCCGTTGCGAATTGGAAGCAAATCAGTGGACCAGATCGAGCCGCAAGGACCTCCACTCGGTGTTTTAGATGATTTTGACTATGAAGTTCATAAGAGTGAATTTTTGCAAAGCCGACTCTACTTATATACTGACGGAATTACCGAGGCTCAAACTGCCCTCGGAGAAGAATTGGGCACTAAAGCGTTCATACAATGGATTTTGCAGTCGAAAGATTTACCATTAAAACAACAATTGGATTGGTTACGCGAGCGCTTTGAAAAAGATATCCAAAATTGGGCCGACGATCTTACCTTAATGATGATAGCCAGCCGTTGTTAATGGTATGTCGCTTTTTTATTTTTGGTTTTCGCCCAAGCCTGGCGACCTTCTTTTTTAAGAGCTAAAAGGAAAACAAAAGGCCCTTTGCCATGCGTTGTTTTTTTTGCTCAACAGAGTCGTTAAAAAACAGCAGTATAAAAGCTTACGTTTCCTACGAAAGTAATCAGGTTACTTTATTTTTGGAACGCCTTCATCGACGTGAACAAGGCCATCCGCGCCTTCAATTTTTCGTGCTTTGTTTTTACTTAACGCCGTTATCGAAGAACCCACTACCACTAATAAGGCGCCAAAAATACTGAGTTCGTTGACTGGTTCGGGTTGTACAAAATCAGGAAAGCCTAAGCTAAATAAATACATAAACAGTAATGTGAGTAAAGGCGTTAGCGCTAAAGTCGCACTCACACGTGACGCTTCCCAATGATCCAAAGCTTCTGCAAATGCACCGTAGGCAACAAGCGTATTGGCGCCACAAAACAATAACAGCAGCCAACCTAAGGTATCTAATTCAATAACCATATTAAATTCAGTCACCGGAATAAATACAATACTTCCAACCACATAAATCATAATCATTATTTCGTCAGATTTATAACTTTTCAGTAATTGTTTTTGCGCTAATGCGTATGCTGCCCAAGTTACACCCGCGATAAAAATTAAGATTAAGCCAAAGGTGTAATCGTCAGATGGATCCAATAGTTGATCGAATCGTTGATTAAAAAATAATATTAATCCGGCTAAAAAAGTCATTAAGCCTAACCACTGTTTAAAGTGAAATGACTCTTTAAATAAAACCAGTCCACCGATTAGCAATAGCATGGGCGCCGTTTGTATCATCACCTGGGCACCGCCTGGAGTAACAAAGTTTAAGCCCATCATATACAGCACATAGTTGCCGAGTAACCCAGCAATCACTATGAAGGTAAGCCATGCAATATGTTTATTTTTTAACAGTGAAAGACTTGGCAGGCGATTCTTTTTCCAGAGAAAGAGTCCCAACACGGATGCGGCAATAAAAAATCGAAACCAGGTGATGGTTATGGCATCGGTATATTGCAGTAAACCTTTTAATGCTATGGGTAATAAACCCCAAAGAACCGCGGTAAGTAACGATAAAAAAAGTCCGAGTTGCCAGCGACCTGAGGTAGTGTGCATTATAAAGGCCTTTAAATAGATATTTCTTGTGAGCAGCGCTTAAAAAAGACGTATTGAAAATTCGCGCAGATTATCGCAATCAAATGAATAAAATGCCATAAGAAGAATGGTTTCCTCATAGGTTTTTGGAATTAATGTTTTGCTTTCAATTTAATCTAAGACGTCAAAAGTTGTGAATATTAACCTATGACCTGAAATTGATACCGATGAAATTGTGACCAGCATCTCACTGTGTTAATGTTCGCCGATTCGAGATTTTTGCATCTGGTTTATACGATCCATGCTTCAACACGGCAATGAGCAAGACGGTACCTTTAAATCGTTATTCATTAGTGTATTAGTGACTGCTGCACTGTTGTATTTTGTTATTGGGCAGTTAGGTGCTAACCACTCGGCAACTCTCAAACCAGAAAAACTCCCCGATTTCGACCAATATCAAGATATCGACCAACGTAAACAAGCCTTTTTCGATTATCTGAGCAAACGCGTGACTATTGTTAATCAACAAATTCAGCAGCAACGAAGCGAAGTGGTCAAACTCGCAACCGCTTTTGAGCAAGAGCAAACCTTAACGCAAGATCAATGGGAACGTGTCTTTGAGATCGCAAAGGAATATCGCGTCGATGAAGCAGAAATACAACCATCCCCCGATTTACTGTTAAAGCTAAAACGTCGCGTAGCGCCGATCCCCGAAAGTTTAGTGTTAGCACAAGCAGCTAATGAGTCTGCCTGGGGACGCTCTCGATTCGCAAAAGAAGGCAATAACCTCTTTGGCCAATGGTGCTTTGAACCGGGCTGTGGAATCGTGCCGAAAAATAGACCAGAAGGCGAGACTTACGAAGTTGCCCAATTCGCACGGCCAATTGACTCGGTGCGAAGTTACATGATGAATTTAAATACCTTTCATGCATACTCAGAGTTACGCTCCATCCGGTATAACCACTTAGAACAGGGCAAAAAGGTGAGTGGCAGCCTGCTTGCCGAAGGACTGGAGCAATACTCAACTCGCGGTGAAGAGTATGTAAAAGAAATTCAATTAATGATTGAGCAAAATGAGCTCGAAGCGCGTTAATCTAAAGATGATGTCCTTCCTTTTAACTCAATTTAGTCATCAAAACTCACATTCCTATCTTTGAACGTCTTTGAAAGACACTGTTTTTCGAGTTTTTCATTCATATGTCGCATATTTACAGTAATAAGTCCGGTTTTTACAATTCGGTTTTCTGTTTCAACGCTTATCAACCCCTTATTATACGTCCCACAACTAAAGCGCATTATTAATTAAAGGACGCTCTCTTTATATCGAAAGGACGGAGTCGCTTTGGTTGTAAAAAAGTGTATTTAAAATAGTAAATGTTGATCGGTCATTCAAAATATGACCATTGATTTAAGCAGAGGCAAGAAGGAAATGTTGAGTAGTAAGCAAAAAAAGGCGTCATCAATAAGAGCATCAGTCGTCAGCCTAGCCATGGTGGCTGCACTTTCAGGGTGCTCTTCGGATAAAAACAGTGGTGGGTCCACCTCGGCACCCGAGGGAGGGTTTAAATTAACCTTAAGCTCAGTGAATGCTTGTGGTGATTTACAACCTAATGCGAACCAGAAAGTAATTTTTCACAGCGAAGACCCTAATCAAAACCGCAATTCGATAAGAACTGAGTTCACGACCAATGGAAATGGCGAAATAGTACTTAATGACGTCAGTGGACTACTCAATTTTAGTACCTATATTGAAACTAACAGCAGCACACGAGCCTGGTCGTTTATTGGGTTAGAAGCAGGGACTTATAACTTGGTTCTCGGTCTTTTATCCGAGGAACAATCAACCAACTGCAGTTGCGATGATTACATTGTGACCGCTTATCCTCCAGCCGGTTACCTCAGTAGTGATATAAATGGCCGTTATATAGCTTGGGGCTCGGCAAATCCAATTTTTTCACAAGTCTCGGATACACAGTACGAGGTAAGTCATTGCGGCAGCGTAAATCAGCCATTAAGTGTTACTTATCGACTCAGTGATGGGAACTTTGCTTACGGTGTTACAACGCCTTCATCGTCGACCAACCTAGAGATATACACTGAAACAAACATGGGGCGATTGCCGTTTCCCAGTTACTCCATCAATACTGAAATCGAAGTTAATCGCTCGCTCAACATTGGTGAGCATTTTCCGCGCTTTTATCTTTCGGAAAGCTCAACGGAATACGATAATTTAAGCGGCCTAAATTTTCCTGGAGTATACGAGTTTAGGCCTAGACAGGCTGGCACTCTTAATATTGATGATGATTATTTTCCTGACCAATTTAGCGAAGGTTTTCTCGATCGATATAAAAATATTCGAACCTCAAATGAACAGCCTCAATCACTCGGCAATATGATCGGAACGCTTACAGCAACTTTAATTAACACTAGTAATTTTGAAGTAGAGTTTGTCGGTTCAGAATTGGACGCGGACGTTAGCGTAATGAGTACAATCATGAGTGTAGAAGGAGGGAGCTTAAGCCATAATATTTATCGTCCAGCTTCCGAACGGGTTGTGATCCCCTATATCGATGAAGCCATAGAAGCTAAGCTTGAAAACGGTATGGCGTGGGGACGCTTTTATAGAAATGTTGAAGTAGTTGGTGCGAATAACTTTTCAGAGGCATTAAGTGCGATTCGTTTCGATAACGATAATGTTTATGGATATCCAGCAAGTTATGAAACGAATAATGAACGAGCCAGCGTCTACTTGACTAAAACAGTGGCAAACCAGAAAGATGCGTTGAGTGACGAACAAAAAGTCGAATTGAATAAAGCAATGTCGCATATTTTACGAGACCATCCAGTTCGTTAAGTGATTGTATGAGCCCGATACCGCACAAGGATGTGCGGTAGTAATTCGATAATTAGATGTGTTGTTGAATTTATTGAAAGTCGTGAGGATAGGAAATCGCTAGGATAGGAAATCGCGAGGATAGGAAATCGCTAGGATAGGAAATCGCGAGGATAGGAAATCGCGAGGATAGGAAATCGCTAGGATAGTTTTAAAAAAAGTAACACGGTTAGACAAGAAGACATGCTTTTCAATTGCTTCACCCCAAGGCTTCGCGAAAGGGTCATTCTGTTAAGCTTACAGGGACTATACAACTCACTATTTTAGGCCTCTTATTTAGCTTCTTTTCGCTAAAACCCTAGACAATACATTAACTGATTGAAAAGTAGTTATTTAGATGATGAATCTCGTCACATTTTGTTAATTTTTACTTGAGAATCCGTTCTCTGTCTGGGATACTTACGCCCAATAAAATATGGAAATGAGATAATTTTCAAAGGAGCGAGGCGCATTTCTCATGATTAAGTCATTTATTGCGATCATATTTCTGTTAGTTTCGGCATGCCCATTGATAGCGGGACAATCCATTGGTTACATCGACTCTATTATTGTCAGGGACTCCGACGGTCTGGTTTATTTTACCCTCAAAAATGAAGTCATCGAAACAGCCAAGCCAGCATGTGCAACCAAAACATATTGGATGATTCGAGATGAAAACTCGAAAACCGCCGAGTATCAAATTAGCCAGCTATTAGCGGCTCAAATGGCAGGTAAGAAAGTAACTATATACGGACATGGCGCCTGCACTCGCTGGGGTGATGGGGAAGATGTCAATACTGTGCGTGTCTACGCGCAGTAGATACAAGTTAATTAAAAAATTTTAGTTTTGTTCAGGATCATTATTTCTGGGGAATAGAATGAATATTAAGTCTTTTGTTTTTGCTTCACTAGCTGTGCTTTCCAATCAAGTATTGGCCGATTGGTATACGTTAACTGTCAATCCAAGTAACTGTTATATATCCCAGTCAGATTCTTCGCAGCAATGCTCTGTTGATATTAATTGGCAGACAGAACAAGATATGAACTCCCCAGGTGCTCCAACGATTACCTTTGATGGTCAAAGCCTTGGCACTAGTTACAATGGTATGGCCACAGTTAACGCAACAGTTGGTTCTCACACTGTGCTTATGGCAGGAGCTGTTCGTTCGGTAACAAGAACAGTAACTGTCCAATACGAAAGCTATTCCCCGCTTTTCAACTACGATTCGAACACGCATTTAACTGTCGAAGGTGATTTTGATGGTGACGGCGATTTAGATCTTTTTATTCAACCAAAAACTAAAGCCAACGACACAGGCTTAATGCCCAAAAATTCAAATGATTATCTTGATTCAACTATTCATAAACATTGGGTTGGTCAGCATCCCCAAATCACCACAATAGAAGATTGGAGCGACGAGTATTACGCCGCTTACTCGGCGAACTTAACTATTCAGCCAGGTGATGAACTTTTATTACTGGGTCGTCAAAAAGTTATTCTATTGCACGGCGATATTGTTACGCCTATCACGCTATTAAAAGATCCTCGAAATGCGATTGTCTCTTGGGACTCAAACAACAATCCAAGTTACACAACGTTTGATTTTGATGCTAATCCAGATAACTTCGTAGTTCACTTTGGTGACTTCGATGGTGACGGGCTTGATGAAATTTTATTGCAAGGTCGTTCGAAAGGTGCAACCTCTTACATTTTAGAAAGTAATGGTTCGATTAAACAAACTTTAGCCAATGGTTACATGGGCCTTGATTGGTCAGCAGCGGCTTATGACTTTGTGATTAGTGATATCGATGGCGATGGTCGTGATGATATTCAAATGTCATCCAAAGTCTCAGGCGTCCCTGATAACTTTGCTTATATGGGAACAGATGGCAAAGTTAAAAACTTAGATGAGTCTTACTTTCTCGACAATGAACCGCAAGCAGCGACCTTGCCTGGTACAACAGGTGGTGAATTTCGTGTAACCGAAAGTGGTTCGGCAACCTTCACTATTCCCCTTAGTGCTCCCGCAGGTACAGCAGGTGTAGCACCTCAATTTAGCATTTCTTATAGCAGTGCCGCTGGTAATGGACCTCTCGGTCTTGGCTGGAGCTTAAGCGGATTATCATCGATTTCTCGATGTCCGCATAATCCTGCACAAAACGGTGAAATAAGAGGAGTTGAGCTAAATGATGAGGACCGCTTTTGTATGGACGGTCAACAATTATTCGAAAAGTCAGGAACCTACGGTGGGCATAATGCGACGTATAAAACCGAAATGTTTTCACCCAACGAAATATCGTCATTAGATACGGACTCAGAAGTTGGCCCTGACACATTTATTGTTAAAACCCGTTCGGGTGATACTCACTATTACGGAAAAGTAACAACGCCATCAGGAATAAAGACAGATGCCTTGGTTCGTTCAACGGATGGACAAGTTAATCGAACATGGCGCCTGAAACGAACGGTGGACGTTGCTGGGAACTATATTGATTACAATTACGGCTCAGTAGGTAATGGTGCTGAGGTTTATATTTCTTCTGTTGAATATACAGGCAATGAGGCAGCAAATTTATCACCGTATAACAAAATTCAGTTTGTTTATGCTGATGAAATAAATAAAAACTTTTCGCGCCCAGACCAGATGTTAGGCTATGCATCTGGTGCAACAGTGCATTTAACTAAGCTATTAAAACAGATTCGAATCTTCTCTAACGACTTACATGTAAATACTTATCAAATTTATCATGAAGTTGCTGAGTTTGGTGATCTTACCCGAGTAACTGCGGTGCAACAGTGTACTTACCTTGGTAACTGTGTTGAGCCAGTTCGGTTTGACTACAGCGAAGCTTATTCAAATTTATATTCGGGTGTATTAACTAATGATGTAAACGTACAAGAAGGATTGACCCTTGCGCTTGATATCAATGCGTCAGGAAAGACCGACCTTATGTATTGGTATAACGATACTATCTACGTTTCTATTGATGGCAATCCTGCAGTAAAAACCAATACAACGATTGCAGCCGAAGATTTTGTAAAACTAAAGCCAATAGATGTTGCTGGTGACGGTAAAATCGACTTTTTATTCCCTATGGCGAGTGGCTCTTGGAAGCTAGTCACCTATTCGGAAGCATTTAATAGGCTTGACGCCATAAGTTATGACACACTTTCTTTGAATGAAAATGTCGAAAAGATATTTGTGGTTGATCTCGATGGTGATGCCAAGCAAGACTTTATTACTATCGAGAATGGTTGGGTCTACTGGTATCGTCAAAATTACAGTACGCAAGTGGTTCAGAACTGTGAAGGCGGCAATATCGATTTTGGTGGTCAAATTTGTGTTAATGAAACACGAAAGTTCTATTTTGCAGACGAACCACAGCTTGTCTCTTTTGTAAATGGTTTACCTGCTTCTGAGGGCTTTTCAACAGCGACTTCATCAGTTAGTCATAAAGATGTGCGCTTCAATGACTTTAATGGTGATGGAATAACTGACTTGGTTGTGAAAGCGTCTTCCGTGAGTTTGAACCGAGATCTGGTCGATCGGGATACACCGCAAACAAATCCATACGAACCTGAGGACAATATGACTCAGTTCAATACTGGTTATTTTGCTTACGTGATCGATAAATCATCGGGAACACCACAGCTTAAACCATTTGGTTTAATTAGCACCGCAGATATCAATGCAATTACACCTGTTGATGTTAATCGCGACGGCCTCACCGATGTTGTCTACGTACGAGATGGGTACTGGCGCTTCAAATTAAGCTATGGCGGTGTCAGTGGCTTGTCTGCTGAACGTGACACTGGTATTCCAGCGAGTGAAGATGAAAACATAAACAAAAAAGCACTGACACTTGATTACGACCAAGATGGTGGAGCTGAACTTTGGGTGTTCCGAGAATGGGGGACTGACTCGGGTTTTTATAACATTTATAAATTCACCGAGCGTACCGCTGAGTTTAAACACCAGATTAAAAGTGATTTAGTAATTCCAAAGAATCCAATTCCGTTAGTCGGTGACTTTAATAATGATGGTATGATGGATCTTGCACTACGTAAAGACGGACATTGGGAGTACTTCTATGTTCGTGGAATAGTGAATGACAAGTCGATCAAACCTAATTTAGTGACAGAGATTGATACTGGTTATGGCAACAAAACTAAAATTACCTACAGTAATCTTCTAGACGATAGCGTTTATACACATGGAGCCGGTGTTTTACCTGAAGATGTTGTGCGTGCCAGAATGGCGATGCCAGTTGTAAAACGAGTTCAGTCAACAACAGGCTCCTTCATAAATAACACCGAACAATTGTTAGCGATCAGTTATCACTATGAAGATTTCCAGGCACATACGAATGGTCGAGGCGTACTTGGTTTTAATAAATTAACCACTACCGATGAGCAAACCGGCGTCGTTACAACAACGGAATATGCTCAAGCCTTTCCATTTATAGGGTCACCAATTAAAACGGTTAAGCAGCTACCAAATGGTCAGCTTCTAAGCGAAGCTAATAATTTCTGGGCTGAAAAAAGCTACGCCGATGGTGTTTTTACCTACATCGAACGCTCGGTAGAAGATTCGTATTCGGTTCCAGATTTACCTAATCCAAATAGCTTTGGTTCGGTTCAAACTCAATTCATCAGTCGAACAATAAACGAAAATGTTTATGACGATACTGGCTATGGGTTATTAATGGAAAGCTATGCACTCACCGCAACGAATAAGTCGATTGACTCTGCTCGAGTAACCGGCGGGACCCAGTGGTTCCACAGTAAAACCGTTAACAACTATGGTTCTACCGACTACGAAAAACGCTACGCTCGCCTGGCATCAACCTCGGTCACTAAGACGCGTCATGATGTATCTGGCAGTGAAACCAAAGCAAGTCAGTTTACTTATTTCCCTGAGGGGTATGCTGGTGCAGAAGGTTTTGCCGGAATGTTACGCACCGAGGTTGTAAATAACGGGACCAATAAGCAAGTACTGAAAGAGTATGTGTATGACCAATTTGGCAATACCGTTAAAGTAACCTCGAAAGCTAAAACTCGTAACGCATTTTCGTTGGCGTGGGAAGCGGAACAGTCGCGTTCAACCACGTCTGTTTATGATGCGAAAGGTCGCTTTGTTGCGAGTACATCAAATGATTTAGGTGATACCGAAACATTTGAATACCATCCTCGTTTTGGCGGTGTAACTAAACAAACTGGGCCGAATGGCTTAAGTACTTATTTCGATTACGATGAACAAGGGGTTAAATACCACTCTCAGAGTGTTAATGGCACTTTCGTTCGTGAATATACTTACCTTTGCAGTCAAGGTTTAACCGGCTGTCCATCAGGCGCTGTGTATTACAGTGAATCCCGTGGCTACGATGCCAATGGCAATCCAATGACCGGTTATTCTCGCCAGTTCTTTAATAAAATGGGACAAGAAATTGTCAGTACCAACCAAACCTTTAATGGCCAAACCATCGTAAAAAGAGCTGAATTTGACGAGTATGGGCGCTCAAATAAGGTATATGTGCCAACCATGGGCAATATTAATACCGTTGGTGTACATGCTACCACTTACACTTTTGACCTATTAGGTCGTGTCGTGTCAGAAACTGCGGCAGATGGTGGCATTACTATCCGAAGCTATAACGGTTTGACCAACGAAACCACCAATGCCATCGGTCAAAAGCACACCGAAACCAAAAATATTAATGGTGAGTTGGTATCGGTAATTGATAATGCCGGCAAGGCGCTTTCATATGTTTACGGTACGCGTGGTAATTTTATTAGCTTGAGCGACAGCAAAGGCAATAAAGTTGAAAACGAATACGATGAGTTCGGAGACAAAATTCGTACGAGCGACCCGGACAAAGGCACCTGGCAGTACGCTTACAACGCCTTTGGCGAAATGATTCGCCAGCAAGATGCTCGTGGTGTTGTGATCACTCAAGAGTACGACCAATTGGGCCGCATGATTCGTCGAGTCGATAATGCAACCGGTATAGCAGGTATTGATACTCAAACCACGTGTTGGGATTACATTACCCAAGCAGAAGCAATACACTCCGCTGTCGCTAAGGCGATTGGTAAACCACGTTCAGTTGCGATCTACCAAGGTAGTGTTAATTGCGACTCTACTAATCAGGTCGCACTTAAAAAGGTGATTACTGACTACGACCACTTAGGTCGAGCCGTCGCATCAACACAAGTTATTAAAAACGAATCGGACAATAATACTCAGTCGTACATCACTATGAGTGTCCATAATGAAACGACAGGGCGTGTCGACGAAGCCATTTATCCGCGCGATGTCACTATTAAAAGTCATTACGACCAATACGGCAATGTCACAAAAATCACCAATGCGGATGACACAGTTACGTATAAGCAGATTCAGCAAATTGATCAGTTCGGTAACATCACGCAATCATTGCTGGGTAACGGTGTAACCGAAACCAAAATTTACGATGATCGCACCGGTTACATTAAAGGTATAACCGCAGGTTTAAATGCGGGTTCTGAGCTGGTGGATTTAGAGCAGTCATTCGACTTAATCGGTAATGTGACGCGCAGAAATGATCGTCTAATTAATCGTGACGAAGTGTTCTACTATAACGAAAATGGATCAACCAGTAATGCCAATATGCTAAATCGCCTGTCGAGTTTTACGGTTAATGGCAGTTTAGCGAAAAGCTACACTTACGACGAGTTAGGTAATATCTCTTCCAAGTCGGACATTGGCAACTATTTATACGGCAATGCAGTTCGAACTGCCGGTGGCAATGCGGGAGTTCACGCGCTACGCCAAATCAATAATAGTTCGGGTACGAAAGTCCGCAGCTTCAATTATGATGCTAACGGTAATATGTTGTCCGATATTGACCATATTAATTCGGCCAACAATCGAACCTTCCAATACGCAGCTTTCGAAAAGCCTGTCCGTGTGCAAAAAGGTTCTAATACCGTGGTGTCATTTAAATATGGAGCAGATCGTTCCCGCTATCGTCGTGTCGATAATGTTCTCGACAACGGTACTCCAACGTCTATCGAAACGACTTATCTTGGTGTCTATGAAAAAGTGGTTCACACAGGCGGAAGTAAAAATGGTTTAACCGAGCACAAGTATTACATCGGTGGTGTTGCGATATTGGTAGAAAAAGAGCAAGGCGGATCGGTAACCGAGAGTAAGATGCACTACATGCACACCGATCATCAAGGCTCGATTATCGCATTGTCGGATAGTGGCGGTGCAGAGGAGCAACGCTTCCGTTACGATCCTTTTGGTAAGCAATACGCTGCGGTTAAAGCCTCGGGAATATATAACTTTGCTGCATCGCTAACCAAGCATGCAGTAATGGATAAAGGTTATACCGGTCATGAAATGGTTAATCCAGTGGATATTATCCACATGAATGGCCGAATTTACGATGCTAACTTGGGTCGCTTTTTGCAGGCAGACCCACATATTCAGGCGCCGAAAAACCTACAGAATATGAATCGGTACGCTTATGTATTGAATAACCCCATGAGTTACACTGATCCATCGGGGTATTTCTTTAAGAGCTTGAAAAAGTATTGGAAAACTATTGCTTCGGTAGCTGTAGGTATTATGACTGCTGGTGCTGGTTTAGGTTGGGCACTAGGGGGAGGCTTCTTAACGGGCTACATTACTACTGGTTCGCTTCGAGGGGCAATTGCAGGGGCAATGTCAGCTGGTTTATTCTATGGCATCGGTACTGCTTTCCAAGAGATGGCACACGCAAATATGATAAATGACTTAAAAGGCGCATTAGAAGCTGGCAAAGTCATCTCTGCATTAGGAGCGCTCTCGAAAGGCGCTTACTTAACTGCGTCTCAAATGGCTCAAAAGGTGGTTGCACATGCTATTGCCGGAGGTGTATCTAATTTACTGCAAGGTGGCAAGTTTGGACACGGTGTCGCCTCAGCGGGAATAACTCAGTCGTTTGCTCCTGGTATAGATAGTCTTACTTCTAAAACGAAAAGGATTATTGCGGCTAGTGTTCTCGGCGGAACTTCATCTGCATTAACTGGTGGAAAGTTTGCGAATGGTGCTGTAACGGCAATGTTCTCAAGGGCATTTAATGATGAAAGTCACAAAGATAACCCCTATAAAGCTGACTCTTTATGGGAACAGATAAAATATGATTATTGGAATGGAAGGTACAATGAACGAGTATTTCGTGCCTTGTGGGCTTACGGAGCTATTGCCTCTGGTGCCGGACAACTTTATTTCGGAGTTAGGTCAGGTAGTCCTACTGCTGCAGTAATTTTTGGTACTCATGGCCTTGGTAATATAGGGGGCGGACTTGGGGATTACATCAATATTTTAGATGGTGGTGATCGAGACTGGAATTTTACTAAGAGTGGATATGAAGGTTTAGCTGAATTTACCGGGTTGGGCTCTGACTTTGGGAAAACTATGTTTTATGTCAATGATCTTGTGTTAAATGTCACTGCTTTATACAAAGGTGGAATTCAGCAGGTATTCGATTCTAAAACTGTCAATGGAACTTTAAATTATGGTACCGCTGGCACGATAGAAGTTTCGAAACAGGTCATAACGGTTAATAAAGCTGCTGCAACAGGGGTCATAAATGACTCTGTTCAGATTTCTGCAACATATTGTGAGGGTTCGAGGAGCTGCTAATGTATATTTTTCTATTTATTATTGCACTGCTATTAAATGCGATTGCCTTTTATTGTTATTTATCGAAAAAATTTAATGTCTTTTTTCCTTTGGATAAAGAAGTGCTTTTTATAATTCAGGGCTTTTATTTAATTTACTGCTTAAACACCCTTGGTCGAATACCTTTCAATGAATTGGCTGCGATAATTAACTTTGGAATAGCACTGTTGATTTTTTTAATAACTTGGATAAAAGACGATAAGACAGCTAAATCTGATAAATGGAAATGATTTAAATCTAGTAGTAATAATTGGGGTCAGAGTGAACCTCCCCCAGTTTAACGGATACTTAAAATAAGTGACAATGTCGCTAGAGGAGTATCTAACATGGTTACATAAAGCCCAAGGGGGCAGGTCTATTGTTTATAGTATAAATTAATCAGTAGGCCAGATACGTGGTTTTGAAAGAAGATAAATATTTTAATTAATAGTTAGTTAGAAAGAGATTTAAAAGGAATAGCAATGAAGCAAGCTTTCGCAGTACTCATAATGTTTTTAGCATTACCTGCTATGGCAGCAAGTTACTCTGCTCCATCGACCGTGAAAGGTATTTCCGTAGGTGATGGTTATGTTCGCATTAAGCTCGACCAAATGAAAGCTGCAGAAGATTGTGCTGACCAAGATTGGTATGTACTCGATACAACAAACGATAAATACGCCGAAATGTCATTGTCGGTAATTTTATCGGCTAAAGTATCGCAAACCAAATTATCGTTTCAATTAGTCGGCTGCCAAACAGTAGGCTCTCGAAACTATCCGAAAATCAATCACACCTACTTTTGCGAAGAAACCTTCTGCGCTTAAGGCTAGTTAAGTAGTTCAAAGGAATAAAAATGAAAAAGTATATCATACTTGTGTTGGCTTTAACCTCTTTCAGTGCTTTTGCTGGTAGTTGGGCTAATCCCTCCAAGGTTACGGTCAGTTATGCTCACACTGCCCATGGTGGTTACGGCGTGTTTCGACTAGAGGATATGAGTGTTAATCCTGATGGCTGCTCTAATCCTGTTTATTATGTTGTAAGCAAACAGAGTAACCCAGTTTTTGAAGAAATCTACTCTTTATTATTGGCTGCTCATATGAGTAATAAGACGGTACATGTTTGGTTAAACGGATGTAGCCCTCACAATCATCCAGTAATACAGCATGCGAGAGTATTAGATTAAGCTCTAGTTTTTCTGAAAAAAATCTAGGGATCAGGTTTATTGTTTATACGGTGTTGCTATCTAAATAATTGCAAAAGCAAAGATAAAGCCATTGTTTGATAAAACAGGTTGCGGTCCAGAAGGACATAAGAAATTTAATGGTAAGTTTGTCATTTATTAAGGACTTGGAATGAAACATTTAATATTTATTTTAACATTACTCTTTTCTTCGACTGTCTTTTCAAATGTTGTGTATACCAATAAAGGTGTTGTACAGAAACTCTACGCGTATACTCACTTTGGATCTGTCTCTGGACAGGAAGGGGCTGATGTTTTAGTCGTTTTTGATACCGGTTTAGCCGAGTGTCCTGCGGGATTTTTCCTTTCTGCTAGTGCGCCTGCCAAAGAAACGGTCACCTCGTTTTTGTTAACAGCTTATATGAAGCAAAATGAAACTCGCTTCCGAGTAGCTACTAACAGCATTTGGAATGGTTCAGCAAGCTCAAAATACTGTGAATTACGAACGGTTATTTTTGAATAGCTGTCGCTCTTGATAACCAGACTTGATGAGATTCAAAAGTCTCTTATAAATAATTTAAAGGACATGTTAATGAAAAATAGATGTTTTCAGGTTTTTTTGAGTATTGCGCTTTTTATCGGAGTTAGTAGTGTCAATGCACAGAAAGGCTGGGTTACCAGTGTCAAAGTTCAGAAAGTTGTTGTTACTTATGGCGGTGGTATTAATGTTCGTGTAACGCCAGATTTAAGTGGTTGTGTTTCTCAAAGCGGTTATGGTGAGCGGTATGCATCGGTTTACCCGGATCACCCTGGTATTGATAAAATACAATCTGTTCTGCTTGCGGCCTACATGAGCGATAAACCCGTTGCTATCTATCTTATGGATGATACCTGTAAGGTAGGCGAAGTAGAGTTAGGTGGCCGCTAGTTAAAAGTTCGATAACAGAGCATCGAATTTTCAAAGCTTTATATTAAACATTTTGAGTTAATTTTCGAACATTACGGAAGCAATAAACAATAAGGATCGGAAGTGAAAGCAATACTTTCAACGTTTTTAATCTTATTTTCTATCACTGTTTCTGCATGGGATCATGAAAGTGGTAGCTTTAAAGTCAGTCATCTTCGCTTTGGTGCTGGCGTTGTATTCGTTGCGTTGTCACCAGCGCCTGCAGGTTGTGAAGGTGGATCGCAGTATCGGATGCACTTAAAAGTAAACGACACCGATCCTCAAGCTTACAAAGATATGGTCTCAGGTTTACTATCGGCCCATGCAACAGGGCAAACCATTAGATCAATTTGGTACAGCAATAAAGGTAAATGTGACGCTCAAAACATCCTTCGTTTAGATATGTTTGAGTTTGCACCGAAATAAAAAGTTGCATAAGGAATATAGAAATGAAGTTAATATTAATCATCAGCTTGTTGTTTTCATCTTCGGCTTTTGCCGGTTTTGTAAGCTCAAAAGGCCTAAGGGGTCAGGTCTATTGTTTATAGTATAAATTAATCAGTAGGCCAGATACGTGGTTTTGAAAGAAGATAATTGTTTTAAGTAATAGTTAGTTAGAAAGAGATTTAAAAGGAATGGCAGTGAAAAAAATATTGTTGATTATTAGTTTGCTTGGTTTTTCTATCGCTAGCCATGCTGGCTGGACAACGTCAAAAATAGATAAGATTCTATTTTATGAAAGTGGTAACTTAATTTACATCTACCCTGTAGGAGGTGTAAACAACCCTCCTTCATGTCATGGAACGAACGGAGACTATATTTCTTATAGAATGTCTCGACCTATGGCTAAAGAATACCTTTCTGCTTTGATGGCTGCCATGTTTGCGAAAAAGACAGTGACTTTCAGAACCGAAGGTGACTGTATAGATCAGTCAGTATCGGATACATTGAAGTATTTTACTGTAAATGCTGAATAAAAGAGCGTAAGAATATCTAGGGGGCTAAGTCTCGTAAAATGTAGTTTTGGCCTCTAGGGATGATCTCGATTATGTAGGGGGCAGGTCTATTGTTTATAGTATAAATTAATCAGTAGCCCAGATACGAGGAAGGCTAAGGGGTCAGGTCTATTGTTTATAGTATAAATTAGTCAGTAGGCCAGATACGTGGTTTTGAAAGAAGATTAGTATTTAAAGTAAGAATTGGTTAGATAAAGATTTAAAAGGAATAGAAATGAAAAAGTATATAGCACTTTTTTTTATTGCTACGTCAGTTGTAGTTTCAGCTGGTTCTTATACCGGTAAATCAAAAGTAAAATGGCTTGGTACTATTTTTGACGATCATTTTGCTATTGGTGGTGACTGGACGAATAAGCTTGGTTGCAGCAAAGACGACGGATTATGGAAAATCTATAGCGTGAATAATTCAATGGAAGAGCTAAAAGTTATGTACTCAACAGCACTCGCTGCTTATACCTCTGGTAACACTATTGAGTTATATGCACATGAATGCGGAGCTGATGGTAGAATGCATGCTCGGTCTATGTTCACGCCTTCAAGAACTGGTAACTAAGTAATTCTAGGAAATCGTAAAGAGGAAAAGATTAATTGTTAGCCTAGCTATATGTTTCTCAGTGAATGCTTTTGCCGATTGGCATAGCGGTACCATTGACATGATTGCTATTGGCTATGATGGAAAAACAATCTCTATCGGTCAGACAGGTTCAACCAAAGAAAACTTTACTTGTTATAGCACTTGGCCAAATCGATTTTGTTTAGATCGAACTAGAGAGTCTTTTAACGAAGAGTATGCACTATTGCTGTCGGCTAAAGCGAGAAATAAATCAGTGTCGATCAATATTGATGAAACGACATGTTTTATAAAAGCTGTTTATGAGCGTTAGTGATAAAAGTTAAGAGCTCAAGTCTTGCAATATATGATTTTGATAGTGGTTAAGTATTTAAAGTAATGTTTTTTTTGAAATATATTTAAAAGGAATGGTAATGAAAAGTCGGTTAATAATATTGTTTTTGAGCGGACTAGGTTTAATTCTTTCGTCAAATTCTTCTGCTGAGGGCTGGTGTGATTTTTCTGTTGGGGATTACCAGATTATTACTCATGGTAATAAAAGCGATCAAGTCTATATTATGGGAAAAGTTCAAGGAACGGCAGGAAATAAATGGTACACCATTGCCAATGCCTCGGCAGGTAAACACAATATTTCTCTAGTTTTAGCCGCTCAAATTGCTGGGAAGGGCATATCTATTTATATCGACTCAGCAGATTATGATTGCAACACTTATCCTTCTTGGAGTACCAGCCCAATTAGACATGTGAAAATTAATATGTAGTGCACTTTTTATGATCTAAGAGAATTGGACTTATTGTCTATGCTGCAAAAATTTTGTATAGGTCTAAAAGCCACTTCGACTAATAAGCATTTGTCGATTTATTATGAAGAAATGACTTCTAGCTGAAAACTAAACCGACCTTAAATTATTTGTTAGTTTTAACTGTTAATTATGGGTGATCATTTTATATCGTTCAAAAAAAATTTAGAAATTTTCAATTGGAGTACATAATATGAAACGACTATATTTAGTAGCTATTTTTTTTGCATTATTTTTAAGTACTGTAGCTAAAGCAGATTACGTATATGGTGCTGAAACAACCATTAAACGAGTAGCCACATTCGCAAGCGGCAGTGTTGCGGGCGATATTATTATTTCGGTTGACAATACAGTTGCGGGTTGCGAGGCAGGGTATTATGTTGGTGTTAATGCTCTTGGAAAAGATGAGTCGCTTAGTATTGCATTGTCTGCATTCCACGCTGGATCAAAAGTCAAAATAAATGGTTTAGATACTCCTCGATGGGAGGGATCTAGCTCAAATTACTGTAAAATAGAGTCTCTTCATATTATCAAGTAACTTGACATATTTGATTTGGAAATAATTAGGGGCTGGAGAAGCCCACGGAACAGTTCTATTGCTTATAGAAAGCACTAGTAACATTAGTGCTTCTATGACACTAGGGATTGAAAAAACGATAAGGATTGGAAATGAAAAAATTACTATTAAGCTGTTTTATTTTTTTCTCTATGACGGTTTCCGCATGGGATCATGAAAGTGGTAGCTTTACCGTCAGTTCATTACGTTTTGGCGCAGGTGTGGTTTATGTCGCATTATCGCCTGCGCCGGCGGGTTGCGAAGGTGGTAATCAGTATCGAATGCATCTAAAAGTAAACGATACCGATCCTCAAGCTTACAAAGATATGGTTGCTGGGCTTCTCTCAGCACATGCTACTGGTCAAAGAATAAGATCAATCTGGAATAGCAATAAAGGAAAATGTGATGCTCAAAATATCCTTCGCTTGGATATGTTTGAATTCGCACCTAAATAGGAATTATTTATGAATGTAATAAATAATATAACAGGATTGTTGTTTGCGTCATTTGCAGTTGTCAGCACTTATGCTGATGTCAGTATTCCTCGTTACGAATGTACGCCATACGAGGTCAAAAACACCGAGGTAGTTACCGCTTCTGAGCCTCGCTCATCTTGTGATGGTGGTCTTTGGATTACTGTTCATACTGTTGATCGTTTAGATGGTGAACGTGATGTAGTTGACGCTTGTAAAGCATTTCAAATTCCAGAAGGATACAGTGCATTTGAAACGTTCCAAAATAATGAGTGTTACGATAATACGCCTTACCCTGGGGATCCCCAAACAGGTATTCGAATTATTAAGAATGATTATCCAGTCGGTCGTGCTATTACTCGTCGTGTTGAAGAAAACCAGTCTGCATCTTTCGCATATGAAGCTGTGTGGCCAAATGATCCTGAAGGCGATGAAGTTTTTTATGAAAGAAGCGTTTATATGGCAGCTGAAGGAAGCCTGTTAATTGATAATAACAATCAGCAGTTTGTGTTGACACCAGTGAATGGATTTACTGGTGAGTTTACGGTGCGGTTATATTTTAGAGATCAGTACGGTGCTCAAGGCATTTCTATGCTTCACCTGGATGTTGGTTCTGGTCCTACAGATGATAATCCGCCTCAAGTGGAAGAGTTCACAGTTGATGCTTATAGTGGAGAAAAGGCTCCTTTTGGTATTACTGCAACTCATCCAGATGATGTTGCTATTGTAAGCCTTGAAATAATCCAGGCCCCTCAGTTTGGTTTATTAGAAGCGATCCCGGATAATAATAACAATGGCTATTGGTATACACCGAATTCAGATTATGTAGGGGAAGACTTCATACTTGTGCGTGCTGTCGATGCCAATGGTTTAACCGACGTCGGCGTCATAAGTTTTAACGTACAGGGCTATGATGGTGACGGTGACGGCATATTTAATCATCTTGATAACTGCCCCGAGATTTATAACGACGATCAATCTGATGTTGATACTGATGGGTTAGGTGACGTGTGTGATAACGATGCCGACAACGACGGATTACCGAAAGATGTTGAACAAGCGAATGGACTAGACGATCTCAATGCCTCTGACGCAACTCAGGACAAAGATAATGATGGCCTATCCAATATCCGTGAATATCAGCTAGGTACTCAGATTACTAACCGTGACAGCGACGCTGATGGTATCGACGATGGTTTTGAACATCGAACTCATTACTTAAACCCACTCGATGTTACCGATGCTGATTATGACTTTGATAACGATGGGTACAGTAACTACGAAGAATTCGTTGCTAACACTCCTGGTGACAATGCCGACATTACACCCGAAAACGCTTACGTTCTTTGGTTAGTGCCCATTATTTCGATTTTGCTTTAGGAGATAAGTAATGAAGCAAATATTGCTAATTTGTAGTTTGATAATTTCGTTCAATAGTTTTTCATATGACGCTGCGTCTGACTGGACAAAGGTGAGTGTGATTTACAGCCCCGTCAGTGGTACTAAACCCTATATAACATTTGAATCTGCTGTGCTCGAAGGTTGTTATGGTAATAGTGGAGCATATTTACCTGTATCCAATGAAGCTGCAAGTGCACGTGTGTACTCAACGCTTCTAGCTGCTAAATCTGCAGGAAAAGAGGTGCGAGTATTTTTTAATTATAACAGTGTGCCTACCGATTATAATGGATGGGGCTTGTGCGATATAGAAGCGGTTTACTTAAGGTAGCGATGGCTTTGGAATTTATTATGAAATATTTATCTTTAATTACAGTATTTATTTTTACATTTTCAGTTCAAGCTGCACCCATATGGACCGATTATCACCATGTTGGAATGGTATACACTTACTCAACCCCAAATAGCTTACACGTCTATTTGGATGGTGAGACTTGTCCAAATCAGAAAAACTATTTTTCGATTCAGGAAAATCAGAATCAAAATGCTAAGCAGTTAATATCAATGGTGTTGACTGCGAAAGCTATGAAAAAGCGGGTTAATTTCTACACTGAAAATAATGTTGATAGTGTACTTTGTTACGTCAAAGGCATGATGGTTGAGGAGTAACCTATGTTTAAGAATATTTTAGTTTTAATCGCAGTTTTGATTTTTGGAGCAAGCTCTCAAGCTGCTCCGCCATCACGTACTGGCAATTGATTATAGATGAAAGTCAATCATCAGCATTAAATTAGTCAAATTAAGATTACACAAAATATGATTCGTGTTACCTCTAAAAAAATAATTATGCTACTTCTTGTAGTAGTCAACTATGTGTATGCCATTAACGATCCAAAGTATCCGGAACAATGGTATCTAAATGGCAGTTCTCATTGGCTTTTCGGTTATGATGCGATTGATATAGGCTTTCAACGTTTTAAAGACAGCGGATTTAACGAAGAGGGAGAGAATGTCACATTTGTTATTGCTCAAGGTGTCGAAGTAAACCATCCCGAATTAAAAAACAAGATGTGGACTAACCCAAATGAAGTAATTGGTAATGGTATCGACGATGACGAAAATGGATTTGTAGATGATATCCACGGAATCAATACTTTTTATGCGAATGGGGATATTTATGACGACTTGATTGGTTGGGGGACCGGCCTATCAGGAATAATTGCTGCTGAGCAAAACAATAACCTTGGAGTATCCGGAGTCTCGGCCAAAACTAAAATTGCACATTGTGCATTGGGTTTTGAGGCTAATGAAATTGGCGAAGTTAATTGGGTTGACTTCGTGCCTCAACTTGATATGTGTTTTGAGTATGTTATTAGCTTAAAACGGCAAGGTGTTAAAATTTCATCTATTCTTATGCTTGAAAATTTCCCCAATAGAGCAATCTTTTCTAATGGGTGGATTTTGGGACAAGCCGATCTAAAAGATGCCCTTAAGCCGATATTTCAGAAGTTGTCAGATGAGGATATTTTACTTATAGCTCCTGTATCTCCTTGTGGACACTATTTTCCAATAGATAATTTTCCACAAACCCCACAAGTTTATCGTTTCCCCAATCAAATTATAGTTGACGGTTTTCTTTCTGAGTATGAACCTGGCGTTGGTGTTAGTTTCACCTCTTGTCGTGGAACTCACTCAGTTGACGTGATGGCTCCTGTTAGCTACGTAAAAATGATCAGCCCTGAGCCTATTTTAAAGACTCCTGCTGAGCCCTTACATAGGTTTTCTCCTAGCTCTAGTGAAGGGGTGGAAACTGTTAATTTTTTGGTGTCTGACGAAGAGTATTTTAGTGGTAATGAATCTTGGAAAATAGATCCTCATGAAGAGCAAGAGTCTTTTATTTATTTACCTGCAATTGATCTTTCTGATTTTAAAGAGCAGGGCGTAATCATCAATATAATGTCTAAAGGTGTCGCTGGGTTTGCATCAGAACATCAAGTATATCTGCAATATGAGGGTGAATATGGATGGTCAATAATAGACCAAACTCGTGCTTATCAATCTCTTGACTGGGAGAGCACACAGTATGCAATTTCCTCCGAATTGATATCAGATTGGGAAAGACGTGGAATTGATTTAGAGCAAATTAAATTTAGAGTTCGGGCTGATGCAGATGTACCTAGTGGATATAATTTTCATATTGATGAGATCACTGCGTTTGCTACACAGAGTTCAGAAGAGATTGATTGGCAATATTATCTTGAAATAGCAGATAATTCTCTCGCTGCAGCTCAAGTGGCGGGAGCAGTAGCGACATTGAAGTCGGTTTATCCTGACATGTCAAACAATCAGATTAAAAATAGGCTAATGGTAAGTGGGACTCCAAACCCACAATGGACTCCAGGTACTCCTTTTTTTGACTATATGAAAAGCTCGCTTAACAATAAGATTTTGAATTTATATCAGGGCGATGGAAGCGGGGCTATTGACTGTCAGGGCCAAGAAATAAAAAGGCGAATCAAACCTAGTACGAACTCGCCTATTATGGTTGTTGAAAACAAGGATATGCAAATTCAAAGCCTAAGTATAAAGTGCGATGGCGCGTCAGGAGATGTTACATATACTGATTCGAAGTGGAACAAAACATTTACCTCGAAAGATGACGGGAAAGGTTTTGATTCTATAGCCAATGACGGTCTCAATGTTACAAGCTTTAATTTCCAAGACATTGGTTGGACTGAAGTTGCTATGCCAGGAGAATTTCCGCTAGAAGTGTTGGTTGTTAAGCCTTACTTAGTTCGCAAAGTAAGACTGGTAGAAAATGAAATCTTGGATACTAGTAATGGTATGGACTTCCCTTTATCTTTCGGAGGGGTTGTTAATGCTTACAGAGAGAAAACTTCTTTTTGGATTGACTTCTTTAAGGGTAACATATCACTAAGTTTCCCGTATCCACCCGAACCTGAAGTTATTCCAAGAAAACATCAGGCAAAAGCTAGTTCTGTAGCATTAAAAAAGTGGCATGTATTTGACAGTAAACAAATCAAAGATACAAAGTTAAAAAAGAAGACAGCGAATATTGATTTATTAACTTTTCGTAAAGGGAAGCAGGTAAAGTCAAACCTCATAAATAGTCCTACTTTCGAGTCTATCCAGCAGCCAGAGCTAAAAATACTTGATCTTCAATATACTCCAGAAGAAATAAGTCAAAGCAGTTTTTATCGATTTAGAAGCTTTGGTAGAAATTGGCGAACGGATGATAGATATATGTATACTATTGAGCTTAAATATTTTTCCTCAACTAATGGAGACCTAGAGCCGTTTTCAGGACGTGTTCAAGCCATATTTTTTGAAAACAAGTCAACTATCATTATAAGTTATATGGATTTCAGCGAAGCTGATATTGCTCGTATCGGAAATAGAGGTCTCGCGATAGGGACTAATTATTTTTTACCTCTGGATAATGATTTTAGTAATGATACGTCTTACATTCTTAAGGTGGATGATGGGGAAAATACACCTCCTGAGCAAATAGAGAGCGAAATTGTTTTATATGGCGAACATTATGTGAGCTTTGATGCTACTGAGTTATTTTCTGATGCTGAAGATGATATTTTAATTTTTGGGGCCTCTAGTCAGAATGGAATATCTATAGGACCTTTTGGGTTAGTACAAATTTCCGATGAGCTTATCGCGGATAATGATGAAATAATAGTTGATTTAAGTGTCGATGACGGTGAAGAGTTATTGGAAACGTCAGTTTTGGTAAAGCTACGAGATTATAGCACTCCGCCAAGCATGTCATTGAATGTTTTACAGCTATATACAAATGAAGAATTAGTGCTTGATTTAAATGACTACTTGAGCGATCCAGATAGTGATACGATCACAGTGCGTTTGCTGACTGACAGTGAAAATGTCTCATTGTCTGAAGACAATTTATTAACACTCAATTATACTAAGCAGGATTATCCACTATACGATAATGAATTAGATTTTATAATAAGTGATGGTGGCAATGATGTTTCACACCAAGTTACATTATATCTTAACTATAAGAACCATAAGCCGGTCAATAATGGGTTTCCTAATTCGCTTTCCATCAATGTAGGTGAACAAAGTTCGATTCCTCTTAATCAATACTTTACAGATCCTGATGAAGATGTATTAAGTTTTTCTACAGAGTCTGATATAGCCTCAATTGTAAATGATAATCAAAAAATTTATTTAACTGTTAGTCCTTATGAGGCGGGTGAGAAGAGTGTTAGTTTAACTGTCTCAGATAATGACGGAGAGTACCTTTATCTTGCTCTGCTGGTTTATGCAAGTACTGACTCGAATGACTCCTCTGGGAATAATGAAGCTATATCTAACTCTTCTGGTGGAGTGGCGCTTGGCTTCAACTCTGTGTTTTTAATATTGCTTTTTTTACTTAGAAGAAAGAATGTAGTTTCTATAGTAAGAAGATACAGATAAAAATATCGATTACAAACTCTGAAGACTCCCTATTTTCTCTTGTGTTTTTAGATAATAGTATCGAGCTGGCTAATCGCTCCTCTTAGTTACATCGTCCGACTTAAAGTTTGCCAGGGCGATGTATACTTCAACACCCGCTTGCGCTTCCAGGATATCTGGGTAAGGACCTAATAGTTCTTTTTCTCGTTTTTTAAAATACCACTGACCATCGCGCTGCTCATACCGAGAGCTTTTGGTGAAATATTGCTTTTTTGCATCACTTTGTCGCATTACAACTCCTCAAAGCTGCTGGGTATAAAGTTGGGTTGATGGGTGCGAAGAATGCGAACTAAGCTCGTCGTTATTTTCAATCCTGCAACTCCTAATGTTTAAACCACTATTTGCCTGTCAACTCAGGCAAATAGTGAAGTCTGAAAGATCCTGTTTTCCTCAGTCTGTTAAATCAAGCCGAAAACTGATTTGAATAGACGGGAGAGGAGTTCGGTGGACATCTGTATGAATATCTACTCGAAACGTTGCTGGAAACATCACTCGCTTGAGAACTTCTTTCTTGATGAGAGAAGCTCCCATCAAGAGTCTTCTGACTACAAAGAATTTTTTCATAACGCTGTTTGGCAAACGTTAATAGTATTTTTATATCAGACACTATCTGCCATGTTTCAAAGCTACTCAGTTCTTCGATTTGTTGGTAGAGCCAATTCGATTTTCGAGCCCATTTTAAAGAGGCTTTTCGACCACCAAAAAGATTGTCAAGTTGCTCAATATCATTTAACGAGTCGAGTAAATCACGTTTGCTAAGTAATAAAACCTGACGTTTTAACCAGTGTGATGCTTTAGGATCGGTAAGCACTTCAACTTCAGTCATTTCTGTGGTTTGCTCGGCTACAAATGTCATAACTGCTCTCCTCAATCGGTCTATTTCGACATTGTTCAATTGAATTATTAGTTTGTATGGCTTAACCCTTTCTGAACAATGCCAGTAAAAATTATGTATCACGGTGGGAATATTCACACAAAGCAAGACTATCTTTATTCCGAGCTGCTTTTGTTCCGAGATAATCCTACTGAGTATTCTTTTGTGGGAGCAGCTATATGTGAAACCAAAAATCAATGCTCAGTCGTTGATTAAAATTAGTGAATCAAATGTTAAAGGAGGATAAGTTATTTAGGTTGCAAACTCTTGATTAGGCACTCAGATAACTTTAGTTTTAAAGTGAGTTTGATAGCGCTGTCATTATTTTGAGCGAATTTAATACTGGTTCACATTTTGGTTGTGAATATTATCAGTAATAAAATCTAATTTTTTAGAACCTGTCGCATTTCAAACCTTCGCTAATACACAAGAGTATTCGTTCTTATTATCCTTTGCTCAAGGGTAATTAAGGATGAGTTCGATAATGATAATTTACAAATCACCTCAATATTTTAAATCGATTAAAAGAAGCGCTTTAAGAGTATTGTGCATTGGAGCAATATCAAGTTTTAGTATTGCTGCTGAAATCCCTGTTGGTGCGGGCAGCATAGCCGATAGAGCTAATCCCGATGGCTATCACTGCGTTAATGATTATGGTGCCTGGATAAGTAACGCAGGAATCGTTGAGCCGGGTATCGACGGTTGTGATCCTCAGCTGGGTGTTATTGGAACTCCAACGCCACTTAATCCTCATTTAACCGGGCCGGCTGCGACAAAGCCAACCGGTACGCATCGCTGGTGGGGCTCGGTTTCCTTTTATGGCGATATGCCGATAGGTGATTCCTCTCGTTCTGGGTACATTACGCCCGATCCTATTACCGCTCGGATTACCAATCGTGGCTTTCGAATGGCGAGTATTCCAGCTGGCATTTCCTTTAAAAATGGTATTGCGGACACCTATGATGTGCCAGCACCTTTTGATGAAGTGTTTGATGGTCTTGCGATTGCAAATTCAAGTTTTAGTGAGTTAGACGCAAAGCTTTATGATTACTCAGATGGCAGTGTGACTGTCGAGTGGCAATACGCAAATCAAACGATAATGCGAGGAACCTTTGTTCATGGTTCGCCCTATGTTTATATTGACGTTTTTCAAGGTGAATTACTGTTGAAAAGTAAAGCGCCGACAGGTCCTGAAAAAGGAATTTTTCATCAAGCGGATAATCAACTGGGGATTTGGACAGATGTTGCTGGCAACCGTGGACATTTTTTAATCGTTGGTGAGGGAACTACACAATTTAATGATATCGACAGCCAAAGTACCCGTGTTTCAAATTCGTCTGGCAAAATGACCATAGCTCTCATTCCAACCGATGATGCGGTACCTTCATCCGATAAAATTAATCGATTTGCAGAACATGCTACGCAACGCGTTGACCAAGTGGTCATCGACTATGAAATCGATCAGAGTACGCAAAACGTCATTGTGACTCAACGGTATTTAAATGGTGGACAGCCAGCCAATACTTTTACCGGATTAATGCCGCTGCAATGGAAAAACGTGGTTGGCGATTTAAATAGCAGTGACAATATTCGAAGCGCGCGTGGTTTTATCAAGTTTGCTGCACTCAATGAATTTAAATACGAATTACCCTTTGTCGGTGTATTGCCGACAATGCCAATGTTAGAGCAAGGGTACGCACAAAATTTTGATCAGGAAAAACTGATACAGTTAATTCGTGACTTTGCGGCTCTGGGTCCAAATGGTTGGAACACAGCACTCGATACTTATTGGGCGGGCAAAAATTATGGAAAAGTTGCTGAAGTTGCGGCACTGGCTCATCAGCTTAACTTAACGTCTGAGCATGCCACACTGATTAATTGGTTAAAGTCAGAATTAGAAGACTGGTTTACTGCCTCGACTAATGGGCAGGCCGATACATCGAAATATTTTTCCTACGATGAAAACTGGAATACGTTACTGGGTTATAACGAGAGTTTTGGTTCGCAACAACAATTAAACGATCATCATTTTCATTACGGTTATTTTGTCAGAGCTGCCGCAGAAATTTGTCGCACTGATAAAAGTTGGTGTGCAACAGAAGCATGGGGCGGCATGGTTGAATTATTAATTCGAGATTATGCGGCGTTAAGAGATGATGCCGAGTTTCCTTATGTTAGAAACTTTGATCCTGCTTATGGGTTCAGCTGGGCATCGGGTCATGCAAATTTTGTTTTGGGTAATAATAATGAATCTACCTCAGAAGCGGCTAACGCTTACGGTGCGATTATCCTTTATGGAAAGATTACCGGTAATAACGACTTAGTCGAGCACGGTATTTATTTGCATACTTTGTCGGCAGCAACTTATTGGGAATACTGGAACAACATTGATCGGTTCCGAGGTTTAGGCGCTCCATACGACAATTTTTCTCCGGACTACGACAAAATGACCACCTCAATTATTTGGGGCAGTGGTCATGTTTTCTCAACCTGGTTCAGTGGCGCCTTTGCTCATATACTGGGCATTCAAGGATTACCGCTTAATCCATTAGTTATGCATATAGGTTTGCATGCTGATTATCTTGAGCAATACGTTCAACTAGGTTTGAGCGAATCGAGTAATGGCAAGCCATCTGGGCTTGCTAATGATCAATGGCGTGATGTTTGGTGGAATATTTGGGCGATGACTAATCCTGAAGCAGCGATAAGTGATTTTAATTCGATGAATTTTAATTACGATATTGAAGCTGGAGAAACCATTGCACATACCTATCATTGGTTACACACATTAAATGTATTGGGTCATATTCAAACCGGCAAAGGTGATGTTTCCGCAAACTCTCCTACCGCTCAGGTTTTCTCAAAAAATGGCGAGCGTACTTACATTGCTTATAACTACAGCAGCGAAGTTGATGAAGTGTTATTTTCCGATGGTACTCGACTATTTATCAAACCCGATAGTTTTTGTGTAAAAGGTTTTGCGGCACCAGAAGCAGGCAGTGCGGGTTGTACCGAATCAGGTGACGGCGGTGGAAGTGATGATGGAGACGATGGTGGTTCTGACGGAGGCGGTTCTGATGGAGGCGGTTCTGATGGAGGCGGTTCTGATGGAGACAATGACGGAGATGATACCGGAGGCGGGAGTGATGGCGACTCAGACGACAACTCCAATGATGACACTTCAGGCAGTGGGACGCTAAGTTTCTTACTATTAATGATGATGTTACTCGGTGTAAGAAAACGTTATTAAATTACCTATAACTTACTCAAAAACACTAATCAAAAAAGGGCATTTTAAATGCCCTTTTTTATGTTTGCAGCATTAGAAGCAGGCTTTATTTATCTGATATTGGGACTGGTATTATTACCTAGGAAATATCACCATTGTTGTAGCAGAGTTACCATCCAAATTATATTATCCCGAACAATAAGTAAGACCCTGTCCCGAAACTGGTTTAATTTAGAAAAAAGCTTAACAACGCTGAAGCCCGGGATAGGATGAAAAAAGGATAGTATTAAAATGAAAAAGTTTTTACTAATAACAATGGTTGTTTCATTGAGTATAACAACGGGATGTAAAAAGTCATTTGTCAGGCAGGTTGATAAAGTTTCATATCAACCTAACTATAAGCTTCAAAATATAGTGTTTACCAACTTCGTTTATTCTGTTGACCCAGAGTTTGATAACTCTAATCCTCCAGAGGTGGAATATGGCTCAACCTCCTTTTTCGATGACTCGGACGACTCAGGCTTTTTCGATGATGTCGGAAACGAGTTATTTGAGCCGTCAAGAGATATTCAACGAGCACTCAATGTCCTTGAAGTTGTTAAACGTTCGGCTAAGGTCTATCAAGAAATTGATAAGACAAGACAAGAAGTTGAGAGTGAGATTGAATTATCCGATGCGGACGTTATTAGTGTTGAACATCTGGAGTCGGTAAATCCACACAAAGACTTGTTGGTTAAGCGCCATGAAACATCATTTAAACTTTTGTCCCAACGCTTAGCAAAAAAACTGAAGATTAATGTAGCGCCTGTTGAGTCAGCTCGCAGTTTTGCTTTGTATAATAACCTTGGATACCCACAGTCGGATATAAAGGCTTTGGTTCTTCCAACTTCTCAGGATGGGTTTTTAAGTATGGATGTTGTGGTGGATGTGGATGATGCTCAGATTAATCGTGATAGCAAAAAAGTTATTACTCAATCGGATCTTTTTCTAACCTTAACCGTCCACTTATACGACAACCAAAAACAAATTCATTGGGCTGACACGATAACCTATAAGAGTGATATCCCGCTTAAGCGAACCTTTGCGAAAAATTCTAGTACTGGTGAATTAACCTTGGTTCGTGAGGATAAGCCAGAGTTGGAGCAATTGTTAGAGGTAGCGTTTCAGCGATTGACTCATTCTTTTTAAGATATTAGCCGGTTTATTCAAGAAAATTATTGAGCAATTCAAGATCATAACTGGTGCATATTTGATAAAAATAGGTCTACTAAAGATAACAAGGGACGTTAGTAAAATTAATTATTAACGTCCTTTGCTGCGAGCTATCCTTCAACTAATCGATTACGGCCGGCATCTTTGGCTCGATACAAGGCTTCATCCGCACGTTTGACTACTTCCTCTAAATTTTCATCCTCTGGTGATAGAGTCGTGGATCCCATGCTAATTGTAATTTCTTGGTCAAAAGAAAAATCTTTATTGGCATCGCGCATGCTGTTTTGAATTCGTGCAAAAATTTTCGGCATGTTAATTTGTCTGTTATGAGGTAGCACCAGTAACCACTCTTCACCACCCCAACGTCCAAGAGCATCTCCTGCTCTTAATTCATGTAAAATAGTATTCGCCACTTTTTTCAATACTTCATCGCCGACATCGTGGCCATAGGTATCGTTAAAGGTTTTAAAGTTATCAATATCGATTAAAGCGAAACAAACATCAGTTTGGTTAATTCTAGATTGATCAATAGCCTCGTTTGCAAACTGAGTAATACTTCTGCGATTTTTAGTTTTTGTTAGTTCATCAATCATCGCAAGATTTTTAAACTTCTGTTTGGTTCTAACTTGCATAATTAGAACATAGAAAGCGCCAGCTAAAAGCAAAACAAGAGCGATAGACAAACTGACTAACAACCATTGTCTTGACTCACGAGCTTTTAGTTCCGTTTCTGCTAGTTGTTTTTGAGTACTGAGTAACTTATTTTTTGACTCGGCTTCTTTCAGTTCGTACATCGCCTGATATCGTCGAGTAGCTTGTTCTTGTGCTTCTTTGAGTTGTTCTTTATTGAGCTCCACCCATTGCTGATAACTTTTTAACGCTTTTTCTGGTTGATTCACACGGTCGTAAACGTAAGCCTTGCTTCTTACGAGTGCAATTTCGCGTTTTAAACTGCCGCTTTTCTCGACATAGGGTTCTGCAGTGTCGAGATCTTGTTGCCAACCATTCATGCCCAGTTGAGCTCTAAGCCTGGCACGCAATAGGTGCGTTAAAATAATCATTCCACTGATACTGCTGTTTTCAAATAGAGGTATTAAAGGATCAACTTTCGCCAGTGATTGTTCATAATTTTCTCGAGCTTCATCCAACATGGCGAGCTCATAAATGGCATAGCCAGCTCCAATTTCATCATTCGCCTTGTTAGCGTACTCCAGCGAAAGCTTTGCGTATTTTTCTGCAGGTTCCAGTTCATCAATATTTCGGTAAGTAAGGGCAATGTTGTAATAGGTGATGGTGGTTTCAATTAAACTTTCTTCTGTGTTAATTAATTCGAGTGATCTTAAGTGATAATCGATGGCTTCTCGTGTTTGTCCTAGTTCGTCATAGAGCAGCGCAATGCTGGCCATGGCTTCGGCTCGATTTTTTTTGTCGCCGTGTTGAGTAAATATTTTATCTGCAGCAACCATCACTCTTAATGCATCTTTTAGTGCTCCTGTTTCATAGTGAACATTCGCTTCGAGCATTAAAATTTCACCCATTAAAGGTTCTTCTTCCCCAAGTTGTTTGGCTATAGCACTCGCTCGGTAAGCTAATTTTGTAGCCCTGGTATGATCTTGTTCACTTAAAGCCGCGATGGCTAGCATGCCTAAAAAGCGCGCTTCGAAATCTTTTCGATTATTTTTAATAGCAAGCTCTAAACCTGCTTCTGCAATCGGAGGAATCTGTTCTCTTTTAGATAAAAAATAGTAAGCATTTAAGACGAGATAATGGGCTTCCAGTAGATCGTTGATATTTGTTTTATCTCCAGCGCTTTCAATAAACTGTGTGAGCTCATCGACAACTTGATTAGGTTGGTTGGAAACCAACTCCTGATAATAAGTTATATCAATCGAGTTTTTGTTACTTTCGGAAGCATGCACACTTGTCGATATAAGTAACGACAATACAATTAGGCCGAAGTAATAAGTCTTAAATTTGAAAAGGAAGTGAGTAATTATATATACCTCTTAAATCTGAAGTCGCTTGAGTCTTAGCTCAGCCTTACCTAATAACTGCTTAACTTATTGAAAAACTGAAGAATTTGCTGACTTAAGCAAA
>JABXHY010000052.1 GCA_013373375.1 Gammaproteobacteria bacterium
ATAATGGGATCTTATGCTATTGAGCGATCTATACAGCATTATCAGAAAATATGATTTTTGCTCTAGCCATTGTGTTCAAAGGGCTGTAGGCTATGCGGTATGAAAAGTGAGCGGTTTATTTGCGCTCAAAGGAATATAATATACTGTTAAGTTTCTAAATATGAAAAAGCTATTGTTATTTCCAATTATGTTTCTTCCTGAAGTCGCCCTCTCATTCGATGAGTTGGCTGCGATTAATGAGCAAAAAATGGCTCAATCAGATATACGAAACTACGAGTTACTGAAGCAGAAAAAATATGAACTTCTGGAGTTCGAAATTCAGGACGAACTTCAGCGAACTGCGATGATTGCTTTGGATACAGCAAAAAAAGGGAAGACATCCTTAGAGAAAGCTTACGCTATTGAAACTCTAATGGACTTGAAGGCAATATTTAAAGAATATCCCTTAAATAAGCAACACCCTGCATTTGAATCAATGAAAGTCATTCTAAACTCAATTCCTCCGCTTAAAGTCGTCCTTGAGAAGAATGATGGTACTATCGACAAAAATAAACTGAAAGAACTTAACAATAAATTGCAAAATATACAGGCAAAAGACACGCCTGAAATTTTGAATTAAACGTTATGGCAAAGAAACAAATGAAAATTGGTGACTTAAATTACATGGAAGGTAACAAAGCGGTTGCTCAAGCGTTGTTACTATACTATCACCTAGCTAGAGAAGGTTGTTTCTCTGGAGATGAAACGGTTTATATAGATCCAGAAACTTTCGATGGTTTTAGATATTTAGACGTAGTAGTTGAAGATAATTATAATCCTGAAATCAACGAAAAATTTCTTAGAGAAGCTGCAATTATATTTATACTCTGTGACTTGAATGATGAAATAACAGAGCATGATGATTCATTCCATTATGCTGAGATCACTAAGAAAGCTATTGCAAAACACAAAGAAGGTCTGATGACGGCAGTTTCAGAAATAGATGTCATCTTTAGTTTATTGGATAGTGACGAGGCTAATTTCGATTTCTCGAAATATAATGAAGTCTTGAGGGAAATATATGACAAATATATTTTTGGTTTTTTTAAGCAACTTGCAAACGCGAAGCAGCCATAACAAAACGTTGTTTCAGATTATTAACAGTCGCTTCACTCCTGTTGAAATCTGAAAAACTAGGTGTTAACCTTACTTCCCTCTTTTCAGGTTCTGCAAATAATCTATAAGCTCATGGATATGAGTAGATGGATTATCAGTGTGATTTTTAAGAGATTGCTTTAGTGCTCTCTCTGCGTTGTTTTTGGCAAATTCGATATTAGGTAGTAAATCGGAAAATACTTTTTCTCTGCCCTTTGTATACTTGGGATAAAACTGTTCAAGCTCTTTTATAACGGTATTCGCTATACTGAGTGTTCCAGTTGCCGCATAAGGTTTAGTAGTAAAACTGAAGTGAAGTAATAACCAGTATTCAAAACATGGAACAGAGGTGGCGGCATAAAAAATATTCTTGTGCTTTTTACTAGAGATTCTACTTATAGCTTGCTCATAAGTGTCATGGGAATCTCTATCAAATACACAATATACTCGATCATAGGGGTCTCCTTTCTTTTCTTCGGCTTCCCAAAGTTCTTTGGCTCTATTGAACACGCTTATTGGACTCGACCCGCATGATCCATCTATTTCCACGTTTGCGGTATTCAATCTATAGCACTGGATAGCTTCATTAAAATAATTAGGTTCCGTTTTCTCTCCTTCGCAAACTATAAGTACTTTTTCATAGGGGGCTCGCTTAGCGGCTCGTCTTTCGAGAACAGATGCTTTTTTAGCTTTACGCTTATGGAATAAATCTTCAGACCCCATTTTTATTGGCTTCCAGATCGAAAGTTCTGACAAAAGGAAGAGCGCCATACCTACCAGACAAATACCCAAGACCAATATTTTCTCTGTCTTTTCTTGGGCTAAAGTCGGTTAACGGGTATAACGATGTTGCTTGTTGATCATCTTTCTCGCAGAACCAAATTTGATCTCTTCTGAAATTATCCTGGCTTAAAATCCATGTTTCGTGTGTGGTAAAAATTAGTTGCGCATTTTTGGGGTTTGTTTTACTGCTATGAAAAAGGCTTACTAAGTACTGAACCATCTTTGGGTGGAGATTGTCATGAAGTTCATCAATTACTAAAACGTAGCCATTTTTAAGTACATCTAACCATGGTCCTGCAAACGAAAAAAACTTTTGTGTGCCGTCAGATTCCTCCTCGAAATCTAATGGAATCAAGCTACCACTTTCAGTTTTGTGGATTGTTTTGATGTCAATAAGCTCTTTGCCTTTCATCTCCTTAATCAGTTTTTCTCTTACGGAAGCTGGGAAGTCATCGGGCAAGGTATCTGGGTCGAACTTTTCTTTATCAATTCTAATGTCATGAATATCAAAGTCAGCAGCTCTTAAAAATTCTAAAACTTGAGCTCTAGTATTTTCTTTATCGCAAAGTGAAGCGGTAAATCCAGGCCCCCAACCTCCAACATTGGCCGGTCTTAGCACTTCTTTAAACCAGTTAAAGACAGGCTTGAGCTGATCGCTATTCAATTGAATTGCAGTAGAAAGAAAGAGAGCATTTTTTCTAGTTGCAGCTTGCCATACCGATTTCTGCCCTAATAGATAATCACTAAATTTGTATTCCGAAACGTTTTTATTTTTATTGAAAGCTCTCGAGTACCACCTCTGTGGTCGACCTTTGGGGTACGCAATAAGCCACTCCTCAGTAATTTGTGCTTTGTTTGCACAAAAACCAAACTGGTATCTGATCCCTTCACTAATAAAGACAATCTCAAACTCAGTAGGCTCAGAGGCCCAAGTTTCACTAAATAGAAAAGGTGTTACCGGAATATCATCCCCTTCTTGCTGAGAAGACGCAGAATTTCGAACGATTGATTCCATATCCATCATTGCTCGAATAATGTTCGATTTTCCGGCAGCATTTGCCCCATAAATTGCAGCAGAGCGTAATAGAGCAATGCTTCCAGGTGTCTCCGGTAAAAAGCTATTCGTATTCTCCAGCTCGTTACCTTTGGCTTTAACCATACTAAAAGACTGCCTTTCCTTAATGGATCGGTAGTTTTTGACTGTAAACTCAATAAGCATTAAAACCCCTTTAGGGTGTAGATATGGAAAATATTGTCAATAATAGGCCTAAAACAACCAGCTGTCATGGATTTAATGCGATATATGGGATAATTGTGGCAAAAAACTCCTCATAAAAGGTTAACAAGGCGCTGCAGTCGGACAAATTTTACGCTAAGCTCCAAATTTGCCGCTGTTTTTGTGCGTTATATAATTGATACTTTTGCTATAAGCTTAATTAATCAGTTTACGTAAATTTTTTCATGCATTTAAAAAAATATCTCTCATTTAAATTTGGAAATCATACGGACTCTCTTCCAAGTATTCTTTACATGCTAAAAGCGTCCTTTTTTGCTCCCTCCTTTAGGAGATTTTGGCAAAACTGGAATCCATTATGGAGTTACTTCCTTACGTATTATCTATATAAACCTTTGAGTAAAATTTTTTCAAAAAGCTTATCAATCATTTTAACATTTACCATAAGTGGGTTTTTACATGATTGTGTGGCTATGCTTTTAATACATAAACCTTCTTATAAAATGACTTTTCTTTTCTTTCTTTTTTCAGTTTTGGTTTTAATTGAAAAGGCACTGAACTTCAATGTTTCAACTATTCCTAAATATTTTAGACCAGTTTACCATTCAGCTCTTATTACGCTGTGTGCTCTTCTAGTATTTGCAGGTAAAATTATATAACAAAGTTTTCAAACTGGCAGTATTCGCGAAAAATCCTATTCATTAGACCTATCTAGTATTAACTTATAAAAAAATCAACGCTGTTCGTATGCGGCTCAAAAATTTAGCCGAAAATAGTTAGCAATAAAATATATACATGAATATTTTATGTCACGACTTAAAGTTAAATTGTTAGGTTTTTAATTACCTTTAAGACGGATCGCCTTCTAACCACTCGATAATTTTTTCAATCCCCAATACACAGTTGCCACCATATTGAATCGCGAAATGCTCGTCGAGCTCTTGATCGAGTGGAACTTGTTCTGCCGCCATAAGTGCTTTCGCGCCATCGAAATCCACAAAAGCAATTCGTGTGGTAAGTTCTGTATTTGGGCGTCCAAAAGATTCACCCGGTAACATAGCCACACCCGTTTCTTCGAGTATACGTTCGCATAAATCTGCACTATTCGAGATACCTCTCTCTGCTAATGAATTTCGAAACGGCTCAAAATTTGGGAAAATATAAAAGGCACCATCGGGCATGGCAATATCGAATCCTGCGGTTTGCATTCTAGTAATGATAGCGGTTGCAAGTGCTTTTAGAATTCGACGGCTATTCGTTAAGTAGCGTTCGATTTCTAACCCACCCATAAAAGCTCTTACCGCCGCGTATTGAATTGGGGCAGAAGTGGAAGTGTAAGTTTCGCTGGCGACGGTTGCCATGGCTTTCATCAACCATTCCAGATTGCTCGGAAAGGCAAAGGTTCCTAAACGCCAACCACCAGCACCACACCATTTACTTAGACCTGAGCTGATGATTGTACCTTCAGGATAGAACTCAGCTATCGATTTATGATTGCCATCGTAATCCAGCTCGCCATAAATTTCGTCGGATAGAACAAGCACTTTGTATTTTTTTAGTTTTCGCGCAAGCGCTTTCAAATCTTTTTCTTGATAACTGTATCCGTGTGGATTTGCTGGATAATTTAGAATAAGTAATCGTGGTTTATCGGGATCTTTTTCACATAACCTTTCGATACTGTCTGGTGTGACTTGCCATTTATATTTTTCTTCTGTGGGTAACCAATGAATGTGTCGTCCAATAATGTGAGCCTGCGGTGCGTAAGACACCCAGCTCGGTGTCGGTATGACTAAGTCCCCGTAATAAACGAGCTGTAAGATGAACATAAGTTCTTTTGATCCCGGGCCAATTAATATGTGGTCCGGTGATGTCGCAATACCTTGTCGGTGGTGGTATTGAGCAACTGCACTTCGTAATGCACGCAAACCCGATACAGGAAGATAGTCTTTTTGATGAGCATTAACCTTTAACTCGTCTTCTACCACTTGTGGCACAGGAAAAGGACTTTGGCCCAGTCCAAGCTTTATAACTTGCTTACCTTGACGGATTAATTCGTTGCTTCGCTCATTTATGGCGAGAGTTGCCGACAGTGGAAGGCCTCGAACGTTTAAATTTAAATGAACGCCTGGCTGTTTTTTCATGAAATATTGTTCCTTTTATTGTCATATTCATGAGACGCAACGGTCACACTATCTCATTAAGCTAATGCTTGTTATTCAGACCTTTACTTTACAACAAGCACCATTAATGCGCACAATAAAATTGGAGGTAGTATGAAAGCGATCATAGGTCTCATTTTAATTACTCTGTTAGGTAGCATAGAAGTTGATGCTAGTAAGAATCAAGTTAACGCAAAAATTAGTCATCAGCAAAAATTCAAAACATACCTAAATGAACTTGGTCCGCGTCCGTTTTATTTACTTAATGATATGGATGATGGTGATTTAAAGTCAGCACTGCAGCGATGTGAAAACCGTTATTTTTATAAGAAAACCGATTTTTCCATTGGGCATCGTGGCGCACCTTTGCAATTTCCCGAGCATACTGAAGAGTCTTATCGGGCCGCCGCAAAAATGGGCGCAGGAGTGATTGAGTGTGATGTTACTTTTACCAAAGACCGAGAATTAGTTTGTCGACATTCACAATGCGATTTACACACAACAACTAATATTTTGGCAATTCCAGAACTTGCCGCGAAATGTTCGGATCCTTTTGTTCCTGCAAATCCTCTCACTGGAACCAAAGCTTCTGCAAAATGTTGTACTAGCGATATTACTTTAACAGAGTTTAAGCAGTTGTGCGGAAAGATGGATACCAGTAATCCTGATGCTGAAAATGTTGCCGATTATTTAAAAGGAACGGCGAGTTTTCGTACCGATTTGTATTCACACTGCGGAACAGTATTGTCACATAAAGAAAGCATATCGCTATTTAATTCCTTAGGGGTAAAAATGACGCCTGAACTAAAAGCTCCGCAAGTCGATATGCCATTTGAAGGTGAGTACTCGCAACAAGATTACGCTCAGCAAATGATTAATGAATACAAACAACTGCGTGTGAATCCAAAACGTGTATTTGCTCAATCGTTTAATTTAGACGACGTTAAATATTGGGTTGATAATGAGCCTCGGTTTGGTCGTCAAGCGGTGTATCTGGACGATAGAGTGTATAACCAAACGGGCTTCACTCCTTCATTAGCAGACATGATGAGCTTAAAGCAGCAAGGCGTTGAAATTGTTGCTCCACCTATGTGGGCATTAATAACTCTGGATGAACACAACAATATTGTGCCATCCAATTATGCAAAACTGGCGAAAAAAGCTGGGCTGGACATAATTACCTGGACGCTTGAGCGTGATGGGCCATTGGGAACTGGCGGTGGTTGGTATCATCAGTCAGTGTCGAATGTTATTAATAATGATGGCGATACCTTTAATGTGTTGCACGTGTTGGCGCAGGACGTTGGTGTTTTAGGTGTGTTTTCTGATTGGCCAGCAACCACCAGTTACTACGCAAATTGTATGAATCTTAAATAGATATCCGCTTACTAGGTTAAGACTTTCTCACCGAAAGAAACGATTCAAAAGACCACCGAAAGATAGTAGCTGTCGAAGGAATGACCGCTGCTATTTTCATTTCTATTTGCTTCAAGTAAACCTTACCACTCGAGTTGATTGATTAAAGCAGTAAATCAAAGCTCCTCGCGAAAGCTTTTTTATAATTCATTATATTAAATCAGTCTCTTAAAACTTGCTGATCCAACAGTCATCTCAGTGGGTAGATGTGTATTTCTCGATTTGTGATTTTCATCCGTAATCTCGTGTGACTGACTTGTGTTTTTGTTGAGTCAATCTTTAATTAGAGATGAACACTACTCTGGAGTCCTTGTCGTGCAGTTATTTGATGATCCTCAGTTAACGTCCACTGAACAACTTTTATTGAAACATCCTGTGTTTCAGTCTTTTGATTCGATAGAGCATATTAAGTTACTGATGCAACGGCAGGCATTTCTGGTCTGGACCGATATGGTACTGATTAAAGCTCTGGACAACGCAGTGATGAATCATGATGTCCTATGGTATCCGTCCAAATTTACTTTTCCAGCACAGTTCATTAACCGTACTATGATGGAGTTTGAGTCAAATGAATCATTTGGTGGATGTTCGCAGCTGGAGTGGTATTTGGAAGCCATGCGTGAAGTTGGCGCGGAAACCTGTGAGATAGAATGTTTACTGGAATATGTGAGAGATTTTAAAAATTATCATGTGATTACCGATGAACTGGATTTAACTTTAAAGCAATATTTACACTGGCAATTGAACTTAGTGAATTCTGGCGAAGCGCATAAAATTGCCGCCTTATTAATTTTATTTCGTTTGCGCATTCAGCCGAAAATATATTCTGAACTTTTAATTAATACACGAAGACGATTTCGTAATCTAGCGCCGAGTTTTTATACTTTTTTAATCGAGCAAACTAATGAATTAAAAGAAGATAATGAAGTTCTGGCGTTAGCAACCCTCGGAACGCTTTGCAATAATAACCAAAGCAAAGTGAATGAATGTATCCATGTCGCAAGAAAGGCTTTGGAAATGCAATATATGTTTTGGGACGGGATTTATTATCAGGTTATTGAACATCCAAGTTTTGTGCAGGCGAAGGTCAGTTAACTTTGACAGCCAAAAGAGCGTTTAGCTGTCAAAGTAGGTTAATTGTTATGTTACTTTTTCTTAGCGGTCAACAAAGGTTTTAAAAAATGACCGGTATGAGACGCTTTATTTTTTGCAACTTGTTCTGGTGTTCCGGTCGCAATAATTTGTCCGCCTTTATTACCGCCCTCTGGGCCGAGATCAACCAACCAATCTGCGGTTTTAATCACATCTAAATTATGCTCGATGACCACGACCGTATTTCCATGATCTCTGAGTCTATGCAATACCGCCAATAACTGATTAACGTCGTGGAAATGTAATCCTGTAGTGGGCTCATCAAGAATGTAAAGTGTTTGCCCGGTATCACGCTTACTTAATTCCCGTGATAATTTAACCCGCTGAGCTTCACCACCTGAAAGAGTAGTCGCAGCCTGACCCAGTCGAATATAACTTAAGCCAACGTCCATCAGGGTTTGAAGTTTTCTGGCGATTGCGGGCACAGCATCAAAAAATTCACGAGCATCTTCAACCGTGAGTTCAAGTACTTCATGAATATTTTTACCTTTGTATTGCACTTCTAGAGTCTCACGATTGTAACGTTTACCGTGGCAAACATCACAAGGTACGTAAACATCGGGTAAGAAATGCATTTCAACTTTTATAACGCCGTCACCCTGACAGGCTTCGCAGCGACCGCCTTTCACATTAAAACTAAAGCGTCCTGGTTTGTAACCGCGTGACCTTGCTTCTTGAGTACCCGAAAATAATTCTCGAATTGGTGTGAAAATACCAGTGTAAGTTGCGGGGTTTGAGCGAGGTGTTCGACCTATTGGGCTTTGATCAATATCAACTACCTTATCAAAGTGTTCGATACCTTCATGGTGTGAATGGGCTGAAGGTGAAATCGATTCTGCGCCATTTAAAAGCCGAGCCGCGATAGGATAAAGTGTGTCGTTGATAAGCGTTGATTTTCCGCTTCCCGATACACCGGTTACACAGGTAAACAGTCCAACAGGAATCTCAAGATCAACTTGTTTTAAATTATTGCCGGTTGCGCCAAATAATTTAAAGGTTTTTTCTGTATCAAATTCATGACGTTTTTTCGGTATGGAAATTTCTTTTTTACCTGACAGGTACTGACCCGTTAACGACTTCTTCGCTTTACAAATATCTTTAAGAGTTCCTTCTGCGATGATTTCGCCGCCATGAACACCTGCACCGGGACCGATATCAACCACGTGGTCGGCAGTTTTTATTGCATCTTCATCGTGCTCAACAACAATAACGGTATTACCTAAATCACGAAGGTGAGTAAGCGTTTTTAATAATCGATCGTTATCGCGCTGGTGCAATCCAATGGAGGGTTCGTCAAGAACATACATTACACCCACTAGCCCTGCGCCAATTTGACTGGCCAAACGAATTCGCTGGGCTTCACCACCGGATAAAGTATCTGCGGAACGTTCGAGGGTTAAATATTCCAGTCCAACGTTGACTAAAAAGCCAAGGCGCGCCTGAATTTCTTTTAAAATTTTATCGGCAATTTTCCCTTTTGCACCTTTAAGTTTCAATTGATTGAAATATTCAAAACTTTCGCCAATTGCCATTTGTGTAATGGACGGTAAATTATTTTTCTTAATTAACACGTGACGCGCATCAGTACGTAGCCGAGTGCCTTCACAACTTGGGCAGGCTTGATGTGTCATATATTTTGACAGTTCTTCTCTTACTGCCGTTGATTCGGTTTCGTGATAACGGCGTTCCATGTTTGGAATGACACCTTCAAATGGGTGGTTACGAACATAAATGTCGCCGCGATCATTCATGTAACTGAATTCAATTGAAGTACGTCCACTGCCGTACAAAATGGCTTTTTGAATTTTTTTCGGCAACGACTCAAATGGCGCTTCAATATCAAACTCGTAATGGTCAGCCAAAGATTTGAGCATTTGATAATAATAAACGCTGCGTCTGTCCCAACCGCGTATCGCACCGCCCGCTAACGATAACTCTGAGTTGTGAATGACACGATCCGGATCAAAAAAGTTATCGACGCCCAAACCATCACATTCAGGACAAGCGCCGGCAGGGTTATTAAACGAAAAAAGTCTGGGCTCTAGTTCAGTTAAACTGTGTCCACATTGTGGACAGGCAAATTTTGCCGAGAATAAAAAGTCTTCCTGTTCGCCATCCATAAAATGAATTTGTGCCAGTCCATCAGACAGCTCGAGAGCTGTTTCGAATGACTCTGCAATTCGTTGCTGTAAATCCGCCCGGACTTTAAATCGATCAACTACCACTTCAATGGTATGTTTTTTGTGCAAGTCGAGAGTTGGAGGTTCGCTCAGATCGTAAATTTTTCCATTGATTCGAGCGCGAACAAAACCATTTGCCTGTAACTGTTGAAATAATTGTACGTGCTCACCTTTGCGGTTTCTGACCACTGGCGCCATCAGCATTAACTTAGTGCCTTCAGGCTGAGCAAGAACCAGATCTACCATTTGAGAAACTGTTTGTGCTTCTAATGCAATGTCGTGATCGGGACAAAAGGGAGTGCCAACTCGGGCAAACAGCAGTCTTAAATAATCATAAATTTCAGTAATGGTTCCAACCGTTGAACGCGGATTATGTGAGGTTGATTTTTGTTCAATTGAAATGGCAGGCGATAAACCTTCGATATGGTCGACGTCTGGTTTTTCCATTAATGATAAAAATTGTCGAGCGTAAGCAGACAAAGATTCGACATATCGCCTTTGACCTTCCGCATATAAGGTATCGAACGCTAAAGATGACTTACCGGAGCCGGATAACCCGGTTATCACAATTAATTTATCGCGCGGTAACTCTAGATTGATATTTTTCAGATTATGGGTGCGTGCACCACGTACTTCTATTGTATCCATCGTGTATAATGACCGCCTTTTTGCCAAATGTTCATTTCGCTAACCAAATCGAGTTAGCATAATTTGAATCTAAAATGGTTTATACGAATGTCGCGAAAAACCGAATCAAGCCAGCGATCATAATATGGAAAAGACACAACAATCCAGTTCAATGAATCAAATCGAGAAGCGCGCTGCTCTAACTTTGAGTTCAGTATTCGCCACAAGAATGCTCGGTTTATTTATGATTTTGCCGGTGTTCGCCGTATTAGGTGAATCATTAAGTGGTGCCACCCCATTTTTAATCGGGCTTGCCATTGGTGCTTATGGACTTTCTCAGGCCGTTTTGCAGATCCCCTTCGGCCGATTGTCCGACAAGTTAGGTCGAAAGCCGATTATTCTGATGGGCTTGTCTTTATTTGTGGTTGGTTCGGTAGTGGCGGCTTTGTCGGAATCGATTTATGGAGTCATTCTAGGACGTATTCTGCAAGGGTGTGGAGCCATTGCCAGTGCTGTAATGGCGTTGGCGGCAGACTTATCGCGAGATGAACACCGCAGTAAGGTGATGGCGTCGATTGGCATGAGTATTGGTCTTGCTTTCACTCTGGCAATGTTTGCCGGGCCTTTTATTGCTGAGCATTTTGGGCTGTCAGGGATCTTCTGGGTTACTGCTGGACTTGCCTTGTTAGCAGCGCTCGTGGTGGTGACTTTAGTTCCTACACCAACGCACAGCTACGCTCAGCGAGATGTTGTCGCTGCGAAAGGCCAATTTAAAGATATTATCTGGCACCCACAATTGTGGCGTCTTAACCTTGGGATTTTTGCTCTTCACTTCTTATTAACTGCTTTTTTCGTGGCTTTTCCGCATAAATTAACGGCACTTGGTTTATCCATGAGCAGCAGCGGCTGGATTTATCTGGCGGTGATGTTAATTGCGGTAGTGATTATGGTGCCTCTCATTATTACTGCTGAGAAAGGTTGGCGACATCGAGGCGTAATGGTGAGCGTTATGTGCACCATTGCATTATTAGAGTTATTAATTGGTTTCCAGCAATGGTCGCTATGGGTACTGATTTTTTTGATGGGTATTTTTTTCGCGGGCTTTAATGTAATGGAAGCTTTATTTCCTTCGTTAATTTCGCGAATTGCACCTGCGTCAAGAAAAGGGGCTGCTCTAGGGGTTTATTCTACCTCGCAATTTTTAGGTGCCAGTTTGGGAGGTCCAATTGCTGGTTGGCTGGCGCAAACTTATGGTTTATCAACTACCTACGTTGCCGGTGGTGCCGTTGCACTCATTTGGGCGGTGGCTGGGCTCGGATTAAAATCGCCGCCAAGATTGACCTCATACACCCTTACAGTTCATCATATAGAAAATAAAGACCGACTGGCGACTTTAATGGATGATATTCATGCTATTGAAGGAGTGGCAGAAGCGGTAGCGCTACCGGAAGCGGGCGCAGTGTATTTAAAAGTAGATAAGCAGCAATTCGATGAAGCAGCTTTGTTGCGCTTGAAACAGTCTGTGAATCCGGCTGACTCGCCGAATCAAGTGACAGAGTAATTGCGTTAACAAAAAAGCGGCGAGAGACCGTATAGGAGTTTGAAGTTATGGCCAGTAGAGGCATCAATAAAGTAATTTTGGTTGGTAATTTAGGGAACGATCCAGAAATTCGGTACACCGCAAATGGTGGTGCAATTGCTAATCTATCGGTGGCTACCTCTGAGCAGTGGAAAGATCGTAATTCAGGCGAAATGCGTGAGAAAACAGAGTGGCATCGAGTGGTTATTTTTGGCAAGTTGGCGGAAATTGCCGGTGAATATTTAAGAAAAGGCTCTCAAGTTTACCTTGAAGGAAAGCTGCAAACTCGAAAGTGGCAAGATCAACAAGGCCAGGACAAGTACACCACAGAAGTAGTTGTGGATATTAATGGTGTCATGCAAATGCTTGGTGGTGGAGCTGGAGGTCGCTCTGGTGGCGATTCTAACTATGGGCAAAATCAAGGTCAGCAGCCTTACGGACAGCCACACCAGCAGAACTATCAGCAGCAACAGGCGAAGCAAAATCAACCACAGCAGGGTGGTGGAGCGCCTTCTGATGCAGGCTTTAGCGATAGTTTTGACGACGATATCCCTTTCTAGTTAAAACTGCGTTCTAAACGATTAGTAATATCAGACGATAAGCCCCTTTTTGAAGGGGCTTTTTTTATTGCTAAGCAAACATGTCAGAGCAGTAAATCAGCGGCTCTGTGATACATAAATTATCGTAATTAATAATTCGATTTATGTGTTTTAAGGTTATATGAAGTCCAAAGTCAGCATTGATCATGATAAGCAAACAATGGAAATCCAGCTCACTGGGCGAGTGACAATGCAGCCAGCCTTGACGTTACTGGAGCAATTAGTTGCTGAACAAAGCTCGGGTGAAAATTATAAGCGTTTGTACATTTTCAAAGATGTTGAGTTTGAAATCTCGGTCCCTGACTTTGAAATTGTTTTAACACGTGCGAGGGAGTTGCTAGCAAAGCCAGGTGTCGCAAAACACCGGGTCGCTTTTGTATCGTCTGATCCTTTTGTTAACCACTTTTTGAGTATTTATCGAACACTTGGTGAGTCTTATTCCTTCCAGGAAGCGGAAGTTTTCGAGGAAGTTGATCCTGCGAGGCAGTGGCTGGAAGAATAAGGTCTGAAACAGTAAGGCCTGAAACAGACCTTGTATCGTATGGACACGAAAACCATAGAATCGACTATCATTTAAATAGGGCTCTTGGCGAAGGAATGAAGCATTGAAGGTATTGTTGGGTCGTTGCTTTTTGTTATGGATTTCCGTAGTTTTAATAACATTGGTAGCGTTAAGTTTTCACATAAATGATTTTCGAGACCAGCTTGCGTCTCACGAACAGCAGTGGCAAAACAAGCAGCAGTTAACAGTAGCTCGTAAGCTTCCAACCCTATCCTTCGCAAGCGTTGCTGAAAAGCGCGATGCTGTTGTTCAGTTGTCACTAATTTCTGGCGTGTCTGCGGTTGGGTTAATGAGTGACGATGAAATAATGGAATCCATAGGAGAGTTGGGCACTCCTGAGTCACTCGACTATAGAATTCCTGTCTCAATTGATGGTGAAGCGGGCTCAATGTTAGTTTTTCAGTTCGCTGATGCGCCTAACTTACCGACATCATTTAAAATGTCGTGGGAAGTCTTGATAGTAGTTGGTGCGGTGTTTTTAGGAGCCATTGGAACCATATACTTATTAGTGCCGATTTTGCATTTGGAAGAAAAAGCGGAATCGATTTTGACTGGAGACTTTGATCCTGAACATTTCTCGCCATCGGATGTAAATCCTTTAACATCAGAACTGGCAATCAACTTGTTGCTAAATGAGCATCATCATAGTCGACATCAACAGACGGAACTTTCAAATAGATTAAGACAACATTCTTTTGTCGATAAATTATCCGGTTTAGGAAATCGAGAATATTTTGATGCAGAGCTTGAAGTCCATCTTTCCGACGAACAGATTTTGCATGGTGCAGTGGCTATTTTTTCTTTCGAGCCTTTAATTGAATTACAGCACGATAACAAAGAGCAGTTCGATGACACCATTCGTCAGATTGGTCGATTGTTTCAGTCGTTATCAAGTGAAGCAGAACTTAACTGGGTAGCGCGTCGCGATAACGTAGACTTTGCTTGGTTAACCATCGAAAATTCACCGGAAAAATTAGTTCGTCAATGCAATAAGATGATCAAAGATATGCAGCGAACGATATTTGACTCCTTAGAGTACAAACATCACTTTGTCGATGTTGGAATTACTGTTTTTAAAAGTGGTGATGATCCCTATGAAGTGATGGCCAGTGCCGATATGGCTTTACGACACGCTCAGGTAGTCGGCGACAATAATGTTCATTTGTATCGTTCAGACGAGTTACCCAAAGATATTATAAAAGGGAGCGTGAGGTGGCGAACGTTTTTACAGGAAAAGTTAGCCAAGAGAGACATATTACTGTTTTATCAGCCACAGTATGACGTGTCCGACTCATCTGTAATAGGGTATGAAACTCTTTCTCGGTTGGTTGATAAAGACAAAGTTATCGCAGCAGCGATTTTTTTACCGATGGCGAGCCGAGTGGGGCTAGCCGTCGAGTTTGATCGCTTGATAATTGATAAAGTGTTCAAAGAATTTATTTATGGTAAGCACTTAGAAGATAAAGACTTATCCATTAATTTGTTTCCGGACAGTATTCGAAATAATGGTTTTATTAGTTGGTTACTTAAACAATTGTCGGTGCGACATGATATTAAAGAAAAAGTGGTTTTTGAAATTCCAGAGTATGCGTTGATTCATAATGATGACGAGCTAATTAGTGGAATAAACGCTCTTAGTGATGCTGGTATTCGTTGGTGTGTGGAGAGTGTTGGTAATCCAAAAGCGAATTTGTCCTATTTACGTGAGCATGAAGTTTCACGCATAAAGGTAAGTCGAACAATTGTTCGTAATATAGAGTCGAGTGATGAAAAGCAGCTGTTTTTTAAAACTTTGGTTAACTCAGCTAACCAGCTCGGTGTAGATGTTTGGGCTGAAGGCGTTGAATCTGAAAGCGAATGGAAAGTTTTAGAAAGCTTAGGAGCTCAAGGAGCCCAAGGTTATTGGTTTGGCCAACCTGTACAAATAGAAGAGTTGTAAACTTCTTTGAGTTTTAACAAACAATCCATTCGAGCTGTTAAAAAAGTAATGAGTGACATTGCTGATTTTCTGTTTAGATGTTATTACATAGCTTTTCACATTAATTATGCACAATAAAAAAGCCGCATGCAGCGGCTTTTTTAATGACACGTTGGTTTAATTGGAAGGTATCAATTAAAAGCTTTGATCAATTCCGAAACCATACCAGCTGTATTCATTATTATTCATGTCATCCGATACTGTATAGAAAAAATGCACATCGGTTTGTTTACTTAAAGCTATGTTCCAACCCACTGATGACAAATCTCGTTTATCCAGATCGTCGCTTTCTCCAGTTTGAAACTTCAATGTATGATCGCCAGTCGTATAAGCCGCACTGACAAGATAACCTTCTTCATTATAAGCTTCTAAACCGTTAACTGAATCTGCTGGGTAATCGTGGTTGTTGTAGATCGCACCTAATGTCCAGTTACCCCATTTGTACTGAGTTGAGAAACGTTTAGTTTTACTTCCTTCTGCACTTACGTCTTTATCCTGTGCGTAGGCAAAAAACCAATGGTCACTGGACCACTCAACTGCAATTGAGTTGGCGTCCGTTGATTCTCTGTCACCAACTACAACATCAGGCGTTGCAGGGTCATTGTCATCGTCACCTAAAATATCGTCGCCATCTAAAGTTCCATCGATGCTCATATTGGCGTATTTAATTTTCAAACCGCCAAACATTTCTGGCGTTGAGTATTGAAAAATATTGTCGGCGCGTACTTCACCTTTAAATAGCAAGTCGATATCACCTTCAAGCTGGTTGAATTGATCAACTCGACCTTGCGCAACACGTAACGGAGTGTCTTTGCGGCCCATCAATACTTCACCAAATCCACCAGCAAGACCAATGTACTGATCACGAGCTTTGATATTGTCTGAGTCGCTTTTGTCGCTACTATCAACTTGCCACTCGATTTTGTAGAAAGCAGTGAGGCTATCACTCAACTTACCTTTGCCGCGAAAGCCAAAGTGAGAGAAGTTACTTTTGACTTCTTTACCTTCCAATTCTGCATCGTCCGTATTTTGCATAGTTAAGCGTATTTTGCCGTAAGGCGTTACGCTGAGATCTGCCGCTGTTGCCGATCCAAATATGCTCGCCGCTACAACTAATGCGGCTGTCTTCTGATTCATGTTCATAGGTTTAACCAGTTCTCCAAGTGTTTATCCAATGCGCATATACGCGCGACGAGAGTATTTGTGGCGCGTAGACTACCAATATGACCCGTCGGTTGCAAAAAAGGTCTCTATTATTGGTTATTTTTATAAAAAAAAGTACAAAAAATGGAATTTCGACCAAATTTCTAATGAAACTCCAAGCCTAGAGACATTACTTTGAGCAGGGGTAATATGTCATTAATGTGACAGTTGAAATTGCAGCATCACTTTAAGCGACAAGGTTATAATTTAATCAAATTTATAAACCCCAATAAAATCAGATGGTTATGCTTTGATTTTATATGAGAATGGAATTGTGACAGTTTGTAATAATTCTGTCATCTTTCGGCGATACAATGTCGCGCAATGTAAGAAAAGCTAGCGAACCTTAATGAACGACCTTAATAACGACTATGATTCAGTCAAAGATCGCGTAAGAGCACTGCTTGATAAGCAGTCAGATGGTGGTCATCATCGCTTCCGCCGCATCAAAGACTCTATCGCAAAGCACTCCATCGCCTTTGGTGGCGTATCAGTGATCATCGCTGTGGTGATGATTTTCTTTTACTTACTGTATGTCGTTTTCCCAATCTTTAAAAGTGCTGAAATAGCGCAGCTAACTCAGTACGACTCTAAAGTTGAAGAGTCTGTTATGTGGGGAATGGAAGAATACGGAGAAATTGGTTATCGAGTAACGAAAGACGGTTTCATGCGTTATTTTAATGCCGAAACAGGGGACGTTATCGACTACTACCAATTTGCATTAGAAGAAAATGAACGCGTCACCAGTGCGCTTTACGCAAATAAAGACGACAACCTTATTGCGATTGGGTTAGATTCCGGTCGAGTTCTATTGGTGAAGCAAACTTTCAGTATCACTTACCCTGATGATCAGCGAAAAATTACTCCTGGGATCAGTTATCCCTACGGAGAAGAGTCATTAGACTTAGGCGCAAACTCAATTAAACATGTTGCTGCAGCAAAAAATGATGACACTGTGAGTGTTGTTGCCGCGGATGTAAATGGAGAGCTTTATTTTGTTCGATATGAACTTCAAGAGTCTTTTCTCTCAGAAGAAATATCACTAGAAAAAGTATCGGAACAAGTGATCAGTAATGATACGAACATCAAATATCTTCTACATGATCCGACTGCGCATTGGGTTTATACAGTTTCAGATAAAGGTGAGTTGGTTTCTTACTATTTTGAAGATGGAGAGTTAAGCGCTAACGAACGATTAGCGTTAGTAGATAACAAAACGGAAGTCACCGATGTAAAGTTTTTGCTGGGCGGCATATCTTTAATGGTAGGAGACTCTAAAGGCGTTATCACTCAGTGGTTTCCGGTTCGCGATGAAACTAATACATATCGACTCAACAAAATTCGTACTTTTGAATTTGGCGAATCTGCAATTAAAACCATAACACCTGAATTGCGCCGCAAGGGATTTTTAGTACTCAACGAAGATAATGAGTTGGGAATATTTTTTACAACATCACATCGGACAGTACTCACCGAGTCGTTGAGTAACTTAGACTCAGACTCGAATATTGCAATTAATCCACGAGCCAATCGGGTATTAATTTCCGGCAAAGGGAAAGCTCAATTATTTGAACTTGAAAATGAACATCCGGATGTTTCTTGGTCTGCGCTTTGGGGCGAAGTTTGGTACGAGAGTTATCCAGAACCCGATTATACCTATCAGTCTTCTGCATCTAATACTGACTTCGAAGCTAAATTTTCGTTAGTACCATTGAGTTTTGGAACGTTAAAAGCAGCATTTTACGCCATGTTATTCGCGATGCCTTTGGCAATATGCGGTGCAATATTTACGGCTTATTTTATGGCGCCTCAAATGCGTTCCGCAGTAAAGCCTGCTGTTGAAATAATGGAAGCTTTACCAACTGTTATTTTGGGTTTTCTAGCTGGGCTGTGGCTGGCGCCAGTAATGGAAGAAAATCTTCCCGGCATATTTATGTTATTAATTTTAATGCCACTGTTTATTATTGCCTTTGGTCTTGCTTGGCATTTCATGCCGACAAATATTACCTCAAAGATTCCAGATGGCTGGCAGGCGGCTCTATTAATTCCGGTCGTTATTTTTATCGCATGGTTGTGTTTTACAATCAGTTATCCGGTCGAAAAAGTCTTGTTTGATGGTGATATGAGAATTTGGCTCGGTGATATGGGTATTACATACGATCAACGAAATGCCATGGTTGTAGGTATTGCGATGGGTTTTGCGGTTATACCAACAATTTTCTCTATTGCTGAAGATGCGATATTTAGTGTACCCAAACATCTGTCAAATGGTTCGTTAGCACTTGGAGCGAGTCCTTGGCAGACTTTGGTGCGTGTGGTATTGCCAACAGCAAGTCCAGGTATATTTTCTGCAGTAATGATTGGTTTGGGTCGAGCAGTTGGTGAGACCATGATTGTTCTAATGGCAACGGGTAATACGCCTATTATGGAAGCTAATATTTTTGAAGGTATGAGAACACTGTCGGCCAATATAGCCGTTGAAATGCCTGAGTCAGAAGTTGGTTCGACTCACTATCGAGTTTTATTCTTAGCTGGATTTGTGCTTTTTGTGTTTACCTTCCTGTTTAATACATTGGCAGAAAACGTTCGCCATCGACTGCGTCGTAAATACGGCTCACTGTAAAGTTTAGTTTAGGTTTTAAAGATGAAAGATAAGTTTTTTAAATCAGGTGAGCATTGGGTTTGGTTTAACGCTGGTGCTATCGCAATATCATTAGTGATGGTAGTTGGATTAATTCTGCTAATTGCTGTTCGTGGACTTAGTCACTTTTGGCCAGCTGATGTAGTTGTATTTGAAACTCAAGGTGTTGATGGACAGACTCAATTTGCGATGGGTGAAATTTACGGCGAAGAAGTGCCTAAAGGTCAAGATCCAGAAGTCGCAAAGCAAATTTTACTTAAAACTGGTAATCGTGATTTATACGGTTTGGACTTTCGCTGGTTGAAAATAAAAGAAATAGTTGCGCAGACGAGGCGAGATGATGTCATGGTATTGGAGCGCCGCGAGTGGGGAAATTTTTACGGCTTTTTAAAATCGGTAAATGTTGACGGGTCTGAATTCGCAAACAGTGATAGTGCAGAAGCGAATCAACAACTTGAGCTATTAATTGACAGAGCAAATGAACTTCACGAGCAAGTAAAAGAAATTGAAAAAGATGACATTGGCTCCATAAATTACGATATTGAGCAACTTCGTCTTGAGCGTCGAAGATTGCAACTGGAAGATGCTGATACGCCCGAAGCGATTGCAGAAATTCGAGAGCAAGAAACCAAACTTAATGCTGAGTTTGAAGTTCTTCAGGCCAAGATGAATGAACTTTATCGTGATGCAAAGCGTGACTCGGTTGTGATGGAAAGCATTGACGGTAAAACGGTTACCATTAACGGAATGGATATCGTGATGGCATTCCAGCCTAATCAGATGGGACTGTTTTCAAAAATTGGTCACTACTTCAAAAAAGCTGCTGAGTTTATTTGGGATGAACCTCGAGAAGCCAACACTGAAGGCGGCGTATTTCCCGCAATTTTCGGTACTGTCATGATGGTTATTCTCATGTCGATTATGGTGACACCGTTTGGTGTTGTTGCCGCTGTTTATTTGCACGAGTACGCAAAGCAAGGTTTTGTTACTCGACTTATTCGAATCGCGGTGAATAATTTGGCGGGTGTCCCTTCAATTGTTTATGGTGTATTTGGTTTAGGCTTTTTTGTTTATTTCCTTGGTGGCAGTATTGATGAATTATTTTATCCTGAAGCAAAACCAGCACCGACGTTTGGAACGTCAGGACTGCTATGGGCATCAATTACTCTGGCGTTATTAACCTTGCCTGTTGTTATCGTTTCAACTGAAGAAGGATTGTCTCGTATTCCAAAATCAATTCGCGAAGGCAGTTTGGCATTGGGCGCAACAAAAATAGAAACTTTATGGCGCACGGTGTTGCCAATGGCATCACCAGCAATGATGACAGGACTAATTCTAGCGATTGCTCGAGCCGCAGGTGAAGTTGCACCGTTAATGTTGGTTGGTGTTGTTAAGTTAGCGCCCACACTTCCTGTGGACGGAAACTTTCCATTTGTTCACTTAGAAAGAAAATTCATGCACTTGGGTTTCCACATTTATGATGTGGGCTTCCAGAGTCCAAATGTAGAAGCTGCTCGGCCATTAGTCTATGCCACAGCATTCTTGTTAGTGTTAGTAATCATATTGCTTAACATTACTGCTATAAAAATTCGTAACCGTCTTCGAGAGAAGTACAAGTCATTAGAACACTAGTTGTTTTTAGAAAACTGGTGAAGTTAGATTAGGTGAAAATATGACAGCTGAAGCACAACTCGATTTGAGTCAAGAAACATCGAATGATGGTTTAAATTTGGCCGCATTGAAAGACGAAAAAATTTGTCTTGAAGTTGAAGATTTAAATCTGTTTTATGGTGAGAAACAGGCTCTTCATAATATTAATTTGCAAATACCAGAAAAAAAGGTCACAGCATTTATCGGACCAAGCGGTTGTGGTAAGTCAACTTTATTGCGTTGCTTTAACCGAATGAATGATCTTGTCGATATTGCGCGTGTTGAAGGTGCGATAAAGTTAAATGGTAGCAATATTTATGAAAAAGATGTCAACGTTGCCGACTTAAGACGTAATGTTGGAATGGTATTTCAAAAGCCAAATCCATTTCCAAAATCGATTTATGAAAATGTCGCTTACGGATTGCGTTTGCAAGGCATTAATAAAAGAAGTGTGTTAGATGAAGTGGTTGAGTGGGCTCTCAAAGGCGCAGCCTTGTGGGACGAAGTAAAAGACCGGTTAGATGATAATGCACTAGGAATGTCGGGTGGGCAGCAGCAAAGGTTAGTTATAGCTCGCTCAATTGCGGTTCAACCAGAAGTGCTTTTGCTTGATGAGCCAGCATCAGCACTTGATCCAATTTCAACATTGAAAATTGAAGAATTAATTCATGATTTAAAAGATCAATACACAATAGTTATTGTCACTCATAACATGCAACAGGCAGCACGAGTTTCAGACTATACGGCCTTTATGTACATGGGTGATATGGTTGAGTTTGATACAACCGATACAATTTTTACTAACCCAAGTAAGAAGAAAACTGAAGATTATATAACCGGACGTTACGGTTAATTTGAAATATTTCAGTTAATTTAACAGAAAATGACAAGCAACTGGGAAAGTGTCATAAGAGTGAAACATAAAATAGGTATACGACTATGATGGAAAAAGGGCAATTTACCAAACACATTTCGCAAAAATTCAATGACGAATTAGAAAACGTCCGTCAAAGAGTTTTAACTATGGGTGGAATGGTAGAAGAGCAAATCGAGCAATCGATGGAAGCTTTATCGTCACTTGATCCTGAATTAGCAGAAGAGATCATTGAGCGTGACGAAAAAGTCAATGCCTATGAAGTTTCAATCGATGAGGAGTGCACTCGCATTTTGGCGAAACGCCAACCTGCAGCAGGAGACCTTCGCCTGGTTGTAGCAATTATTAAGACCATTACCGATTTAGAACGAATTGGTGATGAGGCTGAAAAAATTGCACGAATGGCCAATCATATTGCGATTTCGATGGAAAATGTTATGCCATCAAAAAAACAATTTGGTGCTGTCGTTCATCTTGGTAATCATGTGAAAACAATGTTGCACGAAGCTCTTGATGCGTTTGCTCGACTCGATGTAGATGCGGCGTTAAAGGTCGCACAGAAAGAGAAAACAGCTGACAAAGAATACAACGCAATTACCCGTCAACTCATTACTTATATGATGGAAGATCCGCGAAGTATTTCTGCTGCCATGGACGTTATGTGGTCAGCTCGAGCGTTAGAAAGAATCGGAGATCATGCCCGCAATATTTGTGAGTATGTGATCTATTTAGTGGAAGGAAAAGACGTGCGACATGTGAGCCTTGCTGAAATGGAGCAACTCACACAAGGCAAATAATTTCCTGCCACTTCGCATTTAGACGGAGAAAATAGGTTAGGTTATGAGTGCAACTATAATGGTCGTCGAAGACGAACGCGATATTCGTGAAATGTTAGTTTTTTCACTGGAGCAGGCGGGTTACTCAACTTTACAAGCTGGGACTGCTGAAAAGGCATTGTCTTTACTACAGGAAGAAGCCATTCCTGATTTAATGCTGATTGATTGGATGTTGCCAGGCGCTTCTGGAATTGAAATGACACGTAAGGTAAAAAAGAATACGCTGTTTAAAGAAGTTCCAGTCATAATGCTTACCGCTCGTGGAGAAGAAGACGATCGCATAAAGGGATTAGATGCGGGTGCTGACGATTACGTTATCAAACCTTTTTCTCCTCGAGAACTAATGGCGAGAATTCGCGCGGTACTGCGTCGAGCTGATCCTAATGTGTCACAGGAACAAGTCATTGAGACAGGGCGTCTTAAATTGGACATGGCGAGTCATCGAGTGTCGATTGACGGCCATACGGTGAAAATGGGACCAACCGAATACAAATTACTGCAATTTTTTCTTGAGCATCAAGAGCGTGTTTTTACCAGAGGACAATTACTTGATTCGGTATGGGGACATCAAGTGATCGTTGAAGAACGTACAGTTGATGTTCATATTCGACGCTTGAGAAAAGCATTAGCGCCTTATAGTATTGAAAATTATGTACAGACAGTGAGAGGCGCTGGCTATCGTTTTTCTCATCGTAACTAATGACTCCAATGTATCCAAGCATTACCGGAGTGACGATCAATGAGTAGTTTTCGATATTGGGGCGTCGAGATTTGGTTTGTCTCGGTAGTTACCGCAATTGGATTGCTGATTGGTCTTTTCACTGGTTATACAGGTGAAATATTATTTTGTATCGTCACAGCTTACCTGGCTTGGCACATTCGTCAAATTTATCGGTTGAAGTACTGGTTAACCGAATCTCGTGACTTATATCCTCCTGAGTCGGAAGGAATTTGGAGTGATATTTTTCACAGCATTTATTTACTGCAACGGCGTAATCGAAAATCTAAAAAGCGCTTAGCCAAAATTCTAAATGAATTTAGAGCATCTACAGCAGCTTTGCCTGATGGTGCAATAGTCTTAGGGGAGATGGGCGAAATTAATTGGTTTAATCGCTCAGCTGAAGCTTTATTAGGATTGAACTCAAAGAAAGATGTCGGCCAACGAATTATTAACTTAATTCGAAATCCCAAGTTTGTTCATTATGTTGAACAAGGCAACTATCAACTGCCAGTTGAAATTCCGTCGCCGATTGATGACGACATCAAACTCGCTTTTCGAATTACCGCATACAATAAAAATCAAAGACTATTAATTGTAAGAAACGTTACTCGCCTTTATCAGTTAGAGAAAATAAGACAAGATTTTGTTGCCAATGTATCTCACGAATTGAGAACGCCCTTAACGGTTGTGAATGGCTATGTTGAAATCCTCGCCGACAGCAAAGAGCAGTTACCTGATTTTTTCCATCGACCAGTTGATCAAATGGGACAACAAATTCTTCGTATGCGTTCTCTAGTTGATGACTTGCTAACGTTATCGAAACTTGAAAGTGGTGATGAACCCGTTAGAGAAGTGAATGTAAAACCCCATATTTTGTTAAAACGAATCGTGGAAGAAGCGAAGGTGTTAAGTGAAGGTCGGCACACCATTATTTTTAATGAAGATTCTACCGAATCGATTAGAGGAAATGAGAAAGAACTGCACAGTGCATTTTCGAATTTGGTGTTCAATGCCGTTAGGTACACACCAAGCAAAGGAACGATAAAAGTTGGCTGGGAGCAAACTGCGAAAGGCATGAAAATGTATGTGGAGGATAACGGTCACGGAATTGAGCAAATGCATATTCCGAGATTGACTGAACGTTTTTATCGTGTCGACGATGGCCGAGACAGAGCCATAGGCGGGACTGGTCTTGGACTGGCTATCGTAAAGCACATATTAGAAAGACACGGCTCGCAATTGGAAATAGACAGTGAAGTGGGCAAAGGTAGTACGTTTTATTGTTACTTTTCGAGTGTCAAATAAACACTATAAAACTGTCATAGTCCAAATTTCGTAATAAAAACATCTCTCCTAAGTTATTGAAAAAAATAAAGAATAATTAAATTACAAAACTGTCATAAAAACGAAATATTCAGCCTCTACTATGAGCACATTCCATATTTTGGGATTCACTATAGAATTATTTGGGAGTGTACGATGAAACTTTTAAAATCTTTGGCCGTAGCGGCTTCAATGACAGCGACATTAGTTGCGTCAAACGCAATGGCAAGCAAAGTTGATGAGAACTTAAAAACTTACGAAAAAACAAGCGGTGTTTCAGGTAATTTATCTTCAGTAGGTTCTGATACTCTTGCTAACCTAATGACGCTTTGGGCAGAAGAGTTTAAACGCCTCTACCCGAACGTTAATATTCAAATTCAAGCGGCTGGATCATCTACTGCTCCTCCGGCATTAACGCAAGGTACTTCTAACTTCGGCCCTATGAGTCGAAAAATGAAAGATAAAGAGCTTGCAGCATTTGAGAAGAAACATGGTTACAAGCCATTAGAAATCCCTGTCGCAATTGATGCGCTTGCGGTTTACGTAAATAAAGATAACCCAATTAAAGGACTTTCAATTCCTCAAGTTGATGCAATCTTTTCTTCTACTCGCAAATGTAAATTCGAGTCAGATATTACATCATGGGATCAATTGAATGTTGATGGTTTAGGCGACATTCAACTTTTCGGTCGTAACTCAGTATCGGGAACTTACGGTTACTTCAAAGGTAAAGGCCTGTGTAAAGGTGATTTCAAAAACAGTGTAAATGAGCAACCTGGATCGGCAGCTGTTGTACAGGCAATTAGTCAATCTAAAAATGGTATTGGTTACTCAGGCATTGGTTACGTTACTTCTGGAATTCGTCTTGTTCCTTTAGCGAAAAAAGAAGGTGACGACTTCATCGAAGCGACTAGTGACAACGTTCTTAATGGTACTTACCCGTTAAGCCGCTTTTTGTACGTTTACATTAACAAAAACCCTAACAAACCATTGTCACCACTAGAGCGTGAGTTCATCAAAATGGTTGTATCTAAGAAAGGGCAAGAAGTAGTTGTTAAAGACGGATACGTACCACTACCCGCTAAAACTGCAGAAAAAGTATTAAAAATGATCAAATAGATCGAACGGCATTAATGCCGAAAAGTAAGGATACTTCTGAATAGCCCGCTTCTTGCGGGCTTTTTTGTAATATATCGACTATTTGGGACTATAGTGTCGAATTACTATAAAGGAGTGCGTGATGTTAATCGCGATTGTATCGATTGTATTATTATTTGTTGGGGTAGGGTCAGTCTTCTTTAATAAGGCTATTCCCGGTATCAAGGGTGTCGAAAATCATGGACGAACCATCGCTGGTAGGTTACTCGGGGTAGGTTTGCTGTTTATTTTTTATCGACTTTCTTCCACAGGCTTTGGTATTTTTTGTCGAAGTTTTCTGCGGTGTTATGAAAACACTTAAAGGTACCTTCTGCCCGTTTTATTTTTTTTACTAATTCTCGCTGCGTATTTTTACTGTTCTCTAAATGATATTGGTGAATAAAAATATTTAGCTGTAGGTTGTTCACTTTAATTACTCCCTCGATTAAATATTTAACTTTCAGACTGAACAAGTCTATCCACTATTAATGGATAATTGTGCAATTATTAGGCCGTTCAATTCAGACAAATTAAACGCGAATTAAAGGTATTGTGCGCCAAATTAAGGCAGATGAAGAAAGTGAACTCTAGATTGCACTGTTTTGACAAATTCAGTCGATTTTAGATTCATCAGAGGCAAGAAGTATCGAGCGAATTTTTTCTGATACTGTCGACAAGTTTTCTTTTAAGGTTACTCCTGAGCGTTTTCTTGGCTTAAAGCTATGATCGCCATCGGTTACCCAGTGCAAATGTATGTTTTGCGGAAGCTTATAGTTCTTTATTTCGTCGGGAACACCAAAGGGATCTCGTTCTCCTTGAAAAATATGTATGGGCTTATGTGTCGAATACAAATGTTCTGTTCGTAAACTTTCGGGCTTTTTAGGGGGATGAAAAGGATAACCTAAGGCAACCACGCCAGTAACGCTGGGCAAATGTGACAGCATAGATGCAACTCTTCCTCCCATTGACTTGCCGCCTATCCAAAGGCAAGACACATCCAGCGATTCGATCACTTCAGTATAATAAGAGAGCAATAAAGGCATTTTGTCTGGTGGTCGACGCTTGCCGGTCTCAAGCATTTTTTCCATGTAAGGAAAGTTAAAACGAAGTACATCGATAGTTTGATTCGAGACATTGGCTTTTATTGCGCTTAAAAACTCTGAATGTGCACTTTCACCAGCACCATGAGCGAGCAGAAGTGTGCATTTTTTACCTAGATCTTGTAAGTCAAATAACGACATAATAGCGCCTATTAGTATCTCGCAAAGTAATAAAAAACGAATTTCTATCCTGTTATCCGCATTTTTTCACCGACCATCGCTGATAAATGGATTTTTTTGTGCCAGAATGGATAAGATATGCTGGTACAAATGGAATTTCGTATAAGTATATAACAGGGTAGGATGAGTAACATGAGGTCTTTGTTAATGGCAAAAACACCAGACACATTCTTTTCAGAAATGAATGGTGAACGATGCTACGTCGGACCAGAACGTCGGGTCGATCGTCGTCGTACGAATAACAACCGAAGATTGGAATCACTTTTGAATGATTTTGGGCTCGATCGTCGTATTGCGCGCGAAAGAAGAAAAAGAAGTACTTCTTGGTTGATCATGCCAAACGCGGCAAATTCGTAGTTTAAATCAGCCGCTCTAATTTTGAGCGGACCTTAATTCTCATAAAGCGAATACATTTCGACCTGTGTACCTTTCTCTCCGTTTTTATCATCTTACTTTTTTCATCAAATGAACATCAATTTCCCCTCACCATTGCAAACCATTCTATTACCCAAAGAATTAGCGATTGGAAGTTTGATGGTAAAGAGAGATGACCTTCTTCACTCGGAAATTTCTGGTAACAAGGCTCGTAAGTTATTAGACATTATTAAGTTACCCGAGGCAGAGTTACCTGAGAGAATTGTTACCATGGGTGGTAATCGATCGAATTACTTGCATGCTCTTGCTTATCTTTGTTGTAAAAGAAACATTCCATTAAAAGCCATTATTCGGGGACATGAACCTACCGAATACCATAAGACTCTCAGTGATCTAGTGCGTTGGCGCTGTGAAATCGAGTTTGTCGATAAACTTAAATTTAGAGATCTTAGGGACAACTCTAATGCGATGAAGGACTTGTTATCACAAGATAATGTTCTTTGGCTTCCTGAGGGTGGTTCCACTTTATCTGCTATAAATGCTCTGGCCAGCGGTGTGCATGAAATAGGTGCGGTTGTCGAAAATGAACCTGATTATATTTTCGTGCCCGTAGGAACCGGCGCAACTTTTCTCGGAATAGTAAAAGGCGTTATTGATTTAAAGTGGCAAACCAAGGTTGTGGGAGTAGTCGCGATAAAAGATGCGAGTTATCTGCGAAACTGGATTGATGATTGGGCCAACACACTAGTAATCGATTGGGAATCACACGGTCAATTAGAACATTCATTTGCCGAAGCTGGTTTCGGAAAAATAAATCCTTCTCTACTAGAGCGACAATTAAAGTATGAGCACTTGCTTTCCTGTTTACTAGAGCCTGTCTATACGACGAAAACTATGGATGCATTAATGGCTTTTGCTGAGAGGGGGCTACTAAAGAACTCTGATGTTGTAGTGTGGCATACGGGGGGATTACAAGGTAGAGTCAATTAATGTTTTTTATAGTTAAAACACAATGAATTGGCGGTTTTGTTGTATATTGCTTACACTTAATTTTTGCGAACGATAAAAATTAAAATAGTCGATCAAATGCGAAATAAAAACTCTCTGCAATCTTCTTATTGCCTTAGCTCCAAGGCTCAAAATATTTGCTCCTTATTTATCCTTTTATCATGTTTATTTATGGCAACTACCGCAGATAGTTATGACTTCCGGTTTGAGAAGCAAGTTATAGGCGTTGAGTCAGGTCTTCCACAGTCGACAGTACGCGCCGTTACTCAAGATGAGCATGGACTGCTCTACTTTGCAACGGATGATGGAGTCTCTCGATATAATGGTGTTTCACATTTCTTGATACATGAGCAATTGACGGAGGAGCGTAAGCTTTTCAGTTTTTCTGATGTCTGTGCAATAGAAGACGGTGTTGTTGCAACTTCCTTTGATGGTGGTTTTTTGATTTACAATCATCAAAAGAACCGTGCAAGAGAAGTTATTTTAGTTGATTTATTAGGAAAAGACTCTGGAAGAAGAGCCGTCGGATGCTCAGTAGATCTGGTGAGTGGATGGATATGGATAGTAAGTGATAAAAGCGTTTTTGCTATCGATCAAACAAGCATTCAACTTAGTGAAGATGCTCCATCGGTAATTTCCATCTCGACGTTTAAAGATATTAATCAAGAGAAACTCATCATCAACAAGTCAAGAACGGTAAATAACCGAATTTACTTGGCAACCTCATCAGGAGTATGGCAACACAGTAACCAGCAATTCAACGAAATGATTGAATTGCCAAAAGAAATTAGAAATGTCGTTGACATCTCGGTGTCAGAATCATCGCTTTGGGTGGTGACAGATTATCAATTGCTTTATTACCAATTACACAATGGCCATTGGACTATCGAAGAAAGTAGTATCGTAAATGAATTCAATAAAATCGCAAAAAATGAAACGCTAAAGGTTATTTTTAGAGAAAATGCTGAACGTCTTTGGGTGGGTAGCGAAACAAAAGGATTGTTTTTGCTGGATCTAAAAGAAGGCAATGTTGACTCAGTGCACCGAGATAATTCTTTGTTGTCGATACCTGATAATCATATTTCGTCAATTTATAAAACTTCAGATGGCGTTATGTGGTTAGGTACCTGGTTATCGGGCGTCGTACAATTAAGATTTCCAACTAGTGGTTTTAATATTAAAACGTCATTTCACACTCAAGAATCGGTGGTTTCATTACCTAGTATTCGCTCGATTTTTAGATCAAGTCAGGGAGAGTGGCTAATTGGAACAGATGAAGACGGTCTATTAGTCGGAAATACCTTGTACTCAGACTTCCAAATATTTAACCGCTCAACCAGTCCAGCTCTTCCTTCGGATAGTGTGCGAGTCATTTCACAAGTAGACGAAGAACAATTTTTGTTAGGTACAGAAAGCGGAGCGGGCTATTTTAACCTGGAACAAGGATTTACTGCTTTCTCAGGAGTCGATCAACCTATTTCTGAAATTATTATTAATACAGCCAGCAAGAAAAAAATTCCGGCGTTTGTATTAGATACGACAGAACGATATGTTGGTAAGCGGATTCGCGACATACACATCGACAAACAACAGCAACTTTGGATAGGCACTTACGATAAAGGCCTTTTCTTTAAAGGAAAAGACGATACTCAATTTCAGCAAGTGAGTTTGCTTGAGCCTGAGTTGACGGATCCCATTACAAGCATTAAGCAGTTTTCGCCTGACCAACTCTGGGTTGCAACCGATAACTCTGGTGTATACATTATTTCCAGTAATACAAAAAAAGTAGTTAAACATTTTCACGCAGAAAATCAGGAAAGAACACGTACTCCTGGTAACTCAATTTGGGCCATTCACAGACAATCTGATTCTCACTTTTGGCTGGGGAGTTATGGCCAAGGTCTCGCTGAATTGAATATTAATTCGGGTGTATTTAAATATTATGATTCAGAAGTGGGGTTACCCAACAATGTCGTTTATTGCATTATTGACGACGATTTAGGTTATTTATGGATGAGTACCAACAGAGGGTTAGCTCGATTGCATCGCAAATCGGGACAAATCCATTCTTTTTATAAAACACATGGGTTGACGCATGATGAGTTTAATTCGGGAGCGTGTTTTAAATCACCGCAAGGGAATATTTACTTTGGTGCGTTACAAGGATTGGTTGAGGTTATTCCTAAAGAAGTGCCGAAAAACTCATTAGAGTTTAAAACTCTTGTTGATGATGTGAAGATTAATGGAACAACCATATTAAAAGGAGATAAGGCTTATGAGTTTTCTGGCGCTATTTTTGAAATGGATAAATTAACAGTTGCAGAAAACTATCAACGACTTGAATTTTCTTTTGCCACAACAGAATTTCGCAATGTTGGCGATAATGAATTCAAATACCGCTTATTGGGTTATGATGAAACATGGCGGCACACGGATTTAAATGTCAATTCAATCAGTTACAATAATTTGGCGGCAGGAAATTATCGTCTCGAAGTGTTTTCTAAAAACTCAAATGGATTATGGAAAAATAAACCGATTGCTATCGATATTTACTTACTGCCTCCATGGTATAAATCTGGGTGGGCCTACATTGCTTATTTATTACTATTTGCCAGTGCACTATTGGCATGTGTAGAGTTATTTAATCGCTATCGAAAACGAAATAAAGAAATGTTATCGAACCTTCATTATATGGTCGACAAGCGAACTCAGGAGCTCAAGTCAAAAAACAAACAATTAGAAGATTTAAACAGAGAGCTTCAGATTGCAAATGGCAAATTACAGAAAGTCAGTTTGACGGACCCAATGACGGGATTAGGTAACCGTAGAATGTTACACCAATTTTTGGAACGTGATATTGGATACGTTAATAGAGCATACCTAGGATTGAAACCGGACTTCTCTAATTTAAAAGAAGTTAAACAGCACGACTTAATTTTCTTTCTTATTGATATCGATAACTTCAAGCAAATAAACGATCAGTTCGGTCATACCGTTGGCGATCGCGTTTTGATTGAGGTGAGTAATGTTTTAAGTGAAATGAGTCGAGAAATTGATTTGCTAATTCGTTACGGCGGAGAAGAGTTTTTGTTGGTAATGCGCGATACACCGCGTAATGAAGCCAGTGCGATTGCTCAGCGAATACTAAATGCTATGAGTGGGCATATTTTTTCTTTGAACATTAATCAAAACATTCCGATCACATGCTCAATTGGATTTGCACCATATCCTTTCAGCGCATACTTTCCATCTCAATTGTTAGCTGAGCAAGTCATTCAAATTGCTGATTTCTGTTTGTATACAGCTAAATCAAGCGGTCGCAATTGCAGTGTAAGTTTGATGGGTGAGTATACGGATAAAGTTATTGAGTTGAGTGACATATTAGGGAATACAGATACTTTGGTTGATGACGGAACTTTAACTTTGCTATCAACTCGTAGTCGAGAGCAAATAGTGTGGCCAGATAAATCGGTAAGTGATTAATTGAGCTGATAAACTGTGCTGATCTGTTAGGTGAAAAAACAGAAGTCTTCTCACCTTATGCCTGAGTGTTCTGTTTCCAATCTAAATGAAACTTAACACTTTTTATTAAATTGCCTTTGATTTGTAAAATTTCAATTGGATACTCTTCAAGTTTCAAACCTGTGCCAGGTTGAGGAATCGTTTCCAGATACTCAATAATTAATCCACTTAGAGTTTTTGGCCCATCTGTTGGCAAGTCAATATGCAAGGTGCGATTGAGATCTCGAATTGTCACTGTTCCGTCAACCATAAAGCTTCCATCGGCCTGAGGATGGATATCTTTTGATGTGGTAGCGGCATAGTCGGTAGTAAATTCTCCGACTATTTCTTCTAGAATGTCTTCGATAGTGACTAACCCTTGAATATCACCATATTCGTCGACAACCAAACCAATACGTTGACGCTTACGTTGGAATTTTAATAGTTGAGTATTGAGTGGTGTGCCTTCTGGAACAAAATAAACTGGCGTCATATATTCGCGAATAGTATCTTTTGTTATATCGGCGATATCTTTACTCATCATATTGGCAATATGACGCGCGTGAAGCATTCCCTTCACTCTGTCAATACTGTCTTGATAAACCGGAAGACGAGTGTGCTGAGTGTTGCGAAGCTGATTTAAAATATCATCAAGATTTTCATCAAGATCGATTCCTGTAATTTCATTTTTTGGAACCATAATATCTTCGACAGTTGCATGCTCAAGATCCAAAATACTCAGTAGCATCTTTTGATGGCGTTTCGGAATCATTCCTCCTGCTTCGTTAACGACCGTTCGTAATTCTTCTGTGCTTAGGTGATCATCTTGAGAATCAGCAACTTTTATTCCAAACAAACGTAACATGCCGTTCGATAAAAAATTAACGAATACCACGAGAGGAGAAAGCAGTTTTAGTAGCGGCGTTAAAATAAAAGAGGCCGGAAACGCAATTTTTTCTGGATGAATCGCCGCGAGAGTTTTTGGCGTAACTTCAGCAAATAATAAGAACATAACGGTGAGAGGAATAGGTAATACCGCGACGCCGTAATCCCCCCATAATCTCATAGCGATAACATTCGCGACTAAAGTCGCAAGGATATTAACCAAATTATTGCCAATTAAGATGACGCCGATAAGTCTATCAGGCCGAGATAATAACTTGCTGGCAAGATTTGCTGCGCGATGATGACTTTTGGCCAGGTGCTTTAATCGATATCGATTAAGCGACATCATTCCGGTTTCGGAGCTGGAAAAAAATGCAGAAAGAAACAGCAATCCAAATAGAAGTAGCGTCAGGCTACTCGTTGATAGGTCGTCCAAATATGAAGTGTCTCTTTTTGATTAATAAAGAACGTCAGGTGAAACCGTATTATAAAAAATTTCAGGCGAGAATCAACTCAACTACAAGTTTACTGCCAAAGTAACCGATAGCTAGCAGTACGAAGCCGCCAAGCGTCCATTTTGCCGCTATTGCCCCACGCCAGCCTTTCCATTGGTGCCCAATCAGTAATGTTGCAAAAACTACCCAGGCCATGCTTGATAAGATTGACTTATGTAGAGGTTGCGATGTCCAGGCATCTTTTAGCCAAAAGACTGCCAATATCATTGCCAGCGTCATTGCAAAAAAGCCAAGGGCAAGTAATTGAAACTGGAACCGCTCTAAGCTTTGCAGTGGTGGAAAGTAAGAAGGGACATGGGTTGGATGACTGCGCAACTTGGCGTCTGCAATCAAGACTAACAAGGCTTGAACGGCTGCAAGCAGCAGAAACCCAGTTCCTGTAATAGCGGCAATGATGTGAGTCAGGCTAACAGGACCTATTTGTAAATGATTTGGCCCACCTGTCGGATACATCATCCCGAGCATCGTTGATGTCGCAGCAAATGCACTGATTATGGCGAGGATTAAGGTAATATTTTGCCGAAGTGAATTGACCATCAGTACGAGCAGTGCAAGCCAGTTGGTCAGGCTCAACATATTAAAGAGTGAAAGACTATGCGGACCGCGACCATCGATGATTAGATACAAATAAAAGGCATGGGCTGCGATGGCGGAGAGCGCGAATAGATTCAGGCCACCTTGTTGTCGACCACTGCGCAGCGTTAAAATGCTCGAAAGAAAGGTTATGAAGTATAGGCAAACGGTAAAAATGCCACTTATCGTCAGTGGTGAAAGTATTTGATCCATTGCGTCCTTCAGAGATTCGAATTATTTCGCGCAGTGAAAAGGTATAAGCGCCTTGAATTTCTGTCTATAATACCGACCTTTATCTGTAATCATCAATAATCAAAGAGAATTTTTCATGTTTGATAACTTAAGTGAACGCCTCAGTCGCACTCTTAAAGCCATTAGTGGTAAAGGGCGTATCACAGAAGACAATATCAAAGAAACTCTAAGGGAAGTTAGAATGGCCTTACTTGAGGCCGACGTAGCTTTACCTGTAGTTAAAGATTTTATTGAAGCGATCAAAAGCCGGGCACTTGGACAAGAGGTGTCTACCAGTTTATCGCCTGGCCAGGCATTTATAAAAATCGTAAACGATGAACTGGTTAAAGCGATGGGTGCTGCAAATGATGCACTTGATCTGGCTGCTCAACCCCCAGCGGTAATCTTAATGGCTGGTTTACAGGGCGCGGGTAAAACCACCAGCACCGGTAAGTTAGCGAAATATCTCGCTGAGCGAGAGAAAAAGTCAGTATTAGTAGTGAGTGCCGACGTCTATCGCCCGGCAGCTATAAAACAGCTGGAAACAGTCGCCGGACAGGTTGGCGCGGAATTTTTCCCAAGCAGTACAGAGCAAAAACCAATTGATATCGCAAACGCCGCGATACAACATGCGAAAAAGAGTTTTAAAGATGTGGTAATCGTGGATACAGCGGGTCGACTTGCTGTTGATGATGCCATGATGGAAGAGATTAAGTCGCTTCACAAAGCTATTTCACCAGTCGAGACGCTCTTTGTTGTAGACAGTATGACCGGACAAGATGCCGCGAATACCGCAAAAGCATTTAATGATGCGTTAGCACTTACCGGTGTTATTCTGACCAAAGCTGACGGCGACGCGCGAGGTGGTGCGGCACTTTCAATCCGACACATTACTGGGAAACCGATTAAGTTTCTTGGGATGGGGGAAAAACTGGACGCACTTGAGCCATTTCATCCCGATCGTGTAGCGTCTCGAATTCTCGGAATGGGCGATGTACTGTCGCTGATAGAAGAGGTCGAGCGAAAGGTCGATAAGAAAAAAGCAGAAAAGTTAGCAAAAAAGGTCATCAAAGGAAAAGGTTTTGATTTAGAAGACTTTCGTGAACAGCTGGTACAAATGAAAAATATGGGTGGCATGGCTGGATTAATGGACAAGCTGCCTGGCATGGGACAAATTCCAGAAGCAGCAAAAGCTCAGATGATGAACGATAAGCCTACCATCCAAATGGAAGCGATTATTAACTCCATGACACAACACGAGCGAGCGCACCCTGACCTTATAAAAGGATCTCGAAAGCGTCGAATTGCAGCTGGCTCTGGAACTCAAATTCAAGATGTTAACCGCCTTTTAAAACAATTTAAGCAAATGCAGAAAATGATGAAAAAAATGAAAGGCAAAGGCGGCATGATGAAGATGATGAGAGGCATGAAGGGCATGATGCCTCCTGGCGGTGGTTTCCCTCCTTTTGGCGGCGGAATGCGTTAGTAAATACTTACAAAGGATAAATTAAACGCGATTTTCAAGCAAAAATGTCAGTTGTTCAAAAATAACCCGCTATTTGCCATGAAAAAGGTTTCCAAACGGTCGTTTTGGCGCTAAAATGCGCGTCCTTTAAATTCAGGGCAATATTAATTTGTCCTTAAATAAGACTAATACCGCGAGATGCGGGTAACATTAGAGGATTTCAAACGCATGGTTACCATTCGTTTAGCACGTGGTGGCTCTAAGAAGCGCCCATTTTATCATGTTGTAGTTGCAGACCAACGTTGCAAGCGCGACGGTCGTTTTATTGAGCGTATTGGCTTTTTCAACCCTGTTGCAAAAGGTCAAGAAGAGAAGCTTCGTTTAGATCTAGAGCGAGTTGAGCACTGGACAGGCAAAGGCGCTCAAACTAGCACTCGAGTTGCGCAATTAATCAAAACTGCTCGTAAAGCTGCATAATAGTGGTTTGAGTGATGGCCGAAGAAATTGTCGTTGTTGGCAAAATAACTTCGGCTTTCGGTGTGAAAGGCGGAGTAAAGGTGTTTTCGTACACTAAACCTCGCTTGAATATCGTAAATTACGACCCTTGGTTTTTAAAAGTTGAGGGTGATTGGCGCGAGTTTAAGGGTGTTAAAGGGCGTCAACAAGGTAAGTCAATTGCAGTCGAACTGCACGGTGTCGAAGATAGAAATGCAGCTGAAAAGCTGTCAGGCACTTTGATTGGCATTACCAGTGAGCAATTGCCGGAACTGAATGACGATGAGTTTTACTGGCGTGATCTTGAGGGGATGTCTGTTATAAACCTTCAGGATGTACCTTTTGGAAAAGTCAGTCATCTGATTGAAACCGGTTCAAACGATGTTTTGGTTGTTCACGAAACGGCTGCAGAAAGAGAGGAAGGCAAAAAGCGAAAAGAGCGAATGATTCCTTTTACTAAACAAGCCGTTATCGATATAGATAAAGAAAGTCGTATCATTACCGTAGATTGGGATGCAGACTTTTAAAAGTAAAAACGCAGCACTGAATATCCGCTGCGTTACGTTGTTTCCTCAAATGTTTGAGGCAATCAGCGAGTACGGAGTAACAAGTCGAGCAATTCGCCAACAATTAGTTGCAATAGAATTGATTGACCCTAGAGAGTTTACGACAGATAAACATCGGACCGTGGATGACCGGCCTTATGGCGGCGGACCCGGTATGTTAATGAAGGTTGAACCGTTATCGAAAGCAATTGATGCTGCGAAGCAAACATTCGATAACAATCAAAAACCTCATGTGGTTTATCTTTCGCCTCAGGGCAAAACCTTGACGCAAGACTTGGTTAAACAGTTAGCCAGTCAGCAAAATATAGTGTTAGTTGCTGGGCGATATGAAGGTATAGATGAGCGAATCATCGACGCCCAGATAGATGAAGAAATTTCGGTTGGTGACTTTGTTCTAAGTGGAGGCGAGTTACCAGCCATGGTGCTGATTGATGCAATGATTCGAATGCTCCCAGGAGCTTTAGGACATCAAGACTCAGCAGTTGAAGATTCTTTTGCGGACGGTTTGTTAGATTGTCCGCACTATACGCGGCCCGAAGAGTTAGATGGGCAGCGAGTGCCAGAGGTGCTGCTTAGCGGTGACCATGAAGCCATTCGACGTTGGCGTTTGAAGCAGGCGTTAGGAAGGACATGGGTAAGACGTCCAGATTTACTTGAAGTTAAACAACTGGACTCTGAGCAAGTAATACTACTGGAAGAATTTAAAGCAGAATTGCAAGGCAAATAGATTTTTCATTTTTAACATAAGTAAATCAGGAGTGGGCCATGAGTAAGATCATCGCTGAACTGGAAAAAGAGCAAATGAGCAAAGAGATCCCAGCATTTGGTGCCGGTGATACTGTTGTTGTTCAAGTAAAAGTAAAAGACGGCGACCGTGAGCGTCTTCAGGCATTTGAAGGTGTGGTTATCGCTAAGCGAAACCGTGGCCTTAATTCATCATTTACAGTTCGAAAAATTTCTTCGGGTGTTGGTGTTGAGCGTGCATTTCAAACATACAGCCGACTGGTTGACAGCATCGAAGTCAAGCGTCGTGGTGATGTAAATAAAGCTAAACTTTACTATCTACGCGATCGCTCTGGAAAATCAGCTCGAATTAAAGAAAAGCTTGATAGCAAATAATCAATCTTTTAGTTTGATTAGAGAAGGCGCCGAAAGGCGCCTTTTTGCTTTCTGTTACTCATGTTTTCGCTTTGCCTAAAGATTGTAATGTAAGAAAAGAATGGTTGACGGCTCTAGAGCACTGTAGGCACTATAAAAGTTATTATGTTGTACTCAGTCTGGAGTCATATTGGACACATTTATAGTCGCCAGCCCAGTAGGGAAAATCGAATTTGGAATTAGTAATAACCAAATTCATTCAGTGAATTTGTATTCCAGAAAACGGCCGTGTTTACCAGACTCAGAGTTAGAAATGGCCATCGAAAATCAGGTAAATGACTACTTTTCAGGTGCTCGAAACTTCTTTAACTTACCTGTGAAGTGGGAGACGACGGATTTTCGAAAAAAAATATGTCAGGCCCTTAAATATATTCCTTACGGAAAAACAATAACCTATGGAGAGTTGGCAAAACAACTTGCTTCTTCCCCCAGAGCTGTGGGTGGGGCCTGTCGAAATAACCCACTCCCGTTACTATTTCCCTGTCATCGTGTTGTTGCTGCCTCTGGTTTAGGTGGCTTCTCCGGAGAAACCTCGGGACATCGTATTGAAGTGAAAAAGTTTCTATTGAATCTCGAGTGCTCTTCACGCGACAGCGATAATTAGACTTAAGGCGAAGTATGAGTTTTATCGAGAGCTTTATCGATTACTTGTGGGTTGAACAGGGTTTAAGCGATAACACTCTTTCCAGTTACCGGACCGACCTTAAAAAATTCGATGAATGGTTGAGTGACAATGGTTTTGAGTTGACTGGCATCAAGACAAGTAATGTTCAGGACTATTTGTCTTGGCGCTATCAACAGAAGTTATCTGCGCGAAGTACAGCTCGGTTTTTGTCGACCGTCCGGCGATTCTACGGTTATTGTGTTGAGCAGTCGCTGGTAACAGAGGATCCGACCCTTAATATTCAGTCGCCAAAATTGGGTAAGTCGCTTCCTCACACTCTCACAGAGAAAGAAGTAGAGCAATTAATTGCTGCTCCAGATCTTGAGGATGCTATTGGAGTTCGTGATCAGTCAATGCTCGAACTTATGTATTCGAGTGGACTACGCGTGAGTGAGTTAGTGACCCTTGAAATTAGCCAGGTGAGCATACGCCAAGGTGTCATTCGAATAATAGGCAAAGGGAATAAAGAGCGACTGGTGCCGATGGGAGAGCAAGCGATTGATTCAATTGAACTTTATGTCAGTGTCTCCAGACCAGAGCTGCTAGGGACAAAACAGTCAAACGTGTTGTTTTTGAGTAAGCGAGGGCAACAGATGACTCGGCAGACATTTTGGTACCGAGTTAAGTTTTATGCACAACAATTAGGGATTACTAAACATCTGTCGCCACACACATTACGCCATGCATTTGCAACACATCTGCTAAACCACGGTGCCGACTTGAGAACCTTACAAATGTTATTGGGACATTCTGATTTATCGACCACTCAAATTTATACTCACGTAGCAAAAGAAAGGCTGAAGCAGCTGCATCAAGAACATCATCCCAGAGGTTGATTCAGGGGAATCGGGCTACATGTTATGTTGTTGACCGCTTATCGGGAGAAAAGACCGTTCGCGAGATTTTTGTGCACTTTGATAGGTTTTTCTTGGTCTTACGAGTGGTATACTGAAATCAGTCGAGATAGAACTTTTTCATTCGATTGTCGTGGAACATTAGATTTGATGTCTTGGTAAACTTTCTTCCTCGCTTTCGAAATTATCATTTTTTGAAATATATAGGATCACTTATGCAATCTCTTTTTAAATGGATCCCGGCAGCGACTTTTGGGATCTTGTTACTGGGTTGTGACTCAGCGAATACTGCTGATACTGCCACAGAAAAGTCGACAAGCGCCAATTTGAGCGGTGGAAATTCGGAAACAGTTTCAACGGAAAAGACCGAAGAAGAGTTGGTTGAATCAATTAAAAAGACGATTCAGGAACAACTCGGTAACGTTCCTATCGATCGCGTTCAAAAAAGTAAGTTACCTAATTTTTACGAAGTCGTCGCTGGTGGACAAATCATTTATATTAGTAAACAGCAAGATTTCTTATTTCCTGGTCCTTTGTTAGCAATTGAAGAAGGACAATTGGCAAACTTAACCAAAGAAACTTTGCATAAAATCGATTTGGAAAAAGCGCCCGAGCGAAAGGCATTGATAGATGCTATTAAAGAGTCTGAAATGGTCGTGTTTAAATCGCCTGAAGAGCGATATGTGGTGAATGTTTTTACTGATGTTGACTGCGCTTATTGTCGCAAATTGCATCAAAATATGGACGGGTATCTAGAAAAGGGTATTACTGTTCGTTATCTGGCATTTCCTCGAGCAGGAGTTGGATCCGGTGCTTATAACAAGTTGGTGTCGGTGTGGTGTTCGGAAAATCCACAGCAAGCTATGGATAACGCAAAATTAAATAATCAGTTTGAATCTATCAGTTGTGAAGAAAATCCGATTGCAGCGCAATATGGGTTAACTCGTCAAATGGGATTATCTGGTACGCCTGCAATAATCTTATCTGATGGTGATTTAATTAGTGGATTTTTAGAACCCGATAAACTTGCTGATTATTTAAGTAAAAAAGACTCATAAAAGTGAAGCCAAGTATTTGGCTTTGCTTAAGTTAAAGTTTATTTAATTTTCTAAAATTAAATAATGTGTAAAAAGCGGCTCTATGAGCCGCTTTTTTTTTTAGGGTTTTAGTTAGCTAAAATAGTTTTTAACAGACTTTTACTCGGTAACAAAGTTAAGCGTTTACTCGCTAAACAGTATTGCCAATACATCCCTTTTGTCACTCGACAGCAAAGTAAAAGTACGGCATGCAGCCTGTGTTGTCATTAAGTCAATAACAATCCCTTTTCTACTGAGTTTATCTTCAAGCTCGATAGGTAAAAACTTATGAGTTGTTCCTGTTCCGCATAAGATAACGAAATCATTAAACTCGACTAAAGCAAACCAATGTTGCTCTTGCATCAAATTAAAAGAAGCTGGAAGGTCTAAGTCGAGGATGCGAACAGCATTAACCGCGATAGGTAATTTTTCTTCTGACTGATTGACACGAACAGTTTGGTTATCAATGGAGTTGACTGATAAAATGTTTGGATTGTTGTCGAGCTCAAGCTTCATTATTTAATAGTAATTCAGTAAGTTGAAGTATAACGTACAGCGTTATAATCTTTCTCAGAAGATGATACGATACAATATATATTAGCTTATTGCGAATAAGAGCAGTTGTTTTATGACGACTAACCCTACTATTTTGTACCTGCCTGCGTTGGAGGATGTACTCAAGTTTGATTCTCCTAATGGGAGTCGGTGGAGAGAATTTCTGTCATCGCTTTCAACAGTTTCTCGGCCAGAAAAATATCAATCAGAATTATTATCTTTTTCAGGCAGTCAAAAGAATAAGTTAAGAGAAAGCAAAAATTACTTATGGTGCCCACTTTTGCAGTGTCAACCGGATCAAGGTGGAGTTCGAGTCGCTCGAGTCGTTGAATCTGATGATGTGCAACAGTATGCCTTAAATATTTTGCAACAGCACTTTAGCTCGGCAAATGTGACATTTATTGAACAAGACAAGCGATTAATGATGCAAAGCGAAGAGCCACTACCGCATGATTGGCCTAGCATAACGTCAATTTTAAATCGAAATTTGTTTGAGTTTATTGTTAACGCAAAAGGTGTCGTTCATTGGCACTCTTTGCTAAATGAAGTTCAAATGTTGATAGCACAAGATGTCAAACTATCTGAGCTAGGAGTTAATTCAATTTGGATTGAGCCGGTTCATTCTTGGTTAAATGTTGATTCGAAGCAAGAACATGAATCCATCATCATTGATGCAAGAGGAGTCAATCTCTTTTTAACTGGTTCTAACCTCAAGTTGGAAGACTGGTTGAATGACAGTTTACAAGACAGTTATCAATTTCTTACGGCAAACTCTGATAATGTAATAACTGATGGTCAGCAATATTGGAAATGCTCCTTTCTCCAAAGGATAAAATTGAAATTGTTTTTCAAAATTTAAGATAATGCTATGTTTTTAAAGTCGATTACACGCCGTAGTGCATTAGATATTCCAGACTCCTTGTCAGGACTCGATCCTGTTTTGCAACGAATCTATACCGGAAGAAATATAAAGTCCATTGAAGAAGTGGATCTCTCGATGGCCAATTTATTGGATTTTCATGAACTCAAAAATATCGAGCTAGCAGCTACTACTTTGGCTGACATTATTATGGAACAGCAGAGTGTTGTTATTGTTGGTGATTTTGATGCGGATGGTGCAACCAGTACGGCATTATTAATGTTGGCATTCAAAGAGTTTGGATTGAGTAATGTTTGTTATGTTGTTCCGAATCGTTTTGATTATGGCTATGGGTTATCTCCAGAAATTGTTGATGAAGTTGCAAAACTTAATCCAGACTGGATAATCACTGTCGACAATGGTATTTCTAGTTTTGAAGGCGTTCAAAAGGCGAAAGAGCATGGAATAAAAGTGATGGTCACGGATCATCATTTACCACCCGAAAAGTTACCTGAAGCTGAGGTGATATTAAACCCAAATCAAGACGGTGATAATTTTTCGAGTAAATCACTGGCGGGTGTTGGAGTTGCTTTTTATTTGTTGATTGGGTTGCGAGCGGAATTGAGGCGTCGGGATTATTTTAATTCTAGTCACATCATAGAGCCCAATTTAGCACAATGGTTAGATCTTGTTGCGCTCGGAACTGTCGCTGATGTAGTGCCTCTGGATCGAAATAACCGAATTATTGTCTCAGCAGGACTCGAGCGTATACGCAGAGGGCATTGTCGACCTGCTATTAGATTATTATTACAAATTGCCAAACGTAATGCGGCAACGATTCAAGCTTCAGATTTGGGCTTTGCGGTTGGGCCGAGATTAAATGCTGCTGGACGTCTAGAAGATATGTCTGTCGGAATCGAAAGTCTGTTAGCGAATACTGAGCAAGAAGCACTCCCTCTTGTTACAGAGCTCGATAATCTAAATCATTATCGACGTGAACGAGAGCAAGAGATGCTCGAGCACGCAAACCAGCAAGTAGAACATCAGCTTGCGGTTTTGCAACATGAGCGACCTAATGCTTTGTGCTTATACAGCGAAGATTGGCATCAGGGAATCGTTGGTCTTGTTGCATCAAGGATAAAAGAAAAGCTTAACCGACCTGTTATCGCTTTTGCGAAGGAAAACGAAATGACTTTAAAAGGATCTGGTCGGAGTGTGGCTGGCATTCATCTTAGAGATGCATTGGCAAATGTTGCTCGTTTAGAACCTGAAATCTTGCCTAAATTTGGCGGTCATGCAATGGCGGCTGGCCTTTCGATTAACAAAGCTGACTTTTCGAAGTTTTCTAGTTTATTCGAAAACGAAATAAATCGATTAGTAACCGAGCAGTGTATCGACGATACCATCTATACCGATGGAGCGCTTAGTGCCAGTGATTTCAATTTGGAATTCAGCGAACTTTTGAACCAGGCTGGACCTTGGGGGCAAAATTTTCCAGAACCAATTTTTGACAATCAATTTGAAGTTATTAATCAATCTATCGTTGGTAATAAACACTTAAAATTTGTATTAGGCATAAAAGAAGAGGGTAAGCATAAATCATTAGATGCGATTTATTTTTTTCCACCTGAAGACTATCTTAATCAACGCTTCCAGAAAGTTGAAGTGGTGTATAAACTTTCAATTAATGAGTTTCGTGGAGAAAAGAGCTTACAAGCCATTATTGAGCAAATTAAAGAAATATAAAATCACGTTAGATTTATCTAATTAAATAAATTACCAAGGTTATTTAAAACCTTGGTAATTCTTAAAAATAAAACATAGCGCCCAACATATTAATTTTATCGTTTGAGTTACATTATTTATCTAAACTGCTGAAAAACTGTAGGACTTCTTCTTTTTCCATAGAACGTAATAGTTCAACCTGTCGATGAGTTAATCGAATTACTGAGCCTTGGTAAGGTGTATTGTGAAAATAATTCCAATCACGCTTGAATGATTCACGTCCAATCATGGAAAGTTGTTTTTGCACATTGCACTCTGAGCGGCTTGGTTTATTCCCCAGCTTTTCGGCGTATGACTTTAAATAATTTGCGTGCAGTTTTGATGATGGAAACTGCTGGGCTAACTCACAATATTCGGCGACACTATAATTGTCGACGGAGTTTTGTTCGGCGTTGATGGAGGCACTACTTAAGCCTAGGGCGATACTCGCGAATACAATAGTTTTCATGACACTCTCCTTGAGTTGTACGAAGTGAAACTTGCAGACTGAAAAACCTCACACTGGATTTGAGGTTATCAAGGAGTATGACGCAAATAACTGTGAATTAGTTTGAATCGGTGTAAGCAACTGTGAATCAATGTAAGTAACTGCGTATTTTGTTGGAGATTGAAACAATTATTCTGCCAGTCATTACACCGAGATGACTTGCTGAAAATTTTCTGACATATCGTTAATGTTGGAACGAGTGCTTTTTCTAGCGCAAATCGAGATGCGGCAAGGCTAACTTCAAAGAAAAGTTAACTTGAAAGAAAATAAATATGAGTGCTCAGTGCTGTCACCAAGTTTAAGGTTTAATCAAAGCTGAGCGAGAGTGTGGAGTATTATTCTTTTGAATTGCTACTACTTTTGGTTAGCTCTGTGAGCCACTCGCCGCAAAAATTTTTGTCACCCTGCCAATCAAGTTTGGTAACCTGGTTCTCGTTTTCTGTGGTCGTAGCTCTAATTACGCAAGTGTCAGGAGTTGATTCAATTGGAAGGGATACTCCCAATGAGCTAAACCATCCACGACCGCCTGTCCCTGTACCAATTGAAATACTAGAAGAACCTGAGTCTTGCTCGGTTTTAATCCACTCCACATAACGATTGCTCTCTAACACGTATTGTTTAGCAGGTACTCCAAACACCCCGATTAATGTTTCAAGCGAGGTGTTGTTCCATAGAGCTAATTGTTGCTGGACTTGAGCTGGACTATAACTGGCGCAGTTAGCCAAAGACACTATGAGAGCGATAGGTATAACTATCCGGTAGAAAGAAATCATCATTGCTCAATACTCTTCCACTGTTTAATTGCGGTATGTTTTTGTACAATAGCGGGTTTTTAGCAAATAGCAACCGGTGGGAACCTCCTCAAATGATAGAAGTTGGTGGTATTAAAGAGAAAATCAAAGATCTAAGTGCCCGCAATGGCGAGCTTAGGGGGTATCTTTGACTTTGAAACTAAGCAGGAGCGTTTAGTTGAAGTTGAGCGAGAGTTAGAAGATCCTGAAGTTTGGAACCAGCCTGAAAAGGCGCAAGCATTAGGTAAAGAGCGGGCTGGCCTTGAAATAGTGGTCAATACGTTTTTAAAACTTGGTCAGGGTCTAGAGGATTGCAGTGAGTTATTACAACTCGCAGTTGAAGAGCAAGATGAAGACAGTATTGTTGAAGTTGAAGGTGAGCTTGAGCAACTTGATGCAGAGCTCGCTAAGCTAGAATTTCGCCGCATGTTTGCAGGTGCTAACGACGACAGTGATTGCTACCTTGATATCCAGGCTGGATCTGGTGGAACTGAAGCTCAGGATTGGGCCAATATGCTGCTTCGAATGTATTTGCGTTGGGGAGAAGCGAAAGGTTTTAAAACAGAGCTAATTGAAGTTTCTGACGGTGACGTTGCCGGCATCAAAAGTGCGACGATTCGCTTTGAAGGTGAGTACGCGTATGGATGGTTAAGAACCGAGACAGGTGTTCACCGGTTGGTTCGCAAGTCACCTTTTGACTCTGGAAATCGTCGTCACACCTCTTTTGCGTCAGCGTTTGCATACCCGGAAGCCGACGATGACATTGAAATTGATATCAATCCAGCTGACTTGAGAATTGACACTTATCGTGCCAGCGGTGCGGGTGGACAACACGTCAACAAAACTGACTCAGCGGTTCGTATTACCCATCTTCCGACCAATACGGTCGTACAATGTCAAAACGATCGCTCGCAACATAAAAATAAAGATCAGGCGATGAAGCTGTTAAAAGCCAAATTGCATGAACTTGAAATGATGAAACAAAACGAAGAAAAGCAGGCTTTAGAAGATAATAAGTCTGATATAGGCTGGGGATCTCAAATTAGATCCTATGTTCTCGACGATGCAAGAATTAAAGATTTGCGTACTGGAGTTGAGAATCGAAATACACAGGCCGTACTTGATGGTGAGCTGGATCCATTTATCGAAGCTAGTTTAAAAGCAGGCTTATAAAATTACTTCCTCAGTGAGAGAAAAAATGACAACACAAGACGAAAATAAATTAATAGCTGAGCGACGCGCAAAGTTAGAAAATATTCGAAATAGCTGTTCATCGAATGGGCATCCTAATACCTTTCGACGAGATAGTTATTCTGCTGACTTGCAAAAAGAGTTCGATGGTGTTTCTAAAGAGGAACTTGGGGAACTTGGTAAGTCTGTGAGTGTAGCTGGCCGAGTAATGGCGAAGCGTGGTCCGTTTTATGTTCTACAAGATATGAAAGGTCAAATTCAAGCCTACTCTGGCAAAGAAGTGCAAAAAGATATTAAAGCACGATTCGGTGAGCTTGATATCGGAGATATTTTGGGTGTCTCTGGGGTTTTGAGTCGATCAGGTAAAGGTGACCTGTATGTCACTATGGATGATTATCAATTATTGACGAAATCTTTACGACCATTGCCGGACAAATTTGCTGGTCTTAAAGACCAAGAGCTTAAATATCGTCAACGTTATGTCGATCTTATTACCAGCGCACAAACACGGAATAATTTCTTAGTTCGCAGTAAAGTTGTCGAAGGTATTCGCAAGTTTCTGTCGGATCGAGATTTCCTCGAAGTTGAAACGCCTATGCTACAGGTTATTCCTGGTGGTGCTTCAGCAAAACCATTTGTTACTCATCATAATGCAATGGACATAGAAATGTTCTTACGCATAGCGCCAGAGCTTTATTTAAAACGTCTTGTGGTAGGTGGTTTTGAGCGAGTATTTGAAATTAATCGTAACTTCAGAAATGAAGGTCTTTCAACTCGACATAATCCCGAATTTACTATGCTGGAATTTTATCAGGCATACGCTGACTACAATGATTTAATGAACTTAACCGAAGAGATGTTACGCACTCTGGCGCAAGATATCTTGGGTACAACTGTAATCAAAAACACGACTAAGGATGAAGAGGGTAACGTCACATCCGAAGTTGAGTATGACTTTGGAAAGCCATTTGACCGACTATCAATGGTGCAGGCAATCTTGAAATATAATCCTGAGTTCGACGCTAACGTTTTTAACGCTCCAGATGATCACATGGAACAACTCATTGCCTATGCGAAACAAGTCGGTGTGAAGATTCCTGAAGGAAATGTTTGGGGAGCGGGTAAGTTTATTACTGAAATTTTTGAAGAAACTGCAGAGCATAAATTGATTCAACCTACCTTCATCACTGAATATCCGTGGGAAGTATCACCATTAGCAAGACGAAATGACGACAACCCATTTGTGACTGACCGATTTGAGTTTTTTGTCGGTGGTCGTGAGTTAGCAAATGGTTTTTCTGAGCTTAATGATGCTGAAGATCAGGCTGCTCGTTTTCGTAAGCAGGTCGAAGAAAAAGAGTCGGGTGACGATGAAGCTATGCATTACGACGATGACTATGTTCGTGCATTAGAATTCGGATTACCTCCCACAGCAGGAGAAGGTATCGGCATTGATCGATTGGTTATGATCTTCACCGATTCTTCAACAATAAAGGATGTGATTTTGTTTCCTCATATGCGACCAGAAGGTCAAGTAACGAAAGAGAGTTAAGCCGTATGAAATTTGTATTAACGGCAAATTTGGTCGTTGCCTTTATATGGGGGCTTATTGTTTATTTGACTTTGCCAACTGCAGAAAATCCTGCTCCTAACTGGTGGATAGATCTGCTTATTTTAGGCGGAATACTGATGTTGGAATTAGTGTTTCTGTTTCGAATGAAAGTTTTGTATGGCTTTAGTTTAGTATTGCTTTACACATTAGCTTTACTTATTGGCTTAAAGATAATGCTTTCGATCGATCAATTGTTAACACTTTCCGGAATCGGCTTAGCGCTACTGGAAATCTTAGTGGTCGTTTACCTCATTGGAGTTCGAGGTTATTTACGTTCGGAATCGGGGCGTAAAGCAATGAACTTTGATGATAAACAAAAAGTAGGTTTAAGTTAAAATATTTTTCTTGGTGAAAAATAAAAAGGCGCCAAATGGCGCCTTTTTATTTAAAACTTTAACAGCTGCTCGTTTAAGATTCGGTTGAACAGGAGTTTGGTTGTTTAAGCATTTCATCAACGGTTGGCATGACTTTATCGTACCCTCCCGCCATAGATATATCGGTCATGTATTGGTAATTAACCAAAAAGCTCGGAACTCCAGTTACTTTATAACGCATCATTAATTGGTAATTAGATTCCATTGCTGTTCTCAATGACTCAAAGTCTTTCATAGCAGCCTCAGCATCCTCCCTTGAAACACCAGCTTCTTCGAAAACATCGAAAAAGGTTTCGATTTTCTTCTTTTCGTGAATTACTGCAAATAAGATTGGTTTTACTTTATCAAGAACGCCAAGCTTTTTAGCTGCATGATGGCTTAATACAAATGGGACATACTCTTCACGTCCGAGTTCGGTTGGAACCGTGATAAAGTCAACTTTGTCTGCATTATTTTTTTTCCACTCTGCAGCATAAGATTCGACTTTATAACAGTGAGGACATTGGTATGCAAAAAACTCAATAACCGTTGGTTTTACACAAGAGTCTTTTGGCTCAACTTCTTTGTAAGGTTTGCCATCGGCAGAGGTTTGAGAATGAGCATGGCCTTCGTGATCATGACCATCTTGATCATGGCCTGATTGCTCTTCACCTGACGCTTGAACCTGAGCTTCGTCTTTTTTGCCAGCAGAAGCGTCTTGTGTCGCTTTTGTTTGATCCGATTTTGGTTCATTATCAGTGTTAGAACCTGATTCACAAGCAAGTAATACAAGACACACGGAAAGAATTAAAATGAAACGCACAACAAAACTCCCAAAATGAATGATGTGCGGATGTTAACACGAAATTGAACCAATGTTTTAGTGTGTTTGTTCAAGATGCTTTTCGAGTCGTCTCAAACGTTTATTGTTTATTTTCGGACTATCGCTCTTTCCAGAATATTACTCGGTCTGATCCACGGTAGCGGCCAAAGCCAACGGTTGCTCTAGGTGAGTCGATAGTATTGTTGCCATCCCAGTCAAACTGTAGCCAGGGCTGAGGAGCCAGATTAAATTCAACATCGACTTGTCCGGAATTTCCAAATCCAGGCGGCGAGAACCAAAAGCCTTGGTTTATTGCTGTTGTTCCATTTGTAATATTGGTCAATGCAGCAGGAGAGGTGACTAATGTTTCTCCAGAGTTCAGATCTCCACTGTATGAGCCTGTGATAAAGCTAATATCGCTGGCTTGGTAGCTGGTGCAGCTATCGTCTGTGTTGACTTGCCAGTTAGTGCCATTAAAAAACTGGGTTTGCAGAGGCACTTCTAAAGACTCGAGTTCGGAACCATAAACCGATTGCAAAACCGCTCTGCCTATCCGCTGCTCAACTGCAGATGAGCTGACGGAACCAATTACTGAGTCGCTATCTGCAGCATTGAAATTAAGTTGTAACGAAAAGGGCGATAGAAAATCTTCGAACAAGTAACCTATATCGTCCAACTGAAATGGAACTCCTGATGAACTCGATGCAATTCCTGCAACAAAATCTGGCGCGGTCTCAAGCCCTGCAACTAGTGAGCCTGTCGCGGTTGCGCTTGTATCATTATTAAATGCAGTATAACTGATGCTGCCTGCTTCCAACTTCGCAAAGCCAGCTTCGTAGTTTTGTGTCACACTGCCTGAACGGTTTCGGGCAGTAATATCAATGGAGACACTGTCGATCTGACTTGCTTTAGAAATAACCGAGTTGTCGAAACCTGAATAGCTAAACGTATTGCATTGTGCGTCGTAATTATCGGTAAATGTCATTAAAAAATCGGCCGGTATAAATCGTCCTATACCAGTACGACTCCCTGTAACATTTTCACCACCAGCTAAGAAATTATTAGAAAGCGAAGATAGAGTTAATATTCCAACTTCAGTCCATGACTGTTGAAAGTTGGCTGTACCTTGTCCGGCGGAACCCACTGCACCAAAAGCGTTAAAATTAATGGCAGCGGTTCCTAGTACTCCATTTGAATTAGTGACAATTTCTGCAGAAGGTGAAAAGGCTACATTACCGCCTGAATTTGGAATATTGACAATATTTGGGGTAATTGGGTTATCCGCTAAATTGGCTCCGGTGTCAGCTACTCCATCATTATTCGTATCATCATCAGCTTGCCATTGAACGCTTCGTAAGGTGTGGCTGAAAGTGTCTCCTGCAACAGCTAAAACTGGTGCGCTAGGATCTAATGCATTAACAACACTGGTGTCTGAGTATCGAACATCAATATCGTAAGCAAACGGGCGAACGACAAAAGGTAATACAGAACCGATTACCTCATCACCAGTTGAGGAAACTGGATCGCCAATTCCTACGTCGTCTTTAACCGCAAACGAAAGTGAACCAACATCATTATATTGAACAGAAATAGTTGCAATACCAGAGGCAAAAGTTACCGTTTGGGGTGTCGAGGAAGCTTCATTCGTTGCAATGGAAGCACCATTGATCTGCATAGATGTTGGACTAGTCGCTGGGCTATTAAGTATGCTCCAAAAGTTTAAAGGGCGATCACCTGTGTACTCTTCGATGACGCCGCAACTGGTGGTTCCTGGAGTCTGACCGGCAGCTGTGAGCGTAACATTAAACGGTCGTCCAGCGATTTGTGTGGGAACAGGAGTTGGCGAAGTAACAAATCCAAACGGCCGGAAAGTTAGCAGCCCTTCGCTGTTGTCATCGACTGCCGCTCCATCGGTCGCATCAATATTGACGGATTCAGCGACTGTATTTTGCAAATAAAGTACGACGCTACCTGCATCTGCCAGAGTAAATGTGTAAGTTGCACTTCCATCACCCAATCCTGAGTTTGTCAGAGTCCCATTGGCAGGGTCTGGGCTCGCGCCTGACTCAGGGGTTGTTGACCAAACGCCGTTTCCAGAATTGACCGTTAAATTAATTGTTCCTGTATAAGCGGTTTGCACCGTGCCCAGTGGATCCTCTATTTCAATCTGAATGGGCTCACGAAAACAGTTTATTGCGTTACCATCATGAGTGATATCGATAAGGTTATTCACGCAGGCTTCCGTTGAAGTAATGGTCACATCATTTATGAAAATAAATTCGTCATTGCTTCGATAACCGTTTTCGATTTGCAACAGAATACGAGTGGTGGCACTCAAATAAGGTGTGATGTCGTATGATTTAATTCCGGTGAAATCGTTAGCAATACTCTCTAGCAGAGTGTAGCTGGTTCCGTTGTTAGTAGAGATTAGAACTTCGAAACGATCGCCATTTTCCAATGTGCCTGGAGTTGATATGTCAATGTCGAGAGTTGCGGTTGTAGAGGCTGATAAATCCAGAGAACGAGATATTCCGGGGTCATTATTCGGGTTTGACTGGTTATTAAAACTGACCTGACCACCTGAAAAAACAACTTTGCCACTTGATGCGTTATTGTTGTCATTTGACTCCTGCCAAGGAGAACTCCAGTTGGTCGAGCCCCCATTAAAACTGCCACTCGAGAAATCGTCTTGATAACTCACGTTACAAATTCCGATTCCTGAGCATGGGTGAGTTTCCATCATTATTTGGTTAACATTTGCTGCGGTCAGCGTTTGGTCATAAATTCTAACTTCATCAATTAAGCCATTGAAAAAGCGACCTACGAAGTTTTGATCCTGACCGATTTGAAGCGGTGAATTGTTCAAGCTAAGTGTGCCAGTCACGTTGGTGTTGGCTAACTCAGTTCCATTAACGTAAATTTTCTGTTCGCCGCTGCGATACGTTATTGCGATGTGATACCAATTATTGGGAGAGATGGATGCTCCGCTCGTGGTTAGTTCGTTTACTCCTCCTCCCCACCACCAATTGATTTCTCCAGAGGGCGTAAGGTGAAACTCATAATTAGCATTTTTTGAGACGATTGTTTTTAAGCCCGACCCTGGCAGTGCTCGTGGATTAATCCAAGTTGTAATGGTCAGGTTGTTAGCAATATCTAAAAGAGGGTTATCGGCAATTTCCAGATATTGATTGGTGCCATTAAAGTCACCGTAATAACAGGTACCCGGATCGCCAGCGATGGCTGGCGTTGTATTTAAGTTGAGTGCGCCATTAAATGCGGTTAAGTCTAGATTGTTGACTGTTTGGTCCTGGACTTCACCGGTTGCTCCAATCCAACCTGCTTCATCCATTCGCCATTCTGCGATTGGTTCTGGAATAGGCGTAGGGCAGACTCGGGCACTACCATCCCAGTTATTGCCCGCTAATTGGTTGGTGTAAATGCTGCTGACAGAACTTGCTGACAGCGCTGTGTTGAAGACGAGCAGTTCATCAATTAATCCGTTCCACGCTTGAGTTGAGTCGAACCCGCCTTCAATTGAGTCTTGTTCCTGCCCAACTAATAGCCCGTTATTGGCAATGTCTAAAAAGTTTGCACCGTTAGTGTGAGTAACACATCCCTGAAGCGAACTGTCTATGTAAAGGCAGGTTTGAGAGTTGCCGCGAGTTCTTACCCAGGCTAAATGATGCCAACTGCCATCGTTAAATGTATTGGAAAGAGTCAGTTGTGTACCAGTATCAAAAGGTGTTTCGCGTAAAGTTGGCCAAAAGGCTGTGGAAGAGTCGAAATAAAAGACAGCTTCGTTAGGCTGGGCGTCGGTCTGTGCTGCTGACAATAAAGTTTGAGCAGCTGTTTCTGAAGTGTTTACCCAGACAGAAACGGTAAAGTCTCCCAGATTGTCCATTGATGTGGGATTCAGTTTGACGTAATCGCTTGTACCAGTAGGAGAAAGATCTGCGGCGTTACACAAGAATCCAGCAATAACATTGGCGTTTACAGAAGTGCCGTCGTAACCATTACCTGTCCAATCGATGACTTCTCCTGTATCACCTGACCAGCTAAGTTCGTCCATTCGCCAGTCCGCTATGGGGCCAGAGGGAATTCCGGTTTCCGTTACCACCACATCATCGACATGCCAATAATCAAAGTTATTGCCGCTTCCTCCGAGCAGCGAAAATCTAATTTGAAATCCAATGTGAAGTGCGTCCGCTGGAAGGGGATAGACTTGCTGATAAATTTGGCCTGGTGTGCCGTCACCTGCGAAAGCTTCCAGAGTGGTCCATACGCTTGATTGATTCAGGTATTGAACCAGCAAGTCTTCTGAGGCATCAGGGTTCTCGGAAAAGCTATCATCTCCTCGTCTTATCCAGACGGCAAGTTCGGCTTCAGGAACATTGGTATTGATTACATTGCTGGTGACGGTTACCGCTCGCTCGGAGAGGTAAAGTGAATTAATGCCCGACGATGCAGTAGCTGTGCTGATATCGGCTTCACCGCTGCCGTTACTGACGGTCCAATTACCTAATCCACTTTCAAAGTCATCCTGAAATAGGATATCGCCCGGCGCTGCAAACAGGAGCCCGGCAGGAGCAATAAGTAGAAGCAAAGTTAAAATACAAGATAAACAAGGATGTCGCACAGAAACCACAAAGTTGCTGAATTATTTAGATAATGTAATCAAAACATCGACTTATTGCCATGAAATCGAAATTTTTCTCTCAAATTTGAGGCACAAGTGCGTAAAAAACAACCGGTTATGTCAGCGCACTACGGGCTTCGTTGAGATCATCAGCTAGTTCATCCACTTCGTGCACGTCTACTTCTGGTGACATGCCCAGTTTTGCAAACGCTGGTACAGACTCCCAGGGAACATTCGCCATCGGGTGTTCTGAACCTGCATAGCTCTGTAGGTTGGCAACCGTGACCAGATCCACGTAATCCGCTGGACCTTCATGATCGCGCTCGAAATTAAGATACCCCATCGGAACCGCTACCAGCTCTGACGGGAAATCCCACGTTTTCAAAATAGAATGCCCAATTTTCGGATGAAGTCGTTGAATGATTTTATCTAAAACACCTGAATGCTCTAAAATCGCAGGCGTTTCTTCTGCGCAAGTTAGGATCGGTAGAGTGCCTATTTCATGCACCAGCCCGGCAAGCATAGCTTGGTCAGGCTTCAAATTAGTGTAGTGACGAGCTAGAACCTGACAAATTGAAGCGACTTCAATCGAATGTTCCCAGGTTTCTCTCAATTTTGCATCGACCAAATCGTTGGTGGCCTGGAACATTTGCTCCATTGCCAGTCCTGTTGCCAAGTTTCTGACAAAGGAAATACCCATACGGGTGATGGCGAGTTGTAGATTGTCAACGGCGACCCTGCCTCTCAGTAAAGGGCTGTTAGCAACTTTGATAATTCTTGCAGCTAGCGCAGCATCTTTTGCTATTTCATCGGCAATTACCGCAGAGCTGGCATCGGGGTCTTCAACCGCTTCACGGATCCTCAAAGCAACTTCTGGCAATGTGGGTAAAGTTAACCGATCATTTTTGATGGCATCGAGTAGTTCATTTAAAAAAGTCTGTTCTAAGCTCATAAGCACGCATTTTTTTAAGTTTAATGATCCAACATGCTTAGTATAGAAGTGTTTTCCAGATTACACTGAATTTTTGCCAAATTTTCTATTTTGTCTTTGCAGAAGCCTAAAACCAGGGCTTTTTCACCAACTTTTGCACATGTGACAACTTCCCCTATTTTTTCATTTTCACCATAAATAGGCTCTCCAGGAAGCGCAGTCTGGCAGGCATCATCTGAAAATAAACGAAACAAATGAGACTTAAGTTTTCCCTTATAATGCATCCGGGCAACAACCTCTTGACCGGTGTAACACCCTTTATCAAAGCTAATGCCGCCCATTTCGTGCAAGTTTAAATTGTGAGGCAAAAATGTTTCTTGTGTTGATTTATGCAATCGTGCTCGTCCCTGCTCGATATCTAGATAGCGCCATAAAACTTCGGAAAAGATTTTAGTTGATGGGTTTTCTTTTTTCGCTTGCTCTAGAAAAGATTCTGTTTGGCGAGTGGGTGATATTCGAACTGTTCGGTTCTGTGCCCAAGAAACAATGAAATCCGAGTCGCTTTGTAATATTTGTCGGCTCAAATTAGCATCTGAATCATTAGATGTTTCTGGTGAGGTTTTTAGCTGGCCAACTATTGAAAAGTCTTCGCTGTTATCTGTGATGTCACACGGAAAAAAGACACCGAATTTTTTTAAGGTAGTGAGTGTCAATTCCAAGGTCTCTTTCGGTAAGAGTAACCAGCACTCTGTTGAGGACACTTTTAATAAGTCGAATAGTGCTATGATTCGTCCTTTAGGTGAGCAGAGCGCGCCTATGACTGCTTGATTTTCCTGCAGCTTGACTAAATCGCAAGTGAGTTGGCCTTGTAAAAATTTTACCGTGTCCGGCCCTCGTACCTGAATAATGCCGTAGTCACTGAGATCGAATAATACAGGTAGTTGGTTTTGAACGGCTTCTTGTATCTCAGAAATTCCAAGATCTAAGGCTTTAGTTGTCATAAAATTTGTGGCCTTATTTAAATACAAGCACTTTTAAACAAGTGCTTGCAGTTGACGGTTGCTTTGTTTAACTTAGCGTTTTTATAAGCTCAAGTATACCTTAGATGACGCAACTATTTGACAGTCGAAAAGTAAGGTTTTTATGCCGTCGAGGTCTTTTAGAACTTGATGTTATTCTACGACCATTTTTCGAACAACATTACGAAGAATTAACCGATTCCCAAAAGAGTGTTTTTATTCGATTTTTAGATGAGCCGGATCCTGATTTGCTTAATTGGTTGATGTTGCATTACCAGCCAGAAGACAAAGACTACAAAGCACTTGTCGAATTAATTCGTAGTAAAATGGAAATCCCTTCTTGAAGGCCAAATGAAATCAACGAGAGAAGTATTTCGCGCGAAAGCCGGCAGGTATTTTGGATTTTATATAGTCTTACTGAGTATTGCTCCGATAGGTGTTTGTTGGTTGTTTATTCAACACTCAACGTATGCGTTACTTGCTACTTGTTTTATTCTTCTTAGCTTGGTCGTATACGGAAAATATTACACTCGAAAGTATCAAGATATCAGCCTGTTAGTTTCGGGAAGTGAATGGCGAGTCGTTGAGACTGGTTCTGTCGAGACTGGTTCTGTCGACTCTGTCGATTTAAATAATTTTCTAAATGACTACAGCTCTGCTGGACTTAGTAATATTGTGTCTTTGGATCTTCCTGTGATTCGACTTCCGGGGTGCATTCTTATGACTTGTCTTTCGGTAACTAAACAAAAGAAAGTCCTGATTTTTTGGAGTGATACTCTTGGTCAGGAAAAATTTCGTGCCCTAAGTCGGTTGTTAAGTCGAGAAGAGTTTTTAATCAACCGATCTTAGTAATGCATCATAATGTTTAGATCAATGAGTGAGCAGCTTGTAATCAACTTTTTACAAAATTGATTACCCGACAAAGTCAGCCAACACAATAGAGTCTTCCGCTTCACTGAGTTGCTGTGGGTAATCTAGGTTATAGTGCAATCCTCGGCTCTCTTTTCTTTGTTGCGCGCACTGAACCATTAAGTCTGCGACTAGCACCAGGTTTCTCAATTCCAGTAAGTCATTCGTTACTTTAAAGTTTGAGTAATATTCATGAATCTCTTGCTTGAGTAAGTCGATTCTTCTTTTGGCTCGAGCCAGTCTTTTGTTGCTTCGGACAATACCTACATAGTTCCACATGACCTGTCGAAGTTCGTGCCAATTATGAGTGATGACTATTTGTTCGTCGGAGTCGGTAACACGGCTTTCATCCCATGCTGGTATCTCTAAAAAGTCAGGTGCCTCGGCAAGTTTCGATTCAATATTTTCGGCCGCTGATTTGGCAAAAACTAAACACTCTAATAATGAGTTACTCGCCATCCGGTTTGCACCGTGTAATCCTGTGCTCGCGACTTCACCAATTGCATACAGTCCCGAAACATCTGTTCTGCTGTTCAGATCAACTTTAACTCCGCCACAAGTGTAGTGGGCCGCTGGAACCACAGGAATAGGTTCGGCTGTTATGTCGATTCCAAGCTCAAGACATTTTTGATGGATTGTCGGAAAATGATTTCGGACGAATTCCGGTTGCTTGTGGGAAATGTCCAGAAATACACATTCCACCCCGAGCTTTTTAATTTGATGATCAATCGCTCTGGCCACAATATCTCGAGGAGCTAGTTCAGCACGTTGGTCATATTCGGGCATAAACCGGGAACCATCAGGTCGCTTTAGTACAGCGCCTTCGCCTCTTAAAGCCTCGGAGATTAGAAACGTTCTTGCCTGTGGATGATACAAACAAGTGGGATGAAATTGATTAAACTCCAGATTACTGACTCGACATCCGGCACGCCATGCCATCGCAATACCATCACCGGACGCAACGTCGGGATTGCTGGTGTACAAATAGACTTTGCTGGCGCCTCCCGTTGCCAAAATGACAAATTTTGCACTAAAGGATTCGACTTGTTGTGTATCCAAATTAAGAGCGTAAGCTCCAATACATCGCTTTGCATGCTCACTATTTGACTCTGTGTCAGGTGTCGTAATTAAATCAACAGCGTTATATCGTTCGAACAATGTAATGTTACTTCGCTGTTTTACTGCTCCCACTAAAGTTGTCGAGACAGCTCGACCTGTCGCGTCAGCACTGTGAATAATTCGACGGTGACTGTGTCCTCCTTCGCGAGTGAGATGGTATTCAAAATCTGTTTTGGTACTTTCGTTTTCATTTTTGCTAAAAGCTACGCCTTGGCTTATGAGCCATTCGATTGCTGCCCTTGAATTTTCAACTGTGTACCTAACAGCTTCAGATTTACATAAACCCGCACCTGCGATCAAAGTATCATCCACATGTGAATCAATACTGTCTTTTGAGTCTAAAACAGCAGCAATTCCTCCTTGAGCATAAAATGTAGAACCTTCGGTTAGTTCTGCTTTTGATAGAACGGCTACTTTTGCAATCTGACTTAAGTGTAGCGCAGCAGATAGCCCTGCAGCTCCCGAGCCGATTATGAGTACGTCAAAACGATGCTGAGCCATCTTGTATCCTTCATTGGCCTGACTCTTGATTTATTGCTTCTTTTTTACCACCTAACAATCAAAAGTCAGAAATTTATCTGAGAAACTTTTGATTACGCTTGTGTTTATGCTTCGGTTTTAAATCAAAAGTCGTCATAATTATAAAAAATTAATGCTAGTAACACGAACTAATCTTTTAATCAGGGGTCATACCATGTCGAATAATTACATACACCTGACACTCAGAAGGAGGTTGTATGAGTGCTGGGAATGATATGGCGCTAGTAGAACGAGTGCAGTCAGGCGATAAAAAAGCGTTTGACTTATTAGTAAAAAAATATCAACACAAGGTATTCAGTTTGATTTCGCGATTGGTGCGAGATCCTGCTGATATTTCTGATGTTGCGCAAGAGGCTTTCATTAAAGCTTATCGGGCATTACCAAATTTTCGGGGAGACAGTGCGTTTTACACCTGGATGTATCGCATAGCAATAAATACAGCTAAAAATCACTTAGTAGCTCAAGGGCGCCGTCCACCGGATACTGACGTTGATGCTGTAGATGCAGAGCAGTACAGCAGTGGTGATGCGTTAAGAGACATTGGCAGTCCAGAAAGAATGATGCTAAAAGATGAGCTAAAGCGGCGGGTATATGAATCAATTGAGCAGTTGCCTGAAGATCTTCGTTCCGCAATTACTTTGCGTGAAATGGAAGGTATGAGTTATGAGGAAATTGCTGAAGTACTGGATTGCCCAGTTGGAACAGTACGTTCAAGAATTTTTCGTGCTCGTGAGTCAATTGAGCGGAACATTAGCGAATTGTTGTAGTCATAGAGACACGAACGGTTACAATTTATTAAGTTGAAAGGCTAAATAATAGGCCGCAGACGAGTAGCTGCCGCAAAATTTGTCGCCGTACGAACAAACGATTAAAAGACAACTACGGGGTTGGATTAAATGAAAAGTGATGAACTTAAGCAGACTCTGTCCGAGTGGATGGACGGCGAGCTTGACGATACTCATGATGTTAAAGTCGTAAAAGCGTGCTCCGACTCTGCTGAGTTGAGTAAGTCTTTTGAGTCTTATCATATTATCCGAGCAGCATTAAATAATGAGACCAGCTCTCATTGGCATGCCGGCTTTAGCCAAAAGGTTGCAGAAGCACTGGATAATGAACCCACTGTTCTCGCACCTAGACGTCGTAGTCAGCAAGCCGCTTTTAAAGGTTGGGCAGTGGCGGCTTCAGTTGCACTGGCTGTTGTATTAGGAGCTCAATGGTGGCCGACATCTGGCGTTGCTCCTTCGGGAAATTCTGGGGAACAGTTTGTCAGTCAGAATAATTCCCAAGTAAAAAATGTCGCAGACAATGACACTATGATTGCTGAGTATCATTTAACCAATGAAGAGCAAGCTCAGTTGGAGAGAATTGACGCTATTTTTAGTCAATATGCGGATGAGAAACAAACTGCGCAGGGTTCAAAACCTTATGTGAGGTTGGTAAGCGGTGAGCAGGTGAAAACTTTCAGGATGACACCTCGACAGTTTCGGCAGGTAATGGCAGAGCTTGAAAAGCAGAATCGTGAAGCAGAGCAAAAAGCAAAGCAAGAGCAACTCAAGCAATAGTTGTTAAATGAATACCATTTTTAACTCAGGGATAATGAATAAACGGCGATCGAGTGAATCGCCGTTTTTGTTTTGGACTAACGGAAGGTAGGTGGGGTAACACACTGGGTGAGAATGTCAGACTCTCAAGTCACACTCAGGTGGTTTATTGTTACTTGTGTTTTTCTCACATGACCCAATTTAAAGCAATACTGTATTGCAGAATGTATTTGGTTAACTGGAAAGCGGAAATGCAGGCTCAACTTAGTAAAAACCGACATGAGGTTGCGGAAGTGATTTCTCTCGATCACGATTTTGCTTTGGTTGTGCCGTTGCAACAGGCCGGCTGCGGCAGTTGTCAGGCTCAGACGACATGCGGAACGGGCATTTTGGCTAAAGCGCTTGGAAATAAAAGGCAGCAAATACGACTTGAGAATTCGATTAACGCAGTTGTGGGAGACAAAGTCGTAGTCGTAGTGCCTGAGCGTGGATTATTAATTGCCTCTTCGTTGATTTATTTATTTCCTCTAATCACTTTTTTTACGATAGCTCTTATATTCAATGTTTTTGGGTTGTCGGAAAGTTTTCAAGTGATTGGTGGTATCGCAGGTTTAATGTCCGGGTTTGCTCTAGCACAAATAATTGCAAAGCTCTTGAATCGTAAATTCTTGTTCAGTATACGCATGGTTGGTTTTGCAAATGAAAACATGACGTTACATTTTGAACGACACTTATCTGATAACAAAAGGTCTGTATAGGTCAATCCATTAAATTTTAAAGCTTGATTTAACACAGGAGAATAAAAAGTGCGGGTCACTAAACTATTGGGTATTTCTTTTTTATTATTTTTTATTTCCACTGGTTTTGCTCGATTTCCTGACTTTACAGAAACAGTAGAGCGGGTGAAAGATTCTGTTGTCGTGATAAAAACGGAAGTCGAAAGTCGTGGTCGCACAGCGCCTGGACCTTCTGGCTCAGGTTTTGTTATCGACAAAGATGGTTATGTACTCACCAATCGACACGTAATTCATGGAGTTGAATCAATATTTGTTCAGTTAGTAAACAAAAAAGTGTTTAAAGCTGAGTTATTAGGTGAAGATGAAGGCACTGATATCGCACTTTTAAAAATCGATGCCAAGGGGTTAAAGCCGGTTGCAATTGGCGATGTAAGTAAATTAAAGGTTGGTGCATGGGTTCTGGCATACGGAGCTCCTTTCGGGCTTGAGCACACAGTAACTGCTGGAATTGTTAGTGCAAAAGGTCGAAGTCTGAGAACTGAGCAGTATGTACCCTTTATTCAAACTGATGCCGCAGTTAACAGAGGAAATTCTGGTGGTCCGCTATTTAATGAGCGAGGCGAAGTAGTGGGCATCAACTCACAGATTTTCAGTATGACCGGTGGAAATATGGGCTTGGCATTTGCGATCCCAATGGATCTCGCGATGGAAGTTAGTGACCAGTTGCGTGAATCTGGAGCAGTAAGCCGAGGATTTTTGGGTGTTGGTTATGAAGAAGTTGACTACGACAAAGCGAAAGCATTTGGTCTAGACGATGTCAAAGGTGCATTGATCAACTCGGTAACGCCAGACTCTCCCGCTGCTGAAGCAGGAATTGAAGTCGGGGATATCGTGATTAAAGTTGACGGGAAAACAATCGAGTCTGCTGCAGACCTTCCATTTAGCGTCGGACGAGTGAAACCGGGCACTGAAATTGAATTGACAGTGCTCCGCAATGGAGGAAAGAAAAAGTCTATCGATGTTACTGTTGGTGAGAGACCTTCATCAGCTGTGGCTTCGGCTCCTGGAAACGGTGGGCTCGGTGGCACGCGACTAGGATTAGAAGTCGTTGAGTTAACGGAGCAAATGCAAGAACGGGCTAATGTGAGTTACGGCGTATTGGTGCGTAGAGTCGTCCCTGGGCCTGCTGGTGATGCAGGAATCAGTGAAGGCGATATCCTACAAATGCTTAACCAGCAAAGCATTGCGAATCTAGATGACTACCAAGAAGCTTTAAATCAATTACCGGAAAATGGGTCTGTCGCTGTATTGGTTGTTCGTCGAGGCGTACCTAGATTTTTAGTCTTGAAACTTGGCGATCAAGAGTAGTTAGTCGAACTTAGACTCCTTTCTCGATTTAGTTGGCGGTCTTGATAGGCCGCCACTGCCTTTCTGCAAAGAAATACTGTAAGATCGCGACCTTTGTTTAGACTAACGTATTTGAGCCTCCAGTGGGGCGGCTCAACTTTAAATTTCAGGCTAACAAGCATTTATGTCGTACACACAGTTTATTCGTAACTTCTCGATTATCGCGCATATTGATCATGGGAAATCGACGCTATCCGATCGTTTAATTCAGTTTTGTGGTGGACTGACTGATCGAGAAATGGCTGAGCAGGTTCTTGACTCCATGGATTTAGAGAGAGAGCGAGGGATCACCATAAAAGCCCAGAGCGTTACTCTGAACTATGAAGCGAAAGATGGTAATACCTATCAGCTTAATTTTATCGATACTCCAGGGCACGTTGACTTTTCTTATGAAGTGTCTCGCTCGCTCGCTGCCTGTGAAGGAGCTCTGCTGGTAGTGGATGCGGGGCAAGGAGTTGAAGCCCAGACCGTTGCCAATTGCTATACCGCAATTGAGCAGGATTTGGAAGTCATCCCAATTTTAAATAAGATCGACTTACCGGCAGCTGATCCTGATAGGGTTGCGCAAGAGATTGAGGACATCGTTGGGATTGAAGCTACAGACGCCGTACGTTGTTCTGCGAAAACAGGCATAGGTATTGAAGATGTTCTCGAGACTATTGTCGCAAAAGTTCCTGCCGCACAAGGCGATGAAAATGCGCCTTTGAAAGCACTGATTGTTGATTCTTGGTTCGATAACTATCTTGGCGTTGTGTCCTTAGTACGTGTAGTCGAAGGTACTCTCAATGCGGGAGAGAAAATGGTAGTAATGTCGACAGGTAAAGCACATCTGGTCGACCATGTCGGTATTTTTACTCCTAAAAGACACGACACCGGAAGACTGAGAGCGGGCGAAGTTGGTTTTGTTATCGCTGGTATTAAAGACATACAAGGTGCTCCTGTTGGTGACACTCTCACAAATGTTAAAAATCCCGCAGATGCTCGTTTACCAGGATTTAAGAAAGTTAAACCTCAAGTTTATGCTGGATTATTTCCAGTCTCGTCAGATGATTATGAAAATTTTCGTGATGCTCTAAGTAAGCTCAGTCTTAATGATGCGTCGTTATTTTTTGAACCGGAAAATTCGACCGCACTAGGTTTTGGTTTTCGTTGTGGCTTCTTGGGCATGCTGCACATGGAAATCATTCAGGAACGGCTTGAGCGTGAGTACGATCTTGATTTAATCACTACTGCCCCTACGGTTGTGTTTGAGATTGTTAAAAATAATGGTGAAACCATTTACGTTGATAATCCTTCTAAGTTGCCTGAGCCTGGCGAAATTTCAGAAATGCGAGAACCAATTGTTGAAGCCAATATTCTGGTTCCGCAAGATTATCTGGGCAATGTCATTACATTATGTGTCGAAAAACGTGGCGTACAAAAAAATATGCAGTATGCGGGAAATCAAGTAGCGCTGACTTACGAGTTACCTATGAATGAAGTGGTGCTCGACTTTTTTGATCGTATTAAATCGGTGAGCCGAGGGTACGCGTCTCTGGATTATAACTTTATTAGATTTCAGCCAGCATCACTAGCTCGATTAGATATTATGATAAACGGCGACAAAGTTGATGCGCTTGCTATGATTGTCCACAAAGAGCAAGCTCATTATCGCGGCCGCGAATTGGTTGAGAAAATGAAAGAGCTTATTCCCAGACAAATGTTTGAAGTGGCAATACAAGCTGGGATTGGTAACCAAATTATTGCTCGTTCAACAGTAAAAGCATTACGTAAAAATGTTACTGCAAAATGTTACGGTGGCGATGTAAGTCGGAAGAAAAAGTTACTACAAAAGCAAAAAGAAGGTAAAAAGCGAATGAAACAAGTCGGTCGGGTTGAAATTCCGCAAGATGCGTTTCTAGCAGTGCTTCAAGTTGGAAAAGAATAAAAAGACATCGGAATTTTTATGGACTTAAAAGTTATTTTATCAGTTGTATTAGTCGCTACCGCAATTGCGAGTTCGCTAGACTTTTTCGTTTGGCGTAAAAGCCGCGTAAGTAAGTTGAACGCGGCGAAGAATAAATCAAGAAATATTGATTTTGAAAAGGCTCAGGAGTTTTTGAAAAAGCCTGAGTGGGTCCAAACTTCAGATACTTTACTCGTCGTCGGTCTTCTGGTTGCTTTAGTTTGGTATATGCTGCCTAATTTTGAATTAATTCTTGTTGTCGCTTTGTTTATCAGCTTCGTAATTACCTTAGTTGAAAAACTTTATCTGGAAAAAAAGAAAAAAGCTGACCTCGATGCTTTGTATCAAAAAAATGCCAATGCTTCTTCTGCTGAAGTAGAAGCAGTTAAAAAGATGCCTTGGTGGATCGATTATGGCTGGTCTTTTTTCCCTCTATTGCTTTTGATAGTGGGGTTGCGTTCATTTGTTTACGAGCCGTTCAAAATTCCTTCCGGATCTATGAAGCCAACTTTGTGGGTACATGATTTTATCTTGGTCAATAAGTTTGAATATGGTCTCAGACTTCCTGTAACAAAAACTAAGATTACCGAAGGTTCTGCTCCGAAAAGAGGTGATGTTATCGTTTTTAGGGCGCCTCATGAACCGGATAAGGACTATATAAAGCGATTGATTGGGTTACCTGGGGATACAGTGTATTACACTCCCGATCACCAATTAAAAATTAAGCCAGCATGTAAAACTGCAGAGCAACAGCAAAGTGCTATGGACGCTAACTTAAAGTGCGGTGTCGCAAATACGATTGATAACACTATAGTAGAGCCATTTGGTTTTGAAGGGGATGATATTTTATCGGAAAACCTGGCTGGGGTTGAGCATCAAATTCTGATAGACCGAAGCAAAAAAGGACAACGTTTACATATACCTCAAGCTCATAGAATCTATGAACAGTTGAGTAAACAACGAAATGATATTAGCAAGCGAATATTCTTTTCAAAAACGGAATATGCTTCTTATATTGAAGACTGGGAAAACGGCGTTTTGGTGCCAGAAGGTGAATTCTTTGCAATTGGTGATAATCGCACCGGGAGTAGCGACAGTCGCTTCTGGGGCTTCATTCCTGAAGAGCGGATGGTGGGTAAGGCTGAAGCGATATGGTTACATTTAGAATTCGGCTTTGATCAAAATGGTTTTTTCCACTGGGTGCCAACTGGGGTAAACTTTGATCGTGTGGGTTCAATTCAATAGATTGGCTATAATAAAGTATTGATAGAGGAGAACTAGTATGTATCAAAAGCAGCGTGGCGCATCGATGTGGCAATGGATGTTTTATGCAGCAGTCGGCTTTTTAGGACTCTATGTTGCATTAAATCTGACTCCTATCTACATAGAGGGTATGAGTGTTAGGCAAGCTTTGGCTAAACTTGAGCACCAAGGTGGTGGGTCGAGCAAACGAGAAATCATGGCAAAGTTAGAAAAGCAATTTCAACTTGATCAAGTGAACAGTGTGAAAAAAGAGCATATAAAGTTCAGGCAAGTTCGTGATGGCAAATTGGAAGTGACGATCGAATATGAAAAGCGTGTACCACTCATCGGTAACCTTTATCTTTTAGTCGATTTTAAAAACAAAGCAACAATTTAATGCAAAGGTTTCAAGCTTGACTAAGCAATATTTTGCATTAGAGAACCTGCAGGCGCGACTGGATTATCACTTCTCTAATCAACTATTTTTAACACAAGCCCTGACTCACCGAAGTGCAAAAGGACAAAATAATGAGCGCCTGGAATTTTTAGGTGATAGTGTTCTCGGCTTTGTGATTGCTTCGGCGTTATATCAGCGTTTTCCAAAAGCAACAGAAGGTCAGCTGACTCGACTTAGAGCCTCTTTAGTGAAAGAAAAAACGCTTGCTGAAGTGGGGAAAGAACTGGAGCTCGGCGATATACTTATATTAGGTGCCGGTGAGTTAAAAAGTGGTGGCTACCGCCGAGCGTCTATTTTATCCGATACAGTAGAAGCGATTTTAGGCGCTATTTTGCTCGATTCTAATTTAGAAACTGTGCAAAAGGTGATACAACGGCTATTTGATTCCAGGTTGAATCATTTAAATCTTGATACTGCAGAAAAGGATCCAAAAACGCGTCTGCAAGAGTGGTTACAATCGAGAAAACTCAATTTGCCTGAGTATTTGGTTGAGCGCTCGGAAGGGCAAGACCATAACAAAACTTATTGGGTTAGTTGCTGCATTTCTGAACGCGACTTGTCTGTTGTTGGGCAAGGAACAAGTCGAAGAAAAGCAGAGCAAGCGGCTGCAGAAAAAGCCTTGGAGCATATTTTAAGTGAGCAGTGAAAAAAAAACTTATTGCGGGTATGTTGCAATTTTAGGTAGGCCAAATGTTGGAAAGTCGACCTTGCTTAATCAACTACTTGGACAAAAAATAAGTATTACATCGAAGAAACCCCAAACCACCCGTCATCGAATCTTAGGTATCGATACAAAAGTAAATCATCAAATCGTTTATGTAGACACGCCAGGCCTTCATGTAGACGAAGCGCGAGCGATCAATCGGCTAATGAATAAAGCGGCGGGAAGTTCCGCCAAGGAAGTCGATATTAATATACTGGTAGTTGAAGGAACTCATTGGAATAAAGATGATGAGTTAGCTTTATCTTTTGTTAAAGCTTCTAAAGTACCTTCGATTCTGTTTGTTAATAAAATTGATAATGTAAAAAAGAAGTCTGAACTGTTACCTCATTTACAACATTTATCATCATTACATAACTTTAACGAAGTTATTCCTGGAGCCGCTGAGTCAGGAGATAATGTTAAAGTGTTGCAACAGATGATTTTAAAACTTCTTCCGGAAAACCAATTCTTTTATCCAGAAGACTTCATTACTGACAGAAGTCAGCGGTTTCTCGCAGCTGAAATTGTGCGGGAAAAGATCATGCGTCATTCGGGAAATGAAATACCCTATTCTGTTACGGTTGAAATTGAAAAATTTACATTTGATGAAAAAGGAACCGCTCATATTAATGCTTTGATTTTAGTCGAAAGAAATGGACAAAAAGCGATATTGATTGGCCATAAGGGAGAGCGTTTAAAAGTAGTTGGTAGAGACGCTCGAAAGGAAATGGAACGCTTATTCGACTGTAAAGTTTATTTGGAAACCTGGATAAAAGTAAAAGATGGATGGGCGGATGATGAAAGAGCACTTAGGTCGCTAGGGTACGATGAGCACAATTGATGAGTGTTGTAAGTTTTTCTGACACTGTATTCGTTTTGCATGCACGAGCCTTCCAAGAAACGAGTTTGGTAATTGAGTGTTTAGGCGTTGAGCAAGGCCGCTTTTCATGTCTAGCAAGGAGTGCCCGAAAGCTAGGCAGAGGAAACAAGCGCTCTGAGTTGCAGATGACAGCACAAATAAATGTTATGTGCCGTGGAAAAGGAGAACTTAAAACATTAACCGAATCTGAAACTCTCAAAGCTGCCGTTTCTCTTACTGGTGATAAATACGCAGTCGCGTGTTATGTCAGTGAAGTTGCAATGCGCATTCTACAACCTCAGTCACCGTGTCCAGACGTATATAATAAAATCGAACAAATCTACCAAGACTTGCATGTCGGGTCAGTTAATCAAGTTAATTTGAGATTATTTGAGTTATCATTGCTGGATGAGCTGGGCGAAGGCGTCGATTTTCAGTTCGATATGAATGGAGAATCAATCGATCCTAATTTGTATTATGATTTTCGTCAGCAGTCTGGCTTTGAGATAAATAACCTTCAGCAAAAGCGAAACTCAATAAAGGGTGATGAGCTTTTGAAAATAGCCGATCACCAATGGGATGAGTTTAGTTTAGCTGTTCTAAAGCAACTGACCAGACGCCTGTTGGCCAGCCATCTCGGTGAAAAGCCACTCAAAAGTAGAGAGTTATGGCGGCAATGGGAAAAAAACAAAATTAGATGAACACTTGATAGCCATCAGAAGATTTTGACAACTGACCTGTTTTAACGCGTTCAAGTTCTTGATGATGTGATACTCAAGATTATATGATGATATTTAATGTGAGCTCCTGAGAGCAAGTGTCTTTCTGAGAGTTCGTAACTTAATAAGAGTTAGTGTCTTTCTAAGACATCGAATTAATTTGAGAAATGAGTTTTATGACCAGACCTATTTTACTTGGTGTAAACATTGATCATATTGCGACACTGAGAAATGCTCGTGGAACAATCTACCCGGATCCTGTACACGCAGCTGCAGTAGCGGAAAGAGCAGGCGCGGATGGTATTACCATTCATCTTCGAGAAGATCGAAGGCACATTACTGATCGTGATGTTAAATTGCTTAAACAAACTCTACAAACTCGAATGAATCTGGAGATGGCTATTACCGAAGAGATGATGACAATAGCAGAGTCCACTGAGCCTGAATTTGTGTGTCTGGTACCTGAGAAAAGAGAAGAGTTAACAACCGAAGGCGGACTTGATGTAATAGGTCAAGAAGGCGCTGTGAAAAAGGCATGTAACCGTCTCGCGGATAAAGGAATAAAAGTTTCGCTTTTTATTGATGCTGATCGGTCACAAATTGATGCTGCTAATCGATGCGGAGCCCCGTATATTGAATTGCATACTGGCGGTTATGCCGATGCTCTTGATGAGGATTCCGCGACTAAAGAGTTGGTGAGGATTGCCGATGCTGCTGCTTATGCTGACTCGATTGGAATTAAGGTCAATGCGGGACATGGACTTCACTATCATAATGTTCAGCCGATTGCTCGCATTCCTCAAATCATTGAGTTAAATATTGGTCACGCAATCATAGGCAGAGCAGTTCTTACTGGTCTTGAATCTGCGGTAAAAGACATGCGTGCTTTGATGGTAGAGGCGAGACAATGGCCATAATCGGCATAGGCACCGACATTGTTGAAATAAAGCGAGTTGAACGCTCCTATAAGCAGTTTGGAGTTAAGTTTGCCGAGCGGATTTTGAGTGAACGGGAATTGCAAACCAAAAACTTTGCAACACATCCCGTTCATTATTTAGCGAAACGATTTGCAGCTAAAGAGGCGATTATGAAAGCTCTTGGCACTGGTCTCGCAAAGGGTGTTAGATTTGCTGATTTCTCGGTGTTAAATGACGAAAACGGTCGACCTTATGTCGAAGTATCGGGCGTCGCCGCAGAACTGTTAAATAACAACAATATCAATCAATTGCATATATCAATTTCTGATGAGAAAAACCAAGCGATTGCTTTTTCAATCGCAGAAAGTTAGACCAACTCTTTAATTTCTATCGGTATTCTCGTCTAACTCTGCTGCAATTAGAGTATTTTCCATTAGAGTAGCAACGGTCATTGGACCAACCCCTCCCGGAACCGGAGTTATCCAGCTGGCGTTTTCTTTCGCTTTATCAAACTCGATATCTCCAACGATAGAGCCGTCTTCTAATCGGTTAATTCCAACATCAATAACTATGGCACCAGGTTTTATCCAATCGCCATTCACAATTCCAGGCTTTCCAACAGCAGCAATCACTAAATCTGCGCGAGAAACATGAGCTTGCAAATCTTTAGTGAATCTATGACATACGGTTACAGTGCAACCTTTAATCAACAGCTCAAGAGCCATTGGGCGACCTACTATATTAGATGCTCCAATAATACAGGCGTCCATACCTCTTACGTCTACTCCTTCGAGAGATTCGAGTAATGTGACAATTCCTTTAGGCGTACAAGATCGCAATAAAGGGTTTCTCTGAACCAGACGACCAAGATTAAACGCATGAAACCCATCGACATCTTTATGGGGAGCTATGTGCTCTAACATTTTATTCGAATCAATGTGCTCTGGAATCGGAAGCTGGAGGAGAACACCATGAATAGTAGGATCATCGTTTAGCTTATCTATCGTCGCTAAAAGCTCTTGTTCGCTGGTTGTTGCCGGCAGCTCTATTTTCTCTGAGTTAAATCCAATTGCTTTACAGGCTTCAACTTTTTTATTTACGTAAATTGAAGAAGCCGCATCGTTGCCAACTAAAATGACCGCTAGGCCAGGCCTCGCTTTGCCTTCATTGACACGCACTTCTACTTTGGTTGCCAGTTCAGCTTTTAAATTGCCAGCGATGGCTTTACCATCAATGATTCGTGCAGTCATAAACAGAAGTGCCTAAAATAAGTATAACGGAAATGAATAAGCTGTAATTTTCTCAAGAATCCAGCTTAGATGAAAGTGTTAAAAATCCAATAATTAAATGTTTTTCGTTATTGACGACCTGAAGCGAAATCAGTATTATGCGCGCTCTCTGAAGGGCAATGCCTTTCGGGCGAATATCGGGGAATAGCGCAGTCTGGTAGCGCGCCTGCTTTGGGTGCAGGATGTCGGGGGTTCGAATCCCTCTTCCCCGACCAG
>JABXHY010000087.1 GCA_013373375.1 Gammaproteobacteria bacterium
GCTACCTTCCAGCAGCTAAAGAATGTATGAATTCAGCGCCGCTCTATTTAGAGCGCCACCAAAAAAAGAATGATGTAGTCGTTGGGATAAACTTCATCCAGCCAATCTAACAACAATGATCTAGAAACTCAACCTGGTGGTTAGTGGGGGATTTATTTTGAAAGAAAGATGCTTAGTGCTGGTGTGTGGGGTGGGGACTACAGATTAAGGATATGCTGTTGGTAACACGGATTTGGACAGAAATTAGTTCGCAATTTTGCGAATTTTTCTCTTCATAGATTAGCTCAAGTATAACAAATGATTTGCTATCTAAAGTGTAGAAACTTAAATGGTCATGGGTTTACGTAAAAGCAAAAATTAAAGTTACACAAGTTAAAAGGAGAACCCAAGATCGGGTTCGCCTTTTAAGATGCTTCCAAGTCAAAGTTCTAGTTCATGTATTTGAGCCTTAGGCTTTTGTACATGTGTTTTCCCAGTAGGAGTCAAGCTTTCTAAATAGTTAACAAGGTCCTGATTTTTAAGAATCCCTTTATAAAGTGCTGTTTCCCAGTTTTTGTCTTGATCATCCGATGTTCGTTCATTAATACGAGTTTGAAGAGCATCTGAGATATCAAAGTCATTTTCTCTTAGTAAGCTTTTCCAGTGTCTTAACATCCTGTTGCTGTATGTGATAATTCTTTTCTTTACTTGTAAACCTCTAAAGTGAAGTGTCAATCTCTTTACTGATACAGCGCAAGAGTTTATGTCATCAGTTAGCCAAAATTTTGGTGTTACACTGATTGACTTTGTGGTTTGATCAAAGTCAATTGCTATTGAGAATGTTACTTCTGACAATGCCTTGTGATACATAGGGCTATGAAATATCGCTAGCTTCTCAGTGTCATCAAAGTAGTCATCTCCTTTGATAGGTGCACAATCGCGGCATTGAGGGACTAAGTTGTTCGGAAAAATAGAAAACTCTGGCCAATCGTTTTTTGGTATGAAGTGATCTAAAGTATTCGGTGAAACGGGGTTGCCACAAAATGGACATTCACTTAATCCATGTTCATTTCTTCTCTTTAATAGTTCTTTTTTTAAACTCGCAGGTGGCTTGTTGTAGAAGTCTTTTAGTACACCAGAGCTTTTTTTGAACTGAGACTTTCCTATTTTCTTGGAGTGTTTTTTAACGATACCATCATAGTGTTTATATACATCGATTAGCTTACCTTCTATGTCTTTTAACTCATCTACATTTCCCTTTTTTGAGGATGTAGAATTTAATAGCCAATCTTTATGTGACGCTTTCTTAATTCTAGTATAACCGAGATATTTCATTATTTTACCTCGAAATCTATATTGTCATCGACTTCTGAAGCAAATAAGTAGGCTAGAGCTTCATCTCCAATTTTTGTTGAATACTTAGATAACATTGACTCAATGTTATCTAAGCCTTCTTTTTGCTTTAACTGGTCAATCTCACTTTGAAAAGGCTTATCGGTATGGAAGTCTTCGAAAGCCTCTCCAATAATAATCTCAAGTGATTCGCCAAAGGTTTGTATCTCTGGTTTGACGGCGCTGGTATAGCCATTTTTGTTCTTTAATATAACAATGCCATCCCTCGCGACTTCTCGTGCTATTAAGGGAGAGTGAGTTGCAATAATTGCTGAAGATTTAGTTTCGCCTAATAGCTTTTTTAGCATGTTGATTAAAGCGACTTCAAGTGTAGGGTGAAGATATAGCTCGGGTTCATCGATAATTATTAAACTCTCATCTTCTATTTCAGCGACTAGAGAAGGAATCATATATGAGAAAATTTCTTGACCTGAACTTAAACTTATAGGTTTCTCATTTTTTAGGAAGAATAATCCTGCTTTTTCATCAAAATCTTCTTTTCTTTCATTGAATGATTTTATTTTATGACCGTTTATTTTATAATATTCACCTGTGGAAATTAGCTTTACTGCAACGTCATCAAAGTCCATGCATAGGGAGAGGGTATCCTTTAGAGTTTTTAGTCGAGTATCTTCGTTCCACCAGTTTTCTTCTCTGTCATATTTCATTATTGACTTTATTGACTTGACGCTAGATTCTTTGGGCCAGTCTAGATTAAAGTTGCTTCTATTATCTTTAAATCCAATGTAGGCATATTTGTTGATTTGTATGTTTCTTCTGTCTTTTGACTTTCTTTTTCTTTTCGGTTGGTCATGCTTTTTGTCTAGTAAGTCGAGCAATTGAGTTTTCGTATAAAAGCTCTCAAAAGGAGAGTAAGCTGTGACTATTAGTTTGTGAAAAAATGGCCAGCTATGACTATTTTTATGAACACCAGAAATGACTTCAGTTATCCGTTTCAGAACATAGCTTTTGCCTGCCCCATTTTCTCCAATTAGGAGATTTATGTTAGTTTTTGCGATTTCTTTTGATGTGTTAAACCTGAACTCTATTGGATCCATCGTTTCTAATGGTTCGTCAAGTTGAAGATTAAATATTGTTTCAGTCTCATAAGTCCCTAAGGCTACATGATACCCCTTTCTTATTAATGACTTAGTTGTTTCTCCATCACGACCTATAGTTTCGTCATATCCATCAAACTTGGTAAATTTGACAGTGTTTTCAATTAAGTAGCTTGCATCGTGAAGGTGTGATAATAAGCTATCAACTTTGTTTTGGTTTTCTCCAAGTACGAAGCTCAATTTTTGGTAGTAATCAATACTCTCCCCCAGAGAAACTGCTTCTAGTTCTCCAATCACTTCTGTTACATCAAAAATCTTCTTTGATAGTGGCTCTCCTTTTTCATAGAGATATGAAGCAGTGTATTTCTGACCATTGATCAGTAATTTTAAAGTTCCTACTTTGTTAGATTCACCTTTGGAGACGTGATAAAGCTTGAATGTTACTTTGTAACCAAAATCATCCCAAGGGTTTTCGAAGTTGGTTCCGATGTGATCTTGAACCAAGTGAAAACCTTCATAACCTGCAATGGATAAACTTTTTGAAATATAAATCTTCATGATGAACAGTGCTCGATGCTTTACTACTAGATATGCCTGAGATGGATTCTAACTAAACATTTAGTTTTATATAGTGATACGTACCTACAATTGTATTTATATTGTTGATTAATATCAATTTGTATTAAGAGGTGAAGTCGCTTCGTAATACGAACTTGGTGCTCAAATTGGATGGGATTAGATAATGAGGTCAGGTTTTGTCTTTTGCCTACAATTAGTTCATGGATCGTGAGATTTATGGATGAAGAGCAGCACTAACGCAGTGGGGGAAAGGCATGTTTGCCGCGATTGGATATAAATGAGCTAAAGTATGTGTTCTAATTTGTCTGTATTGGATTAGTCAATGCCTACCAAAAGCGCCAAAACATAACTAACCCAGATATGCTGTTGGCAGTTATATACCGCGGTTCGAAAAGTAACGCGTGGGTGACTCGCCATAGACCCGACGAAACATCGCGATAAAGTTACTTGGCGTTGAATAGCCTAGAGTATAGGCGACATCTCCAATTGATTCTCCGCGTGCCATCATTTCTAACGCATGGATTAGTAGTATCTGTTGCCGCCATTCATTAAAACTCATGTTCAACTCATTTCGAATTAACCTTCTTAA
>JABXHY010000089.1 GCA_013373375.1 Gammaproteobacteria bacterium
AGCGAGCCACAACATCACGACCTGCTAGGTCTTTCGCGTTTGGAGCGTAACGCTCCATAAAGCGCTCACCGTCTTTATTGATTAGGTAACCACCTTCACCACGACAGCCTTCTGTAACAAGCGTACCAGCGCCATAAATACCAGTTGGGTGGAACTGCCACATTTCCATATCTTGCAATGCGTAACCAGCGCGATGAGCCATACCAATACCGTCACCAGTATTGATAAACGCATTCGTAGTCGATTGATAAATTCGGCCTGCTCCACCAGTCGCGAACACGGTCGCTCGTGATTTAAACATCACAACTTCACCGGTTTCAATGGACATAGCAATAACACCAGCAACATCACCTTGGTCATTTGTGACTAAGTCAATTGCATACCATTCGATAAAAAACTCTGTTTTAGCGGCAAGATTTTGTTGATAAAGCGTGTGCAGCATTGCATGGCCAGTTCTATCTGCAGCAGCGGCTGTACGAGCAGCTTGCTCACCACCGAAATCTTTCGACTGGCCACCGAAAGGACGCTGATAAATGCGACCATCTTCGGTTCGAGAAAATGGTAAACCCATATGCTCTAGCTCAAGGATGGTTGGCGGTCCATTTTGGCACATATACTCGATGGCTTCTTGGTCACCAATGTAGTCAGAACCTTTGACGGTGTCATACATGTGCCAACGCCAATCGTCTTCGTGGGAATTACCCAGAGCTACGGTTATACCGCCTTGAGCGGCAACTGTGTGCGAACGGGTTGGAAATACTTTAGAGATAAGAGCAACTTTCTGCCCAGATTTAGCTAGCTGTAATGAAGCTCGCATGCCGGCACCACCGCCGCCAACGATTACCGCATCATAGGTATAAACTGGAATTCCCATTTATACACTCCACAAAATTTGAAAGCCCCAAAAAATGATTACCAAGCAGTAAATAATGAGTGCTGCTTGAAAAACCATACGAATGCCAGTCGGCTTAATGTAGTCTGTTGCTACTATCCACATACCCACCCAGATATGCAGACTGAGTAAAATTAAAGTCACAATCGAGAAAGCTTTAACAATCATTGAGTCAAAGAATCCAACCCATTGCTCGTAACCGAGATTCGGCGTTGTTGCGACAAAATAAATGGTATAGGCCGTAAACAATGCCATAACGACCGCACTCAAGCGCTGAATAAACCAGTCGTGTAATCCGCTTCGACCGAAGCTAGTCACTGTAGCTACCATATCCAAACTCCTAATCCAATTGCAGCGATTACGCTAAGCACTAGAACAATCTTGGCACCGAGCATGCCACCTTCTAATGTTTCGCCTAAGCCTGCGTCCATCAACAAGTGACGAACACCAGCAATAATGTGGTAAGAAATCGCTGTCAGAATGGCCCAAAATACAAAGGAACCAAAAGCGCTATTAATAAACTGATTAATTTCAGAGAAGCCCTCTTTCGACGCTAGTGATGTACCTAACATCCATAAGAGAACAGGAATACCGATAACTAGAAACACGCCGGTAATTCGATGAAGAATCGACGATATAGCAGTCACCGGGAAGCTGATCGTTGTCAGATCAAGATTTTTTGGTCTTTGCTTATTCACGGCTATTTACTTTTAATGTTGTCGCTGAATATGAAGTGAGTAAAAGAATGATCTCTTACTCCCCAATTGTCGTACTAATGAACGCTGCACAGATACACTTGCATACTCGTTACTGAGCTATACTTAATATAGAAGAGCATTTGCCCCGCGCAACTTTGCGCAAATTATATAGCCGCAACTCTTTGTTTACAAATGGATTTGTGCTTTGCGATAAAACGCGGCAATTTTGTATAAAAGTTAATCAACTTAATCGATTTAAGGTGCCTATGCCATTGACAAAAATATTCTGGAACCTATAGTTACACCCAAATTTTGCACCATGACATAATTATGACTTATTTAAGGAGTCACGAATGGCAAATGATAAAGCCAAATTAACCCTTCACACTGGTCAAGAGATTGATTTACCGGTCTACAGTCCGGTATTAGGCAAAGATGTTATCGATGTTACCTCTTTAGTTAAACATGGTGTTTTCACCTATGACCCTGGTTTTATGTCAACTGCATCATGTGAATCTAAAATTACTTTTATTGACGGCGAAAAAGGTGTTCTTTTATATCGCGGCTATCCTATCGAAGACCTTGCTGTTCAATCGGATTTTATGGAAGTTGCTTACCTATTACTCAACGGTGAATTACCCAATCAAGATGAGAAACAAGAATTCCTCGATGAATTGAATAACCATACAATGCTGCATGAGCAGCTGACGCACTTCTTTAATGGATTCCGGCGTGACGCTCATCCAATGGCCGTCATGGTTGGCGTAGTTGGTGCTCTTTCTGCTTTTTATCACGACTCTTTAGATATCAATAACCCGGAACATAGACGTCGCAGTGCGTTTCGTTTGATTGCGAAAGTTCCAACTATTGCTGCGATGTGCTATCGCTATTCGATGGGCTTTCCTTTCGTTTATCCTCGTAATGAGATGTCATATGCGGAGAACTTCTTAAACCAAATGTTCTCAATGCCATCAACCGATGAAAAACCAGATCCAGTATTGGTCCGCGCCATGGATCGAATTTTCACATTGCACGCAGACCACGAGCAAAACTGTTCTACTTCAACTGTTCGATTAGCGGGCTCATCAGGAGCTAATCCGTTTGCGTGTATTGCATCTGGTATCGCCAGCTTGTGGGGACCTGCTCACGGTGGTGCTAACG